>JAFYLS010000032.1 GCA_017550035.1 Clostridia bacterium
CACGGCGTGTACAAGATCGCTTTCGAAATGCATCCCGGCTTCTGCGTGTACAACCCTGAAACCATGCTGCGCATCCGTGAAGCGGTAGGCCCCACGCTGGGCGCCAATCTGGATCCCAGCCATCTGTTCTGGCAAGGTATTGATCCTGTCATGGCCATCCGTGAACTGGGCGGCGACGGCATCCATTTTATCCATGCAAAGGATACTGTGCTGGATCAGTACAACATTGCCAAGAACGGCGTGCTGGATACCAAGAACTTTACCAACATCCGCGAACGCAGCTGGCTGTTCCGCACCGTGGGTTACGGTCACGATGCCAAGATGTGGAAGGACTTTGTCAGCGAACTGCGCAAGGTGGGCTATGAAGGCCCTGTTTCCATCGAACATGAAGATGCGCTCATGAGCGGAGAAGAAGGTCTGAGCAAGGCCATCCGCATGATGCAGGACGTGATCATGGAAGAAGAACCCGGCGAAGTGTACTGGGCATAAAACGAAGAGAGCCTCTTGAAATACAGAGGCTCCTTTTTTACAAAAGCAAGCGATATACTTTAGATACCAAATGAGAGGAAAACTGAATATGTACAAAAGATGGATGGCGGCACTGCTGACTGTTCTGCTTTTCCTGTGCACGTCTGCCTGTGCGGAAACCGCGGAGAAGCGGGTCTTTTTGAAAGCCGAAACGGAAGCATTCAGTGCCGATGAGGAACTGCTGACACTGTATGTCTGCCCGCTGACGGGGGCGGACTGCATGTTTTTGACCGATGGGGTTCATACCATGCTGGTGGACAGTGGGAAACGGATTGATTTTCCGAAGGTTCATGCGATGCTGGAACAACTGGGCATCACGCATATTGACCGAATTTTTAATTCCCATCCTCACAGCGATCACATTGGCGGCGTGATTCCTCTGCTTGAAGCAGGATTTTCCGTGGGTGAGTTCATTACCGTATTCCCCCACGATTATACCGGCAATGCCATTGTTCAGCGGTCTACCATGAAAACGCTGGAGGCATACGGTATCCCTGTACGGGATATGAAGGACGGAGAAAAAATTCCCTTTGGCAATGCAGATATTACCCTCATGCGTCATGAAAACGCAAAAACAGATAATGATGCATCTGCCATGCTGATGGTGCGCTTTGGGGAAACTTCCATGCTGCTGACCGGCGATGTGGAGTATATATCTCAGTGGCACCTGATTCAGAAAAACGATGTGAAAGCAGATTTGATGAAGTATCCGCATCATGCTGTCAGCCGCATGAATCCGGAATTTCTGGCTGCTGTGAATCCGGAGTTTGTTTTCATTACGCACGGTGCCACAGATACCAAGGCTGCACAGAGGCAGCTGCAGAACGCAGGAATTCCTTTCTGCTTTGCAACCCGCGGGCTGATTACTATTCAGAGTAACGGCAGTAAATGGATTGTGATACAGGAATAATCCGGCATAATGCGCTTATCAGCAAAACAAAACACCCTGCATGCGGCAGGGTGTTTTTTGATATGTCTTATGGTGTGCCTTACTGTTCCTGCTGCGTGAGCCATTCGGGCTTGTCACCTCGTCCGGCCTGAAGCAGGGCGTTGAAGAAAGGAACCACATTTGCTTCATTCTGGTTGGCGGCGGAGATGCACATGACCATACCGCGGTTATCCAGCATAAAACCATCCATGAATCCGAACAGCGTATCCGTTGGAATACCGTAGATGTGTTCTTCACCTGTATAGGTGGCAATGCCGTCATCGCTGTATTCTTCCACGATTTTTACGCGTCCTGCAGTCAGGTCAATGCCTTCTGCATTGATCAGGCCGCTTGCCAGATATTCATCCAGAGGCAGCATGGCTTCGGCAGCGGCGTAGGTTTTGAAATCATCCATTCGCAGGAAGTAAATATCGCCTTCGCCGGTAGCCAGATAAACCTGCATCTGCATGGCGGCAGTATAATCTGCACTGGGCATCAAAGCAACGGAAGAAACAGTTTCCATATCCGGTGTTACTTCATCCCACAGGGGCTTAAGGAAAGCATCGCACATTTCGGTGCTGGCAGAAGAACTGCTGAAATACACGTCGATGCGCTTATCCTGAGGAGAACGGTAAGCGGTCATCTGATAAATCAATGCCCAGCCGGCAATGGACAGCACAAGCAGTGCCAGATATTTCCAGCCGTGATATGTCATATGACCCCGGATATGTTCTTTGTCGATGGGGGTACGAATGGTCATAGCATGATCTCCTTTGGGAAAACTCAATCCCTGGGCTTCATGGTGGGGAAGAGGATGACCTCGCGGATGGTATCGGCGCCGGTGAGCAGCATCACGCAGCGGTCAATGCCCATACCCATGCCGCCCGTGGGAGGCATGCCGTATTCCAAGGCATTGAGGAAATCTTCGTCCAGCATTTCGGTTTCTTCGTCGCCGCGTTCGCGCTGTTCGGCCTGCTTTTCAAAGCGATAGCGCTGATCGATGGGATCGTTCAGTTCACTGTAGGCGTTGGCCAGTTCGCTGTGGCAGATGAACAGCTCGAAGCGTTCGGTCAGGCGGGGATCCTGGGGGCTGCGCTTGGTCAGCGGGCTTACTTCCACAGGATACATGGTGATGAAGGTGGGCTGGATCAGCTTTTCTTCCACGCGCTGGTCAAAGCAGGCATAGAGGGCGTTGCCCCAGGTCTTTTCGGCAGCATCGGCCAGTTCCACGCCCTTGGCCTTGGCGGCAGCCACGGCTTCGGCGTCATCGGTGATTTCGTTAAAGTCGATGCCTACATATTCCTTCACGGCGTCCACCATGGAAAGGCGACGCCAGCCGGGAGTCAGGTCGATCTTTTCGCCCATCCATTCCACTTCGTAGGTGCCCAGGATTTCCTTGGCAGCACCGGAGATGATGCCTTCGGCGATGTCCATCATATCGTGGAAATCAGCATAGGCCTGATAGAGTTCCACGGTGGTGAATTCGGGGTTGTGCTTGGGGTCCATGCCTTCGTTGCGGAAAATGCGGCCGATTTCATACACACGATCCATGCCGCCCACGATCAGACGCTTGAGGGGCAGCTCGGTAGCAATGCGCATGAACATGTTGATGTCCAGCGTATTGTGATGGGTGATGAAGGGACGGGCAGCGGCACCGCCGGCAATGGTGTTCAGCACGGGGGTTTCCACTTCGATGTAGTTCATGTTATCCAGATAGTTGCGCATAAACTTGATGAAGCGGGAGCGGATGATGAAGTTCTGCTTCACTTCGGGATTGACGATCAGGTCCAGATAACGCTGACGGAAACGCAGATCGGTATCGGTCAGGCCGTGGAACTTTTCGGGAAGAGGCTTGAGGCACTTGGTGAGCAGAGTCAGCTTCTTTACATGGATGCTGGCTTCGCCCGTCTTGGTGCGGAATACCATACCTTCAATGTGCATCAGATCGCCAATGTCATAGCCCTTGAAAGCGGCATAGGCTTCTTCGCCTACGTCATCGCGGCGCACGTAAATCTGGATTTTTCCATCCTTATCCAGAATGTGGGCAAAGGCGGCCTTGCCCATCAGACGGCGGCTGACCATACGGCCGGCGATCTTTACGTCCTGATTTTCAAGTGCATCAAAATTGGCAACGATTTCGCCGCTGGCATGGGTGACATCACACTTGGTGATGACATAGGGATCGATGCCTTCCTGACGCATGGCGTCCAGCTTGGCGCGGCGGATTTGTTCCTGTTCGGAAAAATTGAGTTCTTCGGGCATTTGTATATTACCTCGCTTTAAGTTACACTGACAGGATTAGTCCTGACGGCTGATTTCCAGAATTTCCAGCTTGATGAAACCGTCGGGGGTTTCCACATCCACCACGTCGCCCACGTGCTTGCCCAGCAGAGCCATGCCGATGGGGCATTCGTTGGAAATACGGTTCTTCATGGGATCGCTTTCCAATGCGCCGACCAGCGCATATTCTTCCACGTCGCCGTCTTCCACGTACTTCACGCGTACGTTGGTACCTACGTTCACTTTGTCGGTGGACACGTTTTCATCGTCAATGACGATGGCGGTGCGGATGGTCTGTTCCAGTTCCATGATTTCGCGTTCCAGATTGGCCTGTTCGTCCTTGGCGGCGTCGTATTCGGCGTTTTCGCTCAAGTCGCCGTAGCCGCGGGCCACATTCAGTTTTTCAGCAATGGCGGCACGGCCGGTAGTGGTCATTTCTTTCAGTTTTTCTTCCAGTTTTTTCATGCCTTCCGCGGATACTACTTTGCGATTGGCGTTTTCATGCAGTTCACTCATGGTTATTTATTCCCCTCTTTCTGAGATTGCGCGGGTGATTGGATAGGATACCCGCCTGAGGCAGAAATGCCTCAAAGACCATCAGGTCAGATCTATGGTTAACCGCGTGCCATTCCGCCGCGCTCCTGATGGTCCAGGAGATCATCACGGGATGAAACAGGCGTGCGATTGTCAGGGTGGTAAGGTTTACGCAGTGCTTTTCGCAGGCAATAACGTGAGGGCGGGACAGAAACAGCACCAACAGGCGGCTGAGCAGAAAGAATCGGAGGCCTTTTCCGTTCATCACCAGTTGTCCTCTTGGAATGTGCGGGTTCCTTTTGCGCACATGGTACATCATGCGCGGGTCAAAGGATTCCAGACAGACTTTGCCGGGATAGCTTTGCAGTGCGTCCAGTACAGAATCCACCAGAAGCCGCCTGCATTCACCGCAGGGAGAAGACTTGAGTTCAATCAGCAGGGGTACTTTTCCGTTTACGGTCTGCAAGGCTTCCTGCAGGGTGGGTACCGTTTCGTTTGTCTGCAAAAGGCGCATTGCGCGGATTTCGTTTAATGTCATATCGCAGATGCGTTTATCAATGCCGCACATGCGAAATGCATTTTCGTCATGGAAAATGACGGGGTGGTTGTCCTGCGTTAAGCGTACATCCAATTCAATGCCGTATCCCTGCTCTGCTGCCATGTGGAATGCAGAAAGGGAATTTTCCGGCACTGAAGCGCTGTGCAGCCCCCGATGAGCGAAATGGTACCTGAATGCCTTTGTGCGCATGGGGTTTTTGCCAATGTGCGGGCAGATGAGATACAGGTATACCGCACATAAAAAGCAAATCCCGATTCCGCTGACCAGTAAAGGTACAAACTCTTTCATGACGAATAAAAACTCCTGTTTTCAGGAATCGCTTTATTATACCCCAGAACGGCTTGGTTTGCAACCAAAACCGAGCTACATTTTATGGCGATATTGTGTCGAAATGTGCCCTGAAGGGGTGCAAAACTGCAAAAATTATGATAAGATGAACAAGAGAGTAACGATCAGGAGGGATTGCTGTATGTCCCGGCGTTTTATGCTGCTGGCAACCGGCGGCACCATTGCCAGCGTTGCAGGGGAAAACGGTCTTCGTCCCGGTATTGATGCAGCCCAACTTTTGAACCGGGTCCTTTTGCCCAAGGATATTATCATTGACAGCAAAGATGTATTTTCTTTGGATTCCAGCAACATTCAGCCGGAAGAATGGCGTGTGCTGGCAAGAGAAGTGTATGAGGCCTTAAAAACCTATGATGGTGTGCTGATTACCCACGGTACGGATACCATGGCGTATACTGCGGCAGCGCTTTCTTATATGCTGCCCGAGATGGGGAAACCTGTGGTGCTGACTGGTTCTCAGCTTCCTATCGGGCATCCGCTTTCCGATGCGCCGGTCAATTTTCAGGAAGCGCTGGCTGTTTTGCAGGAAGCGCCCGGCGGCGTGTATGTGGTGTTCCATCATAAGATCATCTGCGGTACCCGCGCGGTGAAAATGCGTACCACAGCGTTCAAGGCGTTCCATTCGGTAAACGGGCCTCTGGCAGGCACGGTGGATTCCGACGGCGTGCATATGCAAAAACTGCTGCCTGTGCGCAATCCCAAAGGTCATGAACTGATGGATGCAATTGATCCTCATGTATTTTTGCTGAAGCTGATTCCCGGCACATCTCCCGAAGTGTTTGATTTTCTGGCACAGGCAGGGTACAAAGGACTGGTGCTGGAGGCTTTCGGTATGGGCGGCCTGCACTACATCCGCCGTAATCTGGTGGACAAACTGCAGTCTTTGGGCAAGCATGGCATCATCACGCTGGTGACCAGCCAGTGCATGTTTGAAAAGGCGGATTTTACCCATTACGAAGTGGGCAGCAATGTTCTTTCGCAGAGCGTGTTCAGCGGCGGCGATATGACTACCGAAGCTGCTGTGACCAAGCTGATGTGGGTATTGGGCGATGTGGAAAACAGAAAGCAATATCTGACGAAGAATATTCGCGGTGAAATGAGCGAATAAGAATATCCGGTATCCAAATGACGGGAAATGTCATATTTCCCGTCATTTTTTTATTTGGGCGAAATGCAATATTCTGTCCCAAAAGGTGCGTCCAATTAAGTGAAGGGGGGAAAGCAGTATGGATGACCGGAAGATGATCCGGGATGCGCAGACAGCTGTCGTTCGGATGATGGAAGCATACGGTGATTCGATCGTGCGCCTGTGCTGTTTGTACCTCAAGGATGCGAATCTTGCCCAGGATGCCGCACAGGAAACTTTTCTGAAGGCCTTTCGGCACTATGAAAGTTTCCGTGGGGAAAGCAGTGAAAAAACCTGGCTTACCCGTATTGCCCTGAGAACATGCCGGGATATGACCCGCGGCGCGTGGTACCGTCTGGTAGACCGGTCAGTCACACCGGAAAGTGTATCGCCGTCGATGCCGGATGAAAAAGCGGATTACGGAGAAGTAGCAGAGGTGGTTATGGCATTAGATGAGAAATACCGTGTGCCTATTCTGCTGTATTACTATCAGGAACTGCAGGCGAAAGAAATTGCATCCATTCTCCATCTTCCCATTGGAACGGTGCTTAGCCGCTTGAAACGGGGAAGGGAAAAAATAAAGGAACAATTACAGAAAGGAGGCGTGCCGTTTTGGCTTTGAACACAGTCCCTGTCACTTGTCTGAAAGAACACATTGACAGCGAAATGCACCATATCCGGTTGCAGGAAAGGACAAAGCAGCATGTCCGTGAACAAATGGAAGGAGGAAAACGGATGAAAAGAAAGATGAATGTTGGCTGGGTACTGGCAATGGTACTGGTGCTTCTGAGCTGCAGTGTGGCTATGGGTTCGGATGCACTCAACCTGTTCAGGGAGTGGCATGACACTACTGCCGAATATCACATGGAAGAAGATGACCAGTCCTGGTTGCTGCAACTTGGCGTCATGGCAGAAGAAGCGCAGCTGCTGGAAGATGTGGTATGGGAAGTGGCTGCTGAAGATCCCTGGCCCGGATTAACGGTCATTTTTGATCAGGTGTATTTTGATGGAAACAAATTGACCATAGGATTCCACTATCCTTGCACCACCGATGGTGTACGTACGAATGTGGATGATCCGCTCTTTGATGAACGGGTATTGGCATACAAGAGTGAGGATCAGAGTGAAGAAAACATTTATTTCTGGCATCAAAACAAAATCGGCGTTGAAGGAAGCTGGGCCCGGGCTCAGTACCAGACTTGGGTGGATATGGAAGTATTCGGCGAAAAATACGACTATCAGTATGGCAATTTCGTCGGGCATGAGCAGGAAATCTACGGACATTTGTATACGGTGGACCTGACGCAGATTCCAGGGTATCAGATGGGAGATGACGTGGAACTGACTTTTGTAGCCAAGCAGCATCTTTGGTACGATTATTTGGATGATCAAGGCGTATATTACGACATGAATGTGGATGAAGATGAACGTCATGATACCTTCACCCTGGTTGTGAAACCGGAAAGCAAGTAATGCATGACAAAAGAAGCCGGGAAGGAAACTTCCCGGCTTTTTGTATGAAAGCATAATGAACGTATTGAGAGGAAAATATAAAAGTTTGGAAAAATGAAATATAATGGCGTTTTGCTGCGTCCAATCATTCAGGAAAGGAGGGAATGCAGATGGATGGCAAGGAATTGTATGCAAAATCTCCCGAAGATGCGGTGGAAACGATGATTTCTCTGTACGGAGACCAGTTATATCGATTGTGTATACTGTATCTCAAGGATATCCATGATGCGCAGGATGCGGTGCAGGAAACCTTTATCAAAGCATACAGGCACTGGGAGGCTTTCAGGCATGAAAGCAGTGAACTGACCTGGCTGATCCGCATAGCCATCCGGACATGCCGGGATATGCGGAGAAAAAGCTGGTTTCACATCGTGGATCGGTATTGGTCTATTGAAGCTGTTGAAGGCAGCCAGATGCAAACGGGGCTTGATGGAGATGTAACGCAGGCTGTGATGGAACTTGCGGAAAAGTATCGTCTGCCCATATTGCTGCACTATTATCACGGGCTTTCGGTCAAAGAAACGGCGTTCTGTCTGCAGATCCCTCTGAATACTGCGCTGACCCGGTTAAGACGAGGCCGGGAACTGCTGCGCGGGAAACCGACGGAAGGAGGCGAGTTGCGTTGAAAACCGAGGAAAAGGATATGCAGCTTCTGAAGACGGAATTGGACAGAGAACTGGAAAAACTGCACCTTGACGGCAATGCAAAGCGGCAAATTCTACAAAAGATGAAACATAGACCGGCTGTACAGCCACGGTATGGAAAATGGGCGGCAGCAGTACTGTCAGCTGTTGCATTGCTGCTCTATGGTGTGACGCACCTGAGTCATGAAGATCTGACGGATGCGCCCAGAATGCTTGTGCAGCCGGAAATTACTCAGAAAGTTCAGGTGGATGAACGGGAAGCGTATCATGCCGTAGTTTACAGCTGTACGCTTCATGAAAATGGTACGCTCTGGCTGCGGTACGATGTAAACAGAGATGCAGAAAAAAGTGCACCCGTACAAGCGGACAGCATGTCGATGGCCTTTGGCTACAGTGAAACGGATGCATCTGTATTGCAGCGCGAACAGCAGGAAACCATCCGGCAATGGGTTCCCTTCAACGGAAAACGGAGGAGCGGACTCGACGCGGAAAAGGTGAAAAATGAGGAAAACACGGCTGAAGCTGTGTATATCAGAGGTTTTTCCATGCTGGATGAAGCGGACAAGGTTCTTGCGGTATGGCTGAACGATGGACACAGTCTGTTTGAAAACGGAGTAGTACTATCTTCTTTTACCAGCGATGAAGCGGGTGCGCAGATGATTAGGGACAGGATTGCGACGGGAGAAACCAGGGTTCGCTTGCAGTTTGAAGAGGTATGTGCCGGAAGTACGATATATACGCAGGAAGCCGATACTGCGGAAGAAACGGACGGCATCATCCGGACGGAAATCTATGTTGAATAACCGGTATAAACAAAAAGAGCATCCTGATGGATGCTCTATTTTTCTGTGCGGAACATTTTGGACGGAGATTTGCCGAATTTGCGTTTGAAGCGTTTGGAGAAATAAAATACATCACAATAGCCCAGGTACGCAGCAATTTCGCTGATGTTCATGCCGGTGGAACGCATCAGCTCGCAGGCATAGTACAGTTTTTCGCTGTTGATGTACTCGGTCACTGTGGTATTGAGATGACGCTTGAACAGCCGTTCGGCATAGGAAGAAGAGATGCGGCAGTGCGTGCACAAATCAGACAGCGTGATGGGTTTGGTCAGATTCTTTTTGATGAAAACGATCATCTTATCCAGTGCCGGCGGATAGTTGTTGCTGCGGTTTTCAAATTCTGTTACTTCGCCGAGCAGCAGCATGATTTTGAGAAATTCCATATCCAGAATCAGACGTCCTGCCATGGTGCCGTGTGCATTGTGCTCGGTGCAGGAAATAATGCAGTTGTAGATTTTGTTATAGTCTTCCCGGGTGGCTATTTTCAGGGGGAAATACACCTTGTCATACACGGCAGGGGACAGCGTAAAGGTAAACTCTCTGCGCAGGTCCCGGGGGATGTTGGGGGTGCTGCAGGGAGAAATAAGCCCGGTGAAATGGAAAAAATAATACTCGCAGCAATCTGCGGTGTAACCAAGGTATGGCGTATTGGCAGGAATGATGAGGATGTCGCCTGCAGAAACGTGGTAATGCGCATCTGCCACATCAAATTCGGCCTGCCCATCGATCACAAAAACCATCAGATTTCGGGCGATGGACCGTTTCTGCGTGCTTTCCCAGCCGTTTTTCTGCATCATGCGGCCAAACATGGTGCAGCTTACGCCGCGGCTGATATCCAGTGCGTAGAGCATGGTGCCTCCTTGCAGGAATATAGGTATTTGATGTCGAAAAAGAACAAAATTATTGTATCGTTGCGAAAATGTTTTGTCAATGTGAATAAGTCAAAATAGCACAAAAATTGTGCCGTTTCATTCATGGCAGCACAGCGGTGTATAGCGTATATTATAGAGAGGAAAGGGGATGTAAAGATACGTGAAAGAAATGACCATTCGATACAGCAATGGATTTGTTCCCGGCGGAGAGGGTTTTGCCCCTGTCATGAAAGAAAACGGCGATTTCTGGCGCTTGCATCTGGATTCCTGCGTTTGGGGCGGGAATCGCGAGATTGGCGTCTATTCTCATATGCAGAAAGCTCCCGAGATGATTTGCGAGGGCAATCTGATCAAGTGCGTATATAACGGCATTGTGGACGAAGAGGGCAATGAACATGAGATCGTTCTTACCCTGACGGCTGAAACGAAGAACGGCGCCGTTCACTATGCTGCCAATATGGAAAACAATTCCGGGGTACGCATCAACGAACTGCAGTTCCCTCTGTTCCAGGTGGAAAAACTGGGAGGAGAACTGGAAGATGACGTGCTGGTCATGTCCCGCGGTTTGGGCCAGAAGGTGAAGAACCCCCATGCCGATACCATGAGCAAGCACACCGAATATATGGCTGCCGATTATGACGGCGTGCTGCGCATGATTGAATATCCCGGTGAAATTACCATGCCCTGGCTGGGTTTTGAAACGGGTGATCATTATTTCTACATCGGCGCTCATTTTAGGGAATGGCGCAAGTTCTGCCTGATTACCGGCTGCGAACCTCGCAACAGTCAGAATAAGTACTTCCTGGTGGGCGTGGCGACTTATCCGGTGGTTGAACCCGGCGAAACGGTGTGCTATGAAGGCTTTACTACTGCGTTGTTTGAAAAGGACTGGCGCAAGGGTGTGGATTACTACCGTTCCTGGGCGGAAAGCAGCTGGCTCAAGCCTCTGGAAAAGAAGGATTCCATCAAACACCTCATGGGCTGGCAGCGCATCATCATGAAGCATCAGTATGGCCAGATCTACCATAAGTATGAAGATCTGCCCCGGCTGTATCAGGAAGGCGCCAAATACGGCATCAACATGATTTTGCTTTTCGCCTGGTGGGAAGAAGGCATGGACGCCGGCTATCCCAACTACCGTCCTGATGAACGCATGGGCGGCGCCGAAAAACTGACGAAGGCCATTCAAGAAATCAATGATATGGGCGGCCGCGTGATTCTGTATGCCAACGGACATCTGATCGATCTGGCTACGGATTATTACAAGACTGAAGGCTTCAAGTACACCATGAAGGGCATCGACGGTAGCGAATATCAGGATTTCTACAAGTTCTCCAACAGCGGTACCTTGCTTAAATTTGGCCACAAGGCTTTTGCCATGGGCTGTTTTGGCACCGAAGAATGGCCTGCTAAGGTGAAGGAAATTGAAAAGCGCCATCTGGAACTGGGCTCCAACGGCACTTTCTTTGATCAGCTGGGCTGCGCCTTCCATCTGTGCTTTGACAAGACCCATTCCCACGGCAACCGCATTGACCTGGATCCCGAACTGCGCTGGCAGGTGATCATGGAAATGCGGGATATGCTTAAGGGCGATCAGTGGTTCGGTACTGAATGGCCTTCCGACCGCATCAGCCCCATGATTGACTTTACCCACGGATGCGGCTTCGCCATGCAGTATACCGAGGATTCCTACCCCCATATTTTCCGCTATGCCTTCCCTGAAGTAACGGTGACCAACCGCTTCCTGCATGATGAACAGCAGGACTGGGAAAAGCACATGAATTACGCCTTCGTGCACGGGCTTATCTATGACGTGGCGCTCTATCGCTGCCGTGCAAAGTCCATCGAGGTTTGCCCCAGTCTGGCAGCTTATATGAAGCAGCACATCGACCTGCGCAAGGAATACCTGCCTTTCTTCACCGAAGGGAAGTACGATATTCCCAAACATCCCCTGCCCGCAAAGGTATGGGGAGCCGCCTACACCTGGAATGGCAAAACCATCCAGACCGTGTGGAACGATTCTTGCGAAGATTATGTGCTGCCCGAAGGCGAAGACAAGGGCGCTGTGGTGAAGCCCGGCGAAGTGAAAGTGCTGAAGGTGTAATATGGGCGGGTTTGAAAGCGCTGTTGCGCTGAAATGCGGCCGATGGACCGCTGTAGTTGTGCCGCATTTCGGCATGAATATGGTTTCGCTGCGCTGTGATGGTCAGGCTGTTTTGCGGGAAGCGGGAGAAATGCCTGTGCTGGAGGAAACGCCGTTCCTCTATGGCATTCCGCTTTTGTTCCCTGCCAACCGCACAGCGGGCGGACAGTTCAGCTTTGAAGGGAAAACCTATCATCTGCCAGTCAATGAGATGGCGTTTCAGAACCATCTGCACGGGCTGATGTACAATGCTCCGTTTGCGGTAACGGATGTGTCGGAGCATGAAGTGGCAGCGGTATACGAAAATAGGGGAGAGCGCTATCCTTTCCTGTTCCGGATGTGTATTACCGATACACTGACGGAAGACGGCATGATGCGTACATTGACCCTGACCAATACGGGCGATTGCGTCATGCCTTACACCATGGCCTTCCATACCGCTTTTGCTGAACCGGATGTGTTCAGCGCTGAGATTGGTTCGCGCCATGAACGCAGCGCCACTTTCGTACCTACCGGCAATACGGCAGAAATGACAGAAACGGAAATGTGCTATCGGACAGGCATTTGTCCCAAAGGGATTGCTATTTCCGGGTATTACAATGCGGCTGGCACCGGCGCACTGCTGGATGATACGGTGTTTGAAATGTCGCTAAACTTTGACCAGCGCGTGCTGTTCAATGGCGGAGGCAATCAGGGGTTTCTGTGCATTGAACCGCAGGCTGGCATGGTAAACGGACTGAATATGCCGGACGGACACAAAGTCCTTTTGCCCGGTGAAAAGGAAACCTATACCATCTCCATTCGAAAGGCGGGATTGAAATGAAAGTGACCTGGCTTACCCAGGCGGGACTGCTCATCGAAACCAACGGTCTTCAGGTGATGATTGACCCTTACCTTTCTGATTCGGTGGGGAAGATCGAAGGCAAACACCGCCGTATTCCGGTGGTAGAACGCCTTTTTGATCTCTGTCCGGATGTAATGGTGTTTACCCATGACCATCTGGACCACTACGACCCCGAAACGGCGCCTCGTTTTCTGGATAAGAAGGAAAAAGGAATGGTGGTGCTGTCTCCCAATTCCTGCTGGCAGAAGGCGAGAAGCCATGGCGCACCCCATAACTATGTGCGCTTTGAAGCGGGCGTGGAATGGACGGAAAAGGGCGTTCGTTTCATCTCTGTCCCTGCAGAGCACAGTGAGCCCTGTGCTATTGGCGTGGTGATTGAAGCGGAAGGCAAGCGTCTCTATGTGACGGGCGACACGCTCTATTCCTCCTATGTGCTGGGGGCTGTGCCTTGTGATATTGATTATATATTCCTGCCGGTAAACGGTGCGGGCAATAACATGAATATGTGTGATGCCGCACGGTTTGCAGCTGATGCGGAAGCCAAATACGCCGTTCCTCTGCACTATGGGCTGTTTGATGATCTGAATCCTGAGGGATTCCTGTTTGAAAATAAAATCATTCTTACCCCTTACGAAGCGTTTGAGATCTGAAAGAAAGGGAAAGTGAATTAGCTTTCCCCATGCATAAGGAGAAATGATTGTGAAGAAAGCAGTATTTGTCACCGGCGCTGCTGCCGGTACCGGTTATTGCATTGCCGAAACCTTTGCCAAGAACGGTTACAACGTTGTTATTACCAGCCGAAAGAATGAGAATTCCGAAGTTGCTGCTGCGCAGATTGCCAAAGATCATGGTGTGGAAGCCTGGGGCTATGAACTGGATATTCGTAACGAACAGCGCGTAAAGGATATCTTTGCCGATCTGGATGAAAAGGGCGTGTTTGTGGAAACGGTTGTGCTGAATGCCGCCAATCTGGGCTTTGGCAACGATCCTGCCAAAGGTATGGATTTCTGGACTGTGCCTGTGGAGGAATTCCAGGAAGTGTTTGAAACCAATCTGGTCTGGAACTTCATGATCGTCCGTCAGGCTGCTATGCGTATGAAGGAACAGCACAAGGGCGCCGTGGTGTTCATTTCTTCCAACACTGCTCATGCTGCCATTCCCAACCGCAGCGCTTACTGTGCTTCCAAGGGCGGCATCAATGCCATGACCAAGGCTTTTGCTGTGGATCTGGGTCCCTTTGGGATCCGCGTGAACGTTGTGCTGCCCGGCACCATCAAGACCGAACGCTGGCGCAAAATGGGCGCATCCGCTATCGGCGGTCAGATGACGCCCCTTGGCGATATTTCCGATTTTGAAGATGTGGCCAACGCTGCTTATTATCTGGGCAGCGACCTGAGCAAGAATGTGACCGGCACGGAAATTGTGGTGGATGGCGGCATGACCAGCCAGCTTTATCCCCGCCTGCTGGATCAGCTGATTAAAGAAAAGAACCAGTAACTCCAATTGAAAACGCCTCCTGTTGGGAGGCGTTTTTATGTATCATCCGCGGTAGTTGCGCTGGTATCTCTCGATGAAGTCGATCACCTTGTCCAGAAAGGCGCTTTCACCGAAGGTGTTGACTTTGAAAAACACTGCCTGGCTGCCGCCGGAGGTAATGGCGGTGACGTACAGGTCATTGCCGCGTCCTACCACTGTGATGTTCAGACTGACGCGGTTTCCGCCTATATAGCTGTAACGCTCGTATACACGCACGGCACATTGAACGTCACTCAGGATGATATCGCTCCCGTCTTCCAGACTGGCAGAAATGCTGCCGCTCAAAATTTCGTTGTTAAGTGCGTTCAGAAAACCGTTGAAATCGCCGCGCAGGCGATATTCGCATTTTGCCATTTCTCTTACCCTTCTTTCAATAAAAAACGGACGGCTTTTTTGCCGTCCGTATGTTTTGATTATTCAGCGTCGGTATTATCTTCCGCGTTCAGGTCAATGATGGGAAGCGCTTCTGCGGCGCCGCCGGATACGTAGGTGGGCAGTTCGCCGTTCCACTGCTGAATTTCGTTAAACTGAATCAGTTCTTCGGTCAGGGATTCAGCAATCAGCTTGTTGGCAGCGGCTTCGGCTTCGCTCTTTACTTCGATAGCGTAAGCTGCGGCATCTGCATCAATCTTGGCCACGGCGGCTTCGGCTTCAGCCTGAATACGCTGACGTTCGGCCTGCTGCTGGGTTTCCATGGTTTTCTGTTCCTGTTCGATTTCGGCCTGCAGTTTCTTCTGGGCGGCAACCTGCTTGGCTTCAACCGCATCGGTGAAAGCGTCGGTAAAGTCGATGTTTTCAATGGACACGCTGATGATGTTGATACCGTAGCTCTGCATTTCGAAACTCAGGGATTCCTGAATCTGAGTGGAAAGCACTTCGCGGGAGGATACCAGGTTTTCAGCGGTGTACTTGGAGAACACGGCCTTGGTGTTTTCCATCATACGGGGGTTCACGAGTTTGTTGAAATAGTCGGTGCCAACTTCCTTGAACAGCGTCATGGCAGTGGACTTGTTGATGGCATAGTTGATGGAACCGGAGATTTCAACCTGCTGGATATCGCTGGAGAAAGCCTGAGTGTTGAACACGGTCTTCTGTTCGCGGTTATCCATGGTGATGATCTTCTGGAAGGGGCTCTTGAAGTGGAAGCCGGCTTCCAGCGTGCGGTCTTCAACTTTACCGAAGGTGGTGACGATGCCGGTGTAACCGGTGTTTACCTGTACGGTGCAGGTGCTGATAACCAGTACGGCAATCACGACGATCAGGGCGGCGATAACAATCAGTTTGGTGTTGGATTTCCTGGAGGGTTTGCGGGACGTTTCATGAATGGGTTTGGGGTTATAGTATTCCATAATTTTTTCTCCTTCCGTGCATCTTTGGCACGATGTCAGTATAGCAAACCGGTAGAAAACAGGAAAGGGAAAGAAGGATAAAAACATCGTTTATATGCTTCAACTGTCGTTCCTGCGTTCTGTAAACAGTATAACGGAAATGCTGCCAAAAGAAAAGTGTGTAAATGCGGTAATATCATGGCAGTTCAATGAATGAACGGGAAAATGAGAACGCCGCCCATAGATACAGGCGGCGTTTGCGTTTTCTGTAAGGATCAGCCCTGCTTGGCTCCACATTCACTGCAGAATTTGGCAGCTTTGGGAATGCGGGCACCGCATTCCATGCAGAACTTGGTGTCGCCTGCGGGGACTGCTGCTTGCTGAGGAGCGGCCTGCTGCACGGGCTGCTGCATTTGCTGAGCGCTGAACTGCATGGCCTGGGACATCATGGCGGCAGCTCCGAAACCGGCGCTCATGCCGGCAGCGCCGTTTTGATTGTTGGCAGCTTCGCGCATGGCTTCTGCAGCCTGATACTGGGTGAACTTGTTCAAATCGCCCAGCACACCCATGGAGGTGCGCTTGTCCATGGCCTTTTCCACATCTTCGGGAAGGGAGATGTTTTCGATGATAAAGTCATTGAGTTTGAGGCCCAGTGGCATCAGACGCTCGGTGAGCACGTTGCGGGCATACTGGCCCAGTTCATCATAATTGGCGGCCAGATCCAGTGCGGGAATCTTGCTCTGGGCAATGGCATCGGAGAGGCCGGAAACCAGCATACGCTTGATATGGCCGGTGACGCCTTCCGTGGTCATCAGCTGGGTGGTGCCGAACACTTCCTTGAGGAAGGTGACAGGCTCGCTGACGGAGAAGGCGTAGATGCCGAAGGCGCGCAGGCGGATCATGCCGAATTCGGCGTCACGCATCATGACGGGATTGCTGGTGCCCCACTTCTGGTTGAGGAACTGCTTGGTGTTGATGAAGTACACTTCTGCCTTGAAGGGGGAATTGAAGCCGTACTTCCAGCTCTTCAGCGTGGTGAGAATGGGCATGTTCTGAGTGGAAAGCTCGTAGCGGCCAGGCATGAATACGTCAGCCAACTGGCCTTCGTTCACCAAAATGGCGACCTGGCTTTCGCGTACAGTAAGCTGGGCGCCCATCTTGATTTCGTTGCCGTCGCGTTCAAAGCGGTGCACCATGATATCATCGCTGGGAGAAGTCCATTCGATCACATCAATGAACTGGCCGGCCAATTTGGAAAAGAAACCCATATGAGAACCTCCTTTTATACATTGTATTTGGGATATATCACTCTGCGGAAGCAGGAGAGAGTGCTTTCAGGTTTTCAATGATGCCGGAATGGAGCACCTCAATGTCCAGATCCAGGAATTCCTTGATACGCTCAATGCTGTCTTCTACATGGGCATTGGCGCGCTGTTCAAAATCCTTCAAGTCCTGTTCTTCGCCGGCACGGGGAATGGCAGCTACGCGAATGTGGCGGGGACTGAGTACAGCTACGGCATAATACACGCGGTCAATCAGACGGCCGAAGAAGTTATTGCGCAGAGCCCGCTCCAGGCGTTCCAGCGCATTAAAATGCAAAGAAACGTACACATCGCCCTGAGGCATATCCAATTCGTATACCATACAGGGACGGGTAAAGGAAATGTGGGAGCGAAGGACTTTGAACTGGCGTTCTGCCATGGCAAAATCTTCAACTTTGCCGCTGAGCAGACGGCGGGTCAATTCGTCTTTGAGCAGTGTGCGCATGGCTTCGTCATCATAGGGTTCATCCGAAAAATCGCTGTGCAGGCGATTCATCATTTCGGCAAGTTCCTTGAGCACAAGCAGCTGTTTTTCGGTGTCCATGGTAACGGAAAAAATGGCCATGCTGGGACGATCGTAACGCAGATAAGAGGAAAGCTTCACGCCGTTCTTTTTCTCAAAATAGTAGCCGACGGCATCGATTGCATGAGAACTGAGTGCGTCAATTGCTTCTTCGGAGGAAGCGACGATCAGAGGGGCATGAAAGCCCATTCTGTTCCAGGGGTATTCCTGGAAAGTCTGACGGATTACTTCCTGATCGGTTGCGAGCAGCAGTTTGTACATGTTTACCTCCAAAATGCTTGGTGCCCGTCTATTATACATGTCTTTTTGTCTGTTGACAATGGCTATTTTGTCCATGTGTGATGCGAGAAGCAGTTATTTGACGTAAAATTTAGTCGAAAATGGATGAATTTGGCAAGCGGCAGGGCAAAGGTATGTATACAGAAACAGACGGTGTGTGATATAATCAATTGATTCTGAGTGGTGAAAGGAAGTTTTCAATGGCAACTGCTATTCTCGTTCCCGGCAAAGAAAAACGTGTGTACAGCGGACATCCGTGGATTTTCAGAAGTGATATTGAAAAGGTTAAAGGAGAGTTCACGCCCGGTGATGTGGTCACCGTGCAGGCGAAGAACGGTCGTTTCCTGGCAAAGGCTATTTACAACCCTGCTTCTCAGATTGCGCTGCGCATTCTGAGCCACAAAGATGTGGAAATTGATGCGGATTTCATCAAGGCCAAGGTAAAGCGCGCGATTGACTATCGGCGCACTTTTGCGGATCTTCATTCCTGCCGTCTGATTTTTGCGGAAAGCGATGGTCTGCCTGCCGTGATTGCTGACAGTTTTGGCGATGTGATTTCCCTGCAGTGCCTTGCGCTGGGCATGGAACAGTTCAAGGATGCCATCTGCGATGCGCTGGAAGAAGAACTGCATCCCAGAGGAATCTATGAACGCGGCGATGTGCCTGTGCGTGAACTGGAAGGATTGCCGCTAACCTGCCAGACGCTGCGCGGTGATGTGCCTGACCGTGTGCTGCTTATTGAAAACGGCGTGAAGTTCCATGTGGATGTGAAGAATGGTCAGAAGACGGGTTTCTTTCTGGACCAAAAGGAAAACCGTGCAGCCATTGCGCCCTTTGTGAAGGGACAGAAGGTGCTGGACTGCTTTACCCACACGGGAAGCTTTGCGCTTCATGCTGCGCGTTATGATGCGGCAGATGTAACCGGTGTGGATATTTCTGAATTTGCCTGCGAATGCGCACGTGAAAATGCGGCGCTGAACGGATTTGAAAATGTCCGTTTTGTGGCTGCCAATGCCTTTGATTTTCTGCGCGAGCAAAGCGCGGCAGGGGAAAAGTATGATGTGGTTATTCTGGACCCGCCTGCCTTTACCAAATCCCGCAGCGCCGTGCAGGCTGCTGAACGCGGATATAAGGAAATTAATTTGCGCGGTATGAAGCTGCTTAGGGATGGGGGATACCTGGTCACCTGTTCCTGCTCTCAGCACATGCTGCCCAACCAGTTCCGCGAAGTGATTTATGCTGCTGCCAAGGATGCTCATGTGCGTCTGCAGCAAGTGGAATGGCGCACACAGGGCAAGGACCATCCAATCTTGCTGGCGGCGCCTGAAACCCAGTATTTGAAGTGCGGCATATTCAGAGCGGAAAAAGATTGACCGGAAAATACAAAATATGCAACGATACACAAAAATATGCACAAAATACACCGGAAATACAAAAATATATCGAAAAATATGCATAAAAATTCAAAAATAGTGTTGACAGGCGCATAATCGCATGCTATACTCAGTGCGTACCTGAGAGGTAAACAAAATATCTGGAGGAAATATAAAATGAAAAAGTTTGTTGCGATCCTGATGGCCCTGATGATGATCCTGTCCGTATCCGCTTTTGCTGAAGAAGGCAACTACCTGATCATGGCGACCGAAGCTCAGTTCCCTCCCTATGAATTCTATGACGGTGAAGACATCGTGGGTATCGACTATGAAATCGCCGATGCCATTGCCAAGAAGCTGGGTTATGACGGCGTGAAGGTTGACGACATGCTGTTTGATTCCATTATCCCCGCTGTGACCGAAGGCAAGGCCGACTTTGCTCTGGCCGGTCTGACTGCCACCGCTGACCGTATGAACAACGTGTACTTCTCTTTCCCTTACACCACCTCTACTCAGGTGATCATCGTGAAGGAAGGCAGCCCCATCACCACCGTTGACGATCTGTTCGTTGAAGGCAACAACTACGCCATCGGCGTGCAGCTGGGCACCACCGGTTACCTGTATGCCACTTGGGATATCGAAGAAACCGGTCTGGGCACTGTGGAAAGCTACACTTCCTACGTGGATGCTGTGGAAGCTCTGAAAAACGACAAGGTGGACTGCGTGCTGATCGATGCCGCTCCCGCTGATGCGTTCGTGAAGGACAACGAAGGTCTGATCATTCTGGAAACAGAATATGTGGTGGAAAGCTACGCAATTGCCGTTTCTCAGGATAATGTGGAACTGCTGGGCAAGGTTTCCGCTGCACTGCAGGATCTGATCGCTGACGGCACTGTGGATGCCATCATCGAAAAGTACATCCCCGCTGAAGACGCCGAATAAGAAATACGAAAATACGGAAATACGGAAATACGCATAACTGCATGAATAAAGATGGGAAGCGGTGTATCCGCTTCCCTCTTCATGTGCGAATGGAGGAAGTCCCTTGTTTAATGCCATTGCGGAATGGTTTTCCGGCGTGAAAGCCGAATTTGTTCTGAATTTTATTACCAAAAACCGCTGGAAGATGATGCTGACCGGTGTGGAGAATACACTGCTGATCACTTTTGTAGCGGGCATGATGGGTATTGCCATTGGTGTGGTTGTGGCCATCATCCGCTCTACCTGGGATAAAAACCAGGAAGTGATGCGCCCGGGTGTGGGTAAATTCCTGTACCGGATCGTAAACGGCATTGCCAAAGTGTACCTGACGGTGATTCGCGGTACTCCTCTTGTACTGCAATTGCTGATTATGTACTTCATCATCTTTGCGTCTTCCCGCAATGACATGATGATTGCCATTCTTGCATTCGGTATCAACTCCGGTGCATATGTGGCAGAAATTTTCCGCAGTGGCATCATGTCTATCAGCAAGGGACAGTTTGAAGCAGGCCGCAGTCTGGGCTTTAACTATGTGCAGACCATGATCTACATCATTACGCCTCAGATGATCAAAAACGTGCTGCCCACTCTGCTGAACGAATTTATTGCACTGCTGAAGGAAACGTCGGTCGCCGGTTATGTAACGGTCATGGATCTGACCTATGCGGCCAGCCGTATCCGTGCATCGACTTATTCTCCCTTTATGCCTTTGGTGGGCTCGGCTGCCATTTATCTGGCGCTGGTGATGTTCTTTACCTGGCTGGTAGGTCTGCTTGAAAGGAGGCTGCGTAAGAGTGAACGCTGATCAGAACAATGTGATTATCAAAGTGGAAAATCTGCAGAAGCACTTTAACGGCGGCGATCTTAAGGCGCTCAACGGTGTGAATGCTGAAATTCATAAAGGCGAAGTGGTTGTTGTCATCGGCCCTTCCGGAAGCGGTAAAAGTACTTTCTTGCGCTGCCTGAACCTTCTGGAAATTCCTACCGGTGGTACGGTTACCTTTGAGGGTGTGGATATTACGGATAAGAAGGTGAACATCAACATCCATCGTCAGAAGATGGGCATGGTGTTCCAGCAGTTCAACCTGTTCCCGCATATGACCGTTTTGAAGAATATGACGGTTGCGCCCACTACTTTGCTGAAGAGAAGCAAAGAGGAAGCTGAAAAGAAGGCTTTTGAATTGCTCAAACGCGTCAATCTTTTTGACCGTGCCACGGCATACCCTCATCAGCTGTCCGGCGGTCAGCAGCAGCGTATTGCTATCGTGCGTGCGCTTTGCATGGATCCGGAAGTCATGCTCTTTGACGAACCGACCAGTGCGCTGGACCCTGAAATGGTAGGCGAAGTGCTGGATGTAATGAAGAGTCTGGCCCGTGAAGGTATGACCATGGTGGTAGTAACCCATGAAATGGGCTTTGCCCGTGAAGTGGCGGACCGTGTGATTTTCATGGATGAAGGCGTCATTGTGGAAGAAGGAACGCCGGATGAGATTTTCAACCATCCGCAGCAGCAAAGAACCAAAGATTTCCTCAATAAGGTACTGTAAACAGAGCAGCCGCCTTCGGACGGCTGCTTTTTCATTCAAAAGAGGAATATTTCTTTTGCATGTCGCACTTGTTTTTTTGTCAAATCAGGCGTACAATAAATATGTTGGCTGCTTAAGCCGCCATGATGATTTTGAATGTTTCGAGAAAGGATATGTAATACAATGAGCGAATGCACGCATGACTGCTCTACTTGCAGTCAGAACTGTTCTGAACGTGATCCCAAGTCTTTGCTTGCCCAGCCCCATGCAACTACCCATGTTAAGAAAGTCGTTGCTGTTATGAGCGGTAAGGGCGGCGTTGGCAAATCCATGGTTACCTCCCTGCTGGCTGTGATGGCGCAGCGCATGGGCTATAAAACCGGTATCCTGGATGCCGATATCACCGGCCCCTCCATTCCCAAGGCTTTCGGCCTGCAGGAAATGGCTATGGGCAGCGAAGAAGGTATTCTGCCTTCTGAAACCCGCACCGGTATCAAGGTGATGAGTTTGAATCTGCTGCTGGAAGAAGAAACCGCCCCTGTAGTGTGGCGCGGCCCTGTTATTGGCGGCACCGTAAAGCAGTTCTGGACCGATGTGCTCTGGGGCGATCTGGATATCATGTTTATTGATATGCCTCCCGGAACGGGCGATGTTCCTCTGACCGTGTACCAGTCTATTCCCGTGGATGGCGTTGTAGTTGTCACCACGCCTCAGTCTCTGGTGAGTATGATCGTGGAAAAGGCCGTCAACATGGCCGGCATGATGGATATTCCTGTGCTGGGTCTGGTGGAAAACATGAGCTATATCAAGTGTCCTGACTGCGGCAAGCATGTAAATGTGTTTGGCGAAAGCCATGCAGATGAAACGGCTGCAAAGCATGGCCTGAAGATGCTGGGTAAATTGCCTATCGACCAGAAGCTGGCCGGCGCCTGTGATACCGGCCTGGTGGAACTGTTTGAAGGCAATTGGCTGGATGAAGCTATGAAGGACATTCTGAAGGAGCTGTAATGAACTGTATACGGGCGTTAGCTTTTGCTGCGCCCGTTTTTGTGTTGATGGAGAAGTAACGATGGATAAGATTCTGCTTTGGAAAGAAAATGCGCCGGATATGGATGTGTGCGGTGCACAGCTTGCACCGTCCATGCAGCCTTTTGAAGTAGCGGGCAGCCGCGGTGCTGTGCTGGTGTGTCCCGGCGGGGCTTACATGGGCAAAGCGCCCCATGAGGGAAAGCCAATCTGTGAAATGCTGAACAGTTATGGCATCAGCGCCTTTTGTCTGGATTACCGCGTAGCACCCTGCCGGCATGATACGCCCCTTTGCGACGCCCAGCGTGCTTTGAGGATCATTCGTTCCATGGGGTATGAAAAAGTGGGCATTCTGGGTTTTTCTGCGGGCGGAAATCTGTGCTGCAGTGCAGCAACGCTGTACGATGAAGGGGATTCCCAAAACGAAGATCCCATCGAGCGCTATACGTCCCGCCCCGATGTATTTGTTCCCTGCTATGCGGTGGTGTCCATGGTGAGCTACGGTCATCTTGGGTCCACTATGAATTTGCTGGGTGATCATTACGAAAACATGGACCTGCGTAAGCGCTATTCCGCAGAATTGAATGTCACTGCCAATACGCCGCCTGCTTTTATCTGGCACACGGCGGATGATGACCTGGTTGAAATTCAGAATGCGCTCATGCTGGCATCTGCACTGGCGGAAAAGAAAGTGGAATTTGAAATGCATGTTTATCCTCATGGACGCCATGGGCTGGGTCTTGCGACTGATGATCCTGTGGTATCCTCCTGGGGGAAGGACTGCAGCCGTTTCCTTTGTGACCACGGCTTTGGCAGATAACGAAGGATAAGGAATAAAATACACGCGTGAGGAATCATTCATGAACCTGACAAAAGCACAGAAAAAGAAAATCCGTGATCTGGTGTATCTGAATGCAGGCACGATCATCTTGGCAATTGGTGTATACTTCTTCAAATTTCTGAACAATTTCTGCACCGGCGGCGTCAGCGGTATTTCCATTGTCATCAGTCATATGCTGCCTTCGGTTTCCCGGGCAACCATGAACCTGGTGCTGAATGTGGTGCTGCTTATTTTGGGGCTTGTGGTCATCGGCACCGGGTTTGGTTTGCGTACGGCATATTCGGCAGTGCTGTCTTCCGTGCTGTCGCTGCTGCTGGAAAAGGTATTTCCGCTTACGCAGCCGCTGACGGACCAGCCGCTCCTGGAACTGCTCTTTGCGGTCGGTCTGCCTGCTTTGGGATCGGCCATGCTGTTTATGGCGGATGCCAGCAGCGGAGGCACGGATATATTGGCCATGATTTTGAAGAAATACACGCGGCTCAATATTGGTACTGCGCTGATGTGTGTGGACTGTTTTGTGGCAGTGTCGGCTTGCGTGGTGTTTGACATTCGCACCGGTTTGTTCTCCATTCTGGGTCTATTGCTCAAGAGCTTTATGGTGGATTATGTGATGGACGCTATGGAGAACTATAAAGTTTTCCATATCGTGACCAGTACACCGAATCCGATTTGCGATTTTATTATGACGGAACTGGGACATAGCGCTACTGTGACCCGTGGGGAAGGCTCTTACACCCATGAGGAGCGTTTTGTGGTAATGACGGTGATCAATCGTTCTCAGGCGGCTGCCATGCAGAAATTTGTGCGCAAAGCAGACCCGCAGAGTTTTATGACCATTACTTCCACCAGCCACATTATTGGCAAAGGGTTCCGCGGCATGACGGAATAAAAGAATGATTTGCGAAGAAAAAACCTGCATTTTGCAGGTTTTTTCGTATTATTGGGGTTGACAGTGCATATGAACTGATATAGAATAACATATGAAAAAGTGTTCATATGAAAATACAAGGAAGTGTTCACATGATGATCGAATCGGAAAAACTGGTGGTATATGCACCTGGAGGAAGTATTCCTGCAGGGGAGTGCGACAGCGCCCATGAACACCCGGACATGCAGGCACTGCGGCAAATGCTGCCGCCTGAAGAACGGCTGGATGATCTGGCGGAACTGTATAAGATCTTTGGAGATACGACCCGTGTGAAGATTCTCTATGCATTGCTGGAAGCGGAAATGTGTGTGTGTGATATTGCTGCGCTGTTGTCCATGACACAGTCCGCCATTTCCCATCAGCTGCGGGTTTTGAAGCAGACCAAACTGGTTAAAAGCCGTCGTTCCGGTAAAACGGTATTTTATTCACTGGCGGATGAACATGTGCGTACCATTCTTAGCATGGGCATGGAACATCTGGAAGAAAACTAAGGAGGCACTATAGATGGATACCTGTCAGGAAAAGCAGAACCATCATGAAGTACTGCATCAGGAACATTTGCATTGTGCATGTGACCAGAAGCACTGCCATGAGCCTCATGAGCACGGCGAAACGTGCGGCTGCGGCCATAAACACCATCATGAGCATGAGGCGTATGATGAAGCGTGCGGCTGTGAACATAAGCACCAGCACGAGCCTCATGAGCACGGCGAAACGTGCGGCTGCGGCCATAAACACCATCATGAGCATCACGAACATGGCTGCGGCTGCGGTCATGATCACGGCTTTGAAATCGACTGCGGCTGTGGCTGCGGTCATGATCATGGACATGGCAGTGATCGGAAAACTTTGGTGATTCGACTGGCGCTGACCGTTGTTCTTACCGTTCTTGCACTTGTGCTTCATCTTCCCGGATGGTTGAGCGTACTTATTCATGTAGCCGCCTATGTCATTATAGGTTGTGACATTTTGCTGCGTTCTTTCAAAAACATTCGCAGAGGGCAGATTTTCGATGAGAACTTTCTGATGTCTATTGCATCGGCAGGCGCCATGTGTCTGGGAGAGTTTGTGGAAGGCACTGCTGTTTTGGCGCTGTATCAGCTGGGTGAGATGTTTCAGGATATGGCGGTGGATAAGAGCCGCCGCTCCATATCTGAATTGATGGATATCCGTCCCGATCATGCGGATGTGGAGATGGATGGACGACTTGTTCGCATGGCACCCGATCAGGTGGCTGTTGGGTCGGTTATTGTGGTAAAAGCAGGGGATAAAATTCCGTTGGATGGGGAAGTGCTCAGCGGCAACAGCACGCTGGATACCGCCGCCCTGACGGGTGAAAGCATGCCCCGGGATATTGGCGCAGGCGATCCGGTGATCAGCGGTTGTGTGAATCTGTCCGGCGAACTGCGCGTACGCACTACCAAAGCCTATCAGGATTCCACAGTTTCCCGTATCCTGCAAATGGTGCAGCATGCATCTGCCAATAAATCCCGTCCTGAGCAGTTCATAACCCGTTTTGCCCGGGTGTATACGCCGGTAGTTGTATTCCTTGCGGCATTGCTGGCGCTTGTTCCGCCTCTTTTTACCGGGTTTGATTTTGCTTTGTGGGTGGAACGTGCACTGACGTTCCTGGTGATCTCCTGTCCCTGTGCGCTGGTTATTTCTGTGCCGCTTACCTTTTTCAGCGGCATTGGCGGGGCTTCCCGCAAGGGTGTTCTGGTCAAGGGCGCTGTGTATATGGAAAAACTATCCCGCATCTCTATGGCTGTGTTTGATAAAACCGGTACACTGACATGCGGCGAGTTTAACGTTACCCATGTTGTTCCCAACGGCGTGGAAAAGCAGGAACTGATGCAGCTGGCAGCGGCTGTGGAAAGATCCAGTAATCATCCTATTGCGCGTTCGGTATGCGCTGCCTGCGGTGAAGAAAGAACTGTGATGGCGCAGGATGTAAAAGAAATAGCCGGCTGCGGTTTGTCTGGTGTGGTGAATGGACACAGGATTGCAGTTGGCAATGAGAAGATGATGGCGCTTTCCGGTGTGCAGGAAACCCTTCCGATCATCGCCGGAACCGCTGTGCATGTGTCCCGGGACGGTCAGTATATTGGTGCCATTCTGGTTTCGGATCAGCTGAAAGATCACGCGGCAGAAGCGCTGCTCGCTTTGAAATGTCTGGGTATCAAGAAGAATGTGATTCTCTCCGGCGACCGTAAACAGGCTGCGGAACAGGTGGGCAGGCTGCTTGCAGCGGATGAAGTGCGTGCAGAACTTTTGCCGGATGACAAGGTGAAGGAAGTGGAAAAACTTCTGCATCAGGAAAAACAGGATGAAATGCTGGCGTATGTCGGTGACGGCATCAACGATGCTCCTGTTCTTGCCCGTGCTGATGTGGGGATTGCCATGGGTGCTCTGGGTTCAGATGCTGCAATTGAAGCGGCTGATGTGGTCATTATGGATGATGACCCCATGAAGATTCCGCTGGCAGTGCGTATTGCCAGGGGGACTATGCGGATTGGCAGACAGAATATCATTTTTGCACTGGGTGTAAAAGTGCTGGTTATGCTGCTGGGCGCAATGGGCTTTGCTTCCATGTGGATGGCGGTATTTGCTGATGTGGGCGTTTGCCTGCTGGCGGTTGCCAATGCCATGCGCGCCATGAAAATTCGATAAGTAAAAACAAAACATCCTGCCGGGGAAGATTCTCCGGCAGGATGTTTGCTATGTATGCTTTACAGGGTAAAAATGCCAAGCGCTGCAAACAGGGTGGAAGAAACAAGAAGCGCAGCCAGTGCAATGCAGATGATACGGACGAGCATCTTTTGCTTGTCGGAATGAGATTTTTTTGTCATGTTAAACTCCTGTCAGGCCTGAGCTTCCCAGGCTTCGATGGCACGGGCAACCTGATCGGGGCAGGAAGTATTGCCGCGGCAGGGGATGCCCTTGAGCAGCGCCTTTACGTCTTCAGCCTTACGGCCGACGCACATTTTGGCAAGACCGTTGGTGTTGCCGCGGCAGCCGCCAATGATTTCGCAATGGGTGATGACGCCGTCTGTGATTTCGATATCAATCTGACGGGAGCAGGTGCCGTTGGTCTTATAATGCAGCATGAGTATTGTCCTCCTTCAAATGTTGAAAATCTTTCTGCAAAATTGCGTATATATTCACGTCCACAAAGCGGCCTTTGTTGTTCAGCCGCTGGCGCAGCGTGCCTTCGTAGTGCATACCGGCTTTTTCCATGACCCGGCCGGAAGCGGGGTTCATTACATCGTACTGGGCTTCTACCCGGTTGAGATGCAAATCGTTGAATGCGTACCGATTCAATGCCTTGAGTGCTTCTGTTGCATAACCCTTGTTCCATTCCCTGCGGCTCAGACTGTAGCCCACCTCACAGGAACGGTGTTCCGGATTGATCCACATAAACCCAACGGTTCCGATGAGCCGGCCTGTTTCCTTGAGTTCAATGGCAAAGGTTCCCGGGAATCCCTGACGGTACTGCCTGCGGACGGAACGGATATAATCCCGCGCCTGAGACGGATACTTGTAGGTATCCCACAGCACGTAGCGGCTTACAGCGGGGTCACTGCAATAGGAAAACAGGCTTGCAGCATCGCGCATTTTCATTTCACGCAGAACGAGCCGATCCGTTTCGATTCGGGGCATGAGAGAAAGCGAACTAAAAATAGAAAACATTTTGATTACTTTCCTGTGCAGCGGGAAGAAGCGGCGCTGCTGCTGCGTTGTATATTTGCAGAGGCAAAGAGGGGAGACTGTTTGTGTTCTTCCAGGATGCGGGCCGCCATCAGCAGGCCTACAATGGTCTTTCCGTCTGTGAAGTCGCCGTTCATGCAGTGAGCTACGGCTTCATGCAGCGGCATCTTGACCAGATTCAGGAATTCATCCTCATCTGTATGGGCTTCGTGCTGTGTAAGCTCGGTAGCCAGATAGATGGCGATGCGTTCATTACAGAATCCGGGCGTTGTGGCAAGGGTGGTGAGCAGCTGCCATTTCTGTGCATGCAAACCGGTTTCCTCTTCCAATTCACGCTGCGCAGCCAGGAATGGATCTTCGCCCTTGGCATCCAGTTTGCCGGCGGGGATTTCCCAGGTGGTTTTATCAATTGCCACGCGGTGCTGACGAACCATGGTTACATTGCCTTCGGCATCTACAGGAACAACGGCTGCTGCGCCGGGATGTAAAACAATCTCGCGGGGAGCTGTTTTGCCGTCCGGCAGCCGGACCTGCCACTTCTCAACATGGATGATCTTACCGTCAAAAATCTCTTCAGAGGAAAGAAAAGTTTCCCTCAAATTCTGTTCCTGCATGGATACAGCCTCCGTTTACAAGGTGACGTTCTAAAATACATTCGTCATCGGGTCGGATGAATCCTGCATGAGATGTAAATATTACCGGAAAAGCCCTGGTTTTCTTGACAGAAACCGGCGCGTGTAATAAAATTGAAATAATGTGATAACCCCGATGAATCCTGAAGGAGGCGTCGTTTTTGATGAAGAACGCGAACTGGAAAAACACTTTGAACCGTCTGGCAGCGCTGCTGCTGACTCTCGTATTGCTCATGCCTTCCATCCCCGTGCATGCGGAGGAGGATCCGCTGTCCGTGGTTTTGAACTGGCTGGATGCAGAAGGTCAGACGCAGACTGTGCAGGCGCAAAGATTAACTTATGATGGGTTCCGGAATTATTTCTGGGCTTGTTTGCCTGCCGGTACATCTTTGGATGGTGTAACGCTCCATGTGGCGGATGAGAGCGGTGCTTTTGCGCGCTTTGATCCGGAAAATGGTACTGCTTTGGCTGGGCTTGTGGATGCCGGAACGGGTATTCATGATGAGCCGGTTTTTATTACCTGTTACGATTGGAGCAACAATGCAGTCGGCACGCTGTATCTGTATGTGTCTACCGTGGCCGAAAAGCCGGACATGCCTGCATTTTCTGCTCCTTACATTTCTGTGCGTTATGTGGATGCCGAGACGGGCGCTGAAATCAGCGGCACTTCTGTTCAGTGCGCACTCGGTGCAACGACTGCCATGAATGCACCTGATTTTGATGGCTATACGCTGGTGAGCGACCGCACCCAGTATGTGACGGTCGATCATATGGGCAACGCTTCTGCCAATGAAGTGGTATTCCGCTATCAGGCGGATGTGGTGTACAGCGCACCTTCTATCCCCGTGACCTGTTACGATGAAAACGGCAATGTGCTGCACAGCTGGAATCAGGAAACGGTGCTGGAAGGCACCACGACTGTGACTGCACCCGCTTTTGATGGCTATAATCTCGCGGAAGGCGAAGCCGGTGAAAAGTATATCTATGTGAACGAAAAGGGCGAAGCGGACGTCAGTGAAGTGGCATTCTATTACACGAAGATCGTGTACACTGCGCCCGTTATACCTGTAAAGTGTTATGATGAGAATGGCGAAGTGATCTACAGCTTTGACCAGACGACGGAGCTTGGAATCAGCACGACTGTGACTGCACCTGCTTTTGATGGCTATAATCTCGCGGAAAACGAAGCCGGCGAAAAGTATATCTACGTGAACGAAAAGGGCGAAGCGGACGTCAGTGAAGTGGCATTCTATTACACAAAGATCGTGTACACTGCGCCCGTTATACCTGTAAAGTGTTATGATGAGAATGGCGAAGTGATCTACAGCTTTGACCAGACGACGGAGCTTGGAATCAGCACGGCTGTGACTGCACCTGCTTTTGATGGTTATAATCTCGCGGAAAACGAAGCCGGCGAAAAGTATATCTACGTGAACGAAAAGGGCGAAGCGGACGTCAGTGAAGTGGCATTCTATTACACAAAGATCGTGTACACTGCGCCTGAAATCCCTGTATATTGCTACGATGAAAACGGCACAGTGCTGAATCAGTGGAGCCATAAGACAGAACTGGCTGCTACCACGACTGTGACTGCGCCTGAAATCAATGGTTACAAACTGACGGATGCCGGTGAAAAGTATATCGTTGTAGATGAAAAGGGCATGGCGGATGTGACCGAGGTGACTTTCACCTATGAAGCCATTGTCTATACAGCACCTGCCGTTTCTGTTGTCTGCGCAGATACCGATGAAACCGTATTGCAACGCTGGGTGGAAGAAATGGTGCTGGGTGGCAGCAAGACGATTGCTGCACCGCAGATTCCCGGCTATAAGCTGATCAGCGAAAATGCCGAAGTCACTGTGAACGTAACGGAAATGGGCGAAGCGGATGTTTCTGAAGTTATCTTCCGTTATGAAAAGATCAATGCGCCTGTAGTCACGGTGCGCTGTGTGGATGCTGCCGATGAAAGCGTTGTGCTTTACACTGAAGAAAAGCAAGCCGAACTTGGCATGCAGAACACGCTGCATGCGCCTCATGTGGATGGATATGAACTGAGCGGCGATGCTGAAAAGTATGTCCAGGTGGACGAATGGGGTATTGCCGATGTGTATGAAGTAACCTTCAAATATACTGCCATCGTCTATCATGCACCTGCTGTGAACGTGGTGTGTCTGGACCGTGCTACCAATGCCGTCATTCATACCGAAACCGTGCAGACTGCCGTGGATTCTACCATGCGCATTTCTGCTCCTGCCGTTGCGGATTACCAGGTCAGCGGCAGTGCTGAAGACTATGTCACCGTGGATGCCAAGGGCAATGCTGATAAGCTGGAAGTGGTATTCTATTATGACGCAATTATGTACGTTGCGCCTGTGATTGATGTAGTGTGTGTGGACGAAACAACCCGGCAGGAAATTCAGCGTTCGTCCTTCCAGACCGTGATCAATGCAGCCAATAACGTATATGCGCCTGCGATTGAGAAGTACCGGGTCAGCGGAAGTGCGGAAGCAGTGGTCAATGTGGACTATCAGGGGTATACGGATATTGCCGAAGTGACGTTCTATTACCGCCCCATCAGCACCCCTGTGGTGACGGTACGCTTTGTGGATGCTGAAACGGGCAAGGATATTCGCCCTGCTGAAATGAAAGAATGTCCGTTGGGAACGTCCCTCCAGATTGAAGCGCCTGAAGTGGATAAGTATACCCGTCCTGCTGAAATGGTAAAAACGGCGCAGGCGGATCTGGAAGGCAATGTAACTCCGGCAGAAATTGTTTTTGAATATCAGAAAGTGCCGGTTATCGCGCTGGTGAACATCATTTACCGCAACCAGAACAATGAAGTGCTTTATACTGCTTCTGAACCCTATGGTGAAGGCACCCATACGATCACGGTGGATTACAGCGTGGTGGATATGGAACAGTACGAACTGTATGATACGGACACCAAACAGGTTAACGTAAATGCCATCGGCGTTACAACGCCCGGTGAAGTGGTATTCTTCTTCCGGGAAAAGGCAGAAGTGACCGGCAGCGTTCAGATCCTTTACTGCGACGAAAGCAACTATCATGTGGCTTCTCCCCAGTATGCCGACTGTATCGTGGGCAACAACGAAATTGTTGCGGATCCCATTGATCTGAAGCCGGATTATGAGCTGATTTCTGAAAGAATCCAGTATGTGCAGATGAATGAAGAAGGCAAGCTGTCCCCTGAAAAGGTTGTATTCTACTATCGTCTGAAGACTACGCCGGCTCCCGAAAAGACGGCTACGCCCGAACCGCAGCTGCCTTATGAAGTAACCGCTATGGACACCTACGGTTATCCGCTGGGTGATGACATCAATTTCCGTTTCTGGCCTACCACCAAGGATAATAACGTGATCCGCACTGTGAACCGCACAGACCTTGCGCATATCGTGGGCGCATTCCGTGCAGATGATAATAAGGACTGGTATATCACGGAACTGGTGGCAACAGGGGAGAAGGGCTATCTCCGTGCTGATAAGGTGCGCCTGCTCAGCCAGGATGAAATAAACGCTCTGATGGGTTATACGCCTGTGCCTACCCCCGAAGCTACGCCTGTACCTACTGAAGTGCCGGACGATGTGGCGATTGACCGCTGGGCTGTAACGAAAGACAGCGTGCGTTTCCGTAAGGGCCCCAGCACCAACGATGATGTAATCTCCAATTTGAAGCGTAATACCCAGATGTGGGTATACCAGGCTGATACGGTGAACGGTGAACGCTGGTACCGTGTAAATATTGGCGGAACTGAAGGCTATGTGATGGCCGAATTCGTGGATCTGCTCTCTCAGGAGGACAGCGATAAGCTGCAGCAGGCACTTTCTACGCCCATGCCTACCCGCAGTCCCGAACCTACGCGCATGCCTACTACAGAAGTGACCGTTTCACCCACGCCAGATGCACCTGTCACACCTGCGCCTACTGAAACTGTGGCGCCTACTGCAACGCCCGAACCCTACCGCGGCTATGCGCTGACCATTGATCAGACCGCACTTCGTACCGGTGTCAGCCAGACGGATGAATCGGTACTGGAACTGGTGAAAGGTGATTCTCTGGTGCTGATTACAGCACAGACCTATGTAAACGGCGTGTGCTGGGACAATGTAGAAGTCATTTCCAGCGGCAGTGTTGGTTTCATGCAGGATGCAGCGCTGATCCATATCAACAACGAACAGGCCCGCGAATATCTGGATGCTCTGGCGCCTGTTGTAACCGCTTCTCCCGTACCCACCGAAACGCCCCCCGAAGTGAACGGCTATGCCATCACGCTGGGTGACGGCGTCATGCTCCGTGCCTTTGCGGATACCAATGCCAATATCCTGAAGGTGATGCCGGTTGATTCCGTGGTGATTGTGTACGAGCAGGAATATGTAAACGGTGAAGCCTGGCACATCGTCAATGCAGGCGATTTCTGGGGCTATATCCGTTACGACCAGGTGCGCATGATGACGGAAGAAGAAGTGATCATGTATCTGGAAAGCTTCAAGACGGCAACACCTATTCCTGAAAGTAGTCCCACCCCTGCACCGGTTACCAATGAAAGCCTTTCCAGCTACGGCTATGTGAATACCGATAAGGTGAACATGCGCGACAGCGCTTCCACCAACGGCGGGCGTATCCGACTTCTGGATAAGTACGCGTTTGCGCTGGTGATGGGCCAGGAACAGGATGAAAACGGAAATGCCTGGTACCGGATTTCTCAGGCAGGTAAGGAAGGCTATGTAATGAGCGAATTCTTTACCGTGCTGTCCATTGGTGAACTGAACGACTTCCTGACCAGCGATGAGTATATCAATTCCGGCAGCAATGATTCCGGTTCTTCCGGTAATCAGTCTGCGGATAAACTCCAGTCTGTGGAAGACTACAATACCGGCATCTGGCAGAATCCCGCGCTGAGCGCTTCCTATGAACCGTTCAATCCCTTTGCAACTGCAACTCCCAATCCGGAAGCTGTCTTCACAAACTCTCCTGCGCCTGTGCGGAATGAGTTGGTGGGCAAGGAAGTGCATCCGGCTGGCAGCAATGTAAAGCTGTATTCCAGCGCCAGTTTCAGCAAGGTTGTGGAAAATCTGACAGTTGACCAGAATACCGTTATGACTGTATTGAAACAGGAACGCGATGCACTGGGGAACGAATGGCTGCAGGTGGAAATCAATCATACCAATGTGTATGTGCTCAGGAATGATGTTGTCATTGCTGAAGCTACGGCTACCCCTGCCATTTTGGATATTGGTCAGGTGGAAGTGCCGGAAGACAACGCCAAAACGTCCCGAAATGCGACCGGTATTATTCTTCTTTGTGCAGCCGGCGTTGCTGCAGCCGGTGCAGGCTACGCCTACTATGTCTATCGCAAGAATGAACGCCGCCGTCAGGCTGTACGTGAACAGCAGATTCGCCAGCAGGCGCAGCGCAGTGCACAGCAGCCTCAAACCCGTGCGGCACAGAATAATCCGCATATGCAGATGAACCGTCCCGGCTACTCCGCGCAGCAGCGTCCCGGCGGTTATATGCCGCCTCAGGGCATGCAGCAGCGTCCGGTTCCGCCGACGGACAATCAAAAGGACATGAACCGGCCTGTGCAGCAGGTACCGCAGCAGACCATGGCGTACAAACCGCAGCACTCTGTGCAAGGTACCGGTGAACAGCGCCAGGCAACGCAGCAGTTCCGTCCTGTGCAGAATGGACAAACGCCTGCGCAGGGAATGAATGCTCAGCCTTCCGCTCCTGCCAATCAGGAACAAACCCCGGTTCGCGTACGCCGCAGTGACCGCTATAAGAATCAGGGCGGAAATGCATAAGTGAAAGAAAGAGGCAAGGCTGTCTGAGGGCAGCCTTGCCTTGGCACGTCAGGAAATACGGAATGGAAGTGAACAGGATGCACCGATTAACACGCGCAATCTGCGTATGGATGATGATTTTCTGTCTTTTTGCGCTCCCTGTTTCCGCTGTATGCGAGGATGCAGCAGAAAATGAAGAGTTCACGGAAGACAGTGCGGATAATGTGGAAGACAGCGCTCCTGTGGTGGAGGATATCGTTTTGGAAGGCGATATTATTCCGCCTGCTTATCCTGTTCCGGAACATATTAGCTGGCTTCTGGATATTGCCCGTGCTGAACTTGGCAATGGGGAAGACCGCAGCGGAAAGACAAAATACGGTGAATGGTCCGGTGATCCTTATGCCCAGTGGTGTGCGGAGTTTGTGTGCTGGTGCGTGGATCAGATGGATATCCGTTATGGTACAGCGCATTTGAACAATACTTTTCCCCAATACTCTGCTACCAATGTGGGCAGAAACTGGTTTATCCGTCAGGGAAGGTATGTGGCACGCACCGGTTTTGTGCCGGACTGGGGCGCCCAGTGGTATCAGGGTGAAACCGAACAGATGGAGCGGAATACCTATATTCCGCAGCCCGGCGACTGGATGTTTTTTTCTACGATTGCTTCCGGGGATACAACCCATGTGGCGATGGTGGAATACTGCACCCGGGATGTGCAGGGCAATGTTTATGTTCATGTAATTGAGGGGAACAATCCGGATAAGGTGCAGCGGAAAGCATATCCGCTGGATGCCTGGTATGTGCTTGGTTATGGTACTGTGCATGAAGTAGCAGCCACTACACTTAGAAGTGGAAACTTTGGGCAGGTTGTTACGAATATGCAGGAAAAACTGATTCTGCTGGGGTATCTGGATGCACAATATAATACAGGCAAATATGCCACGCTGACCGCCGAAGCAGTTGCACGTTTTCAGGCAAATGAAAGTATCAGCCAGACGGGGATTGCCGGTCCACTGACCCAGACCCGACTGGATGAATGCGTGAAGGAATACTATCGGACCCATACCGAGGAATGGGTTGTAGAGGAATAACAGGAAAATCGCGGCATTCGGCAGGATATCTGAAAAGAAAAACGAATATAATAAGAATCAATTACTTTGGAGGGGAGGGAATGCAATGCGCGATGTGATGCTGATTCTGGATTTTGACCATGATGTAAGCCGCACGGCGGCACGTATGCTGCGCGCAGAAAAAATCCATTGCAGGATTCTTCCGGGCGATAGTGTATCGGCTGAGTTGTTTGCTTCTGATCCCCGCGGCATCATTCTGGCCGGCAGAAATTGCATACGCACTGAATTTGATACCGCCTTGCTGGAAAATACAGTTCCCGTGCTTGCGCTTGGCGGTGCAGCATGCTTTATGGCAGAAACCCTGGGCGGAACTCTGGGTGAGCCGGTCACCATCAGCGGTCTCAATTCTGTGGAATATATGAACTGTCCGCTGTTTGAAGGTCTGGAAAGCATAGACCGCATGATTGGTCAGGTGTGCGACTGGGAACTGCCGCCCATTCTGATGCCTGCTGCAAAAACCAACGAACATGTGCTGTCTTGTATGCATATGGCAAGACCTTTCTATGGTCTGCAATTGGAAATGGATCCCAATGAACCGGAAGACGGGCAGATTTTGCGCAATTTTGCTGTGGAGATTTGCGATTGTGAAGCTGAATGGACCGAAAGTGCTTTTGTGGAACATGCCGCTGAACAGATTCGTCATGCAGTGGGAGATGAGAAAGCTCTTTGCTGCGTTACCGGTGGTTTGGACAGTGCAGTGTCTGCCTGCATTGCATATCAGGCTTTGCGGGAACAACTGCAGTGTGTGTTTATAGATACGGGTTTTCTCCGTGAAGGTGAGGCAAAGCGTTTTCTGGAACTGTGTGAAAATGTTTTGCATCTTCCTGTTTTGTATGTGGATGCAAAGGAACGTTTCATGCAGGCTTTTGAAGGGCTCAGGGAACAGGATGAAAAGCGCAGGGTGCTTCAGCACACCATGCACAATGTGATTTCTGAACTGGCTGTAAAGCATGGGCCGTTTGGTTATTTTGTAAAAGGCACTAACTGCAGCGATAAAATGTATCAGTCCGCTGCTTCCCTGGTTCCCGGAGATTTGGCATTGATCGAGCCTCTGGAAGATCTTTTCAAACCGGAAATCAAACAGGTGGCTGCCATACTGGGACTGCCGGAATGGTTTGTGCGGCAGCAGCCGTTTCCCAGCGGAGGCCTTGCGCTGCGCATCATGGGACGAGTGACTGCTGAAAGGCTTTCTACCCTGCGTTTTGCCGATGCACTGTTTTCTGCGGAACTGATGGAAAACGGTATTGCGAAAAAACTGTACAAATATTATGCCATGCTGCTGCCCGGCGACAGGAATACCGTGGTTTTGCGCTCTATTCAGGCCGGTGAAGGGACAATGGCTTCTGCTGCGCGCTTGCCCTACGATGTAATTGAAACAGTTACAGCGCGAATTTTGCAGGAAAGCTCCCATGTTGCGCATGTGGTATACGATATGACTCCGGGCAATTACTATTCTGACGCAGAGTGGTAAGAAGCCTGTTACGAAAGGTTTTGAGGTTCATTCATGTTCATTAATCATCCTGCTACGTATTTTCAGGGCGTTCACCCGGATAATGTGTTCTTTGTGTCCAATGACCAGCGGGTACAGCTTGGATATGGTTATGTGGTGCAGTGCTTTCAGCCGGAAATGTTTCCGGAACGTCCGCAGCTGATTTATATGCAGATGGACGTGAAGCCTTCTGCACGCAGTCTCCTGTCCGGTGCGCTGCTGGCACGGGCGGAAGAGTTGCGCAGCATGGTGCCTCAGGCATCGGCCCGTTTGTATACGCAGATTTCTGCGAAAGATACGGAAACGCTTCGGTATTATGAAAAACTTGGTTTCAAGAATGATGACAGCGAGGATGTATACCGCATTCTTCCTGTACCCGGCCGCGCGGCAGCGCCTATGGGCATGCAGTATGTATCCGTTCCGCTGGATACCATGGAGCAGCAGGATGCCTTTCTTGCCCGCGTGAACATGGGCCGAATCCAGCCTATGTCCCGGGATGATCTGACCATGATGCGTCAGCAGCCGATTTTTATGGCGCTGGCGTTCTACATGAAGAACATGCCTGTTTGCGAATGTCTGATTGCCGGTGTGCCCGGTAATGTGCTGCTGGTGGATGTGCATACAGCGCCTCAGTACCGCAGGCAGGGAATGGCATATCAACTGCTGGGTGCGGCTGCGACACATCTTCGTGCCCAGGGTGTGGATGCCCTCTATACCCGTGTTTTTAAGCGCAGTGCTTCGCAGATGGGTTTGATGCGCAAGCTGAACGGCGAATTTGTGCGAACCATCAATGTACTGCCCGGAATTGATTTGTAACGCTGAACAAAAACTAAAAGCTCCGTCTTCCGGCGGAGCTTTTTAATTTGCAATGAAGATGTGTTATTCCAGTGTGGCGCAGACCGGATAGTGGTCCGAGAGGAAAACACCGTTTTCGCAATGCTTCCACTTTTCTATGCCGGTGCAGCGAATATCGCCCTTGACAAAAATATAGTCAATATTGCCTGTATCTTCCATGTCATCGCCCTTAAAATCATGCCAGGTAAGGCCGATTCCTTCGGTCACATTGGTGTAACCGGGGAAATGATCAAAGGTGGACATTTCGCCGTCACCGGGATAGGTGTTGTAATCGCCGGTAATGATGGTGACTGCATCGGGACAGAAAGAGGCGTTTTCAACGTGCCGCAGCACCTGTTCCAGACCGATTTTACGGGCATAGGCACCAATGTGGTCCAGATGCACATTGACGATGCGGAACAGCTTTCCTGTAGCAAATACGCGCAGCACAACCTGGGTGCATACGCGGGGACAATCGCTCTGTTCAGGATATCGGCTGCCGGGGATATAGGGCGTTTCGGAAAGCCAGTAGGTTTCCATTTCCAGCAGGGCATACTTGTCCGCACGGAACGCCACGGTCAGCTGCTCGCCTTCCAGGTCATAGTCACGGCCGCAGCCTACCACGTAGTAACCTTTCAATTCCTGACGCATCCAGTCTGCAACATGGGGCAGTACTTCCTGAAAGCACAGCACATCCGGCTGCTTTTCGGCAAGCGTTTTGAGGATAAGCGGCTTGCGATAGCAGAAGTTATTGTTACCGTCCCATCCGCAGTCCAAACGGATGTTGAAAGTGCAAAGCTTCATGGAATAAATCCTCTTTTCGTTACTTTTCGGTGCGGTAGCCCAGAGTGCGCAGGTCTTCCAGGTTATCCCGCCAGTCGGGACGCACTTTGACCCACAGCTGCAGATTGACATGATCGCCAAGCAGAGATTCGATGTCCTTGCGGGCTTCCGAGCCGATTTTCTGCAGCATGGCGCCGCGCTTGCCGATGATGATGCCCTTATGGGAATCGCGTTCGCAATAGATCGTGGCATGGATTTCCACCTTGTTTTCGCCGGTCTTCTTGAAAGCCATCATTTCCACGCCGATGCCATGGGGAACTTCATCGCGAAGATTGCGCAGCGCTTTTTCGCGAATCAGCTCGGCACAGATATCGCGTTCAGGCTGATCAGTGATCATGTCATCGGGGAAATATTTGGGTCCCTGGGGGAGGTGGATGATCAGATCATCCAGCAGCGCGTTAAGACCGTCTTCGGTGCGGGCGCTGACGGGGAAAATGGCGTCATAGCCGGCTTCCTTGAATTCATCAATCACTTTCAGCAGGGATTGGGGCTCCACAAGGTCAGTTTTATTCAGCACCAGCACCTTGCGCACCTTGCGGGTGGAGAGATCTTTGACGATGCTGCGGTCATGGGGACCGATGGCGGTCACATCCAGCAGCACCAGCAGCACATCAATGCCTTCCATGGCATCCTGAATGGACTGCACCATGAAATGGCCCAGCTTGGTGCGGGGAGTATGCATGCCGGGAGTGTCTACAAAAATGATCTGGCTGTTTTCGCGGCTCATAACGCCCATGACGCGGTTGCGGGTGGTCTGGGGGCGCATGGAAGTGATGGCTACCTTTTCACCTACCAGTGCGTTGAGCAGCGTGGATTTGCCTACATTGGGACGACCGACAATGGCGGCAAAGCCGGAGGTGAAAGCGGGCTGTTTGGTATTTGTTTTCATATTATTTCCTCATCCTAAAAAGTTGATCGCTTCGCCTTTGGGGCCGAAGCCATGGGGGAGCAGTTCGCGGAGCGTGGCTTCTTCCACCTGATCTTTCCAGGTGACCAGCACTCTCAGATCGGGTGCAAATTCATACAGCGTCTGGCGGCAGGCACCGCAGGGCCAGGGCATGGCGTTGTTGGCGGCAATAGCAATGGTGACAAAATCATGCTTGCCTTCGCTGACAGCCTTGAAAAGTGCCGTTCTTTCGCCGCAGATGGTGAGGCCGTAAGAAGAATTTTCGATGTTGCAGCCGGTGTACACAGTACCGTCAGCAGCAAGCAGAGCCGTTCCGACTGTGAATTTGGAATAAGGGGCGTAGGAAAGTTTGGTCATTTCGCGAGCTTTTTCCAAAAGCTCTTCGTCAGTGACGCGGTTAATCCCAACCGCGTTCAAAGCTTTCTCTTCCATGGTGCGCATTCTCCTTTTGTCATCTTCTTCTATATGATCGTACCCCATAAGATGGAACATGGCATGGGCAGTCAGATACCCCAATTCGCGCGTCAGAGAGTGCCCGTATTCTTCGGCTTGTTCCGTAGCGCGGGGAATGGAAATAATGATATCGCCCATGAAACAACAGCCGGTATCCACATCCATTTCCCGGGAAATGCGTTTGAGGCTCTGACCTGCAGTTTTGCCGGCGGCATAGCTGATGGTGGGGAAGGAGAGTACATCCGTCGCCTTATCTATGCCGCGGTATTCGCGGTTGTAGGTGCGAATGCCTTCATTGTCCGTCAAGAGCACATGAACTTCCAGCGGCAGCGTCACATCTTCTGCATGTGCGCAGGCATTGGCAACTTTTTCCATCAGTGCAGCCGCATCATCAGGGCAATGGGTGAGGATTTCCAAATCCAGTATTACACTCATTCCGGATCCTCACTTTCATTGCTTTGGTCATTCACTGCATGAACGGAAGAATCATCGGCTTTCTGGAGAGATTCTTCTGCAGATTCGGCGGAAAGTGCGACCTTTTTTTCTGCTTCCAGCAGTTCTTCCACCGGCACAGCGGTAATTATGGGCAGCGGTTCAATCACAGGCAGTTCCACAGCAGGTTCTGCTTCCGGGCCTGTGACCTCATGGAGTGAGTCGGGAATCTCTTCCGGCACAATGTGAATGCTTTGCGGGGCCTCTTCCGGCGCAACAGTTTCTGTTTCTTCAGGGGTTTGAGGAGAAACGATTTCGCTTTCAGCGGCTGCATGGGGCGTGATAATCTCTTTGTCTGCGGGCATATCCGGCGCGACAGGAGCGGCTGCGGCAGAAGGTACTTCCGTTTCGACGGGAATATCCGAAGAAGGAGCGGCATCGGGAAGGGAAACTTCCATTTCATCCAACGTCTTGGAAGCAGATGCGATCTGGGCGGCGTGTGAACGCAGGCGCAGCTGCTTTTCGGGCATTTCGGGATATTCGATTCGTTCATGGAACACGCCGGAAAGCACGGTGGTGCAGGCATTGCAGATTTTATCAATATCCTGCAGTGTGAGGGGCGCATCGCTGAGCTGACCGTCTTCCAGCTTGCCGCGGACCAGTTTTACGATAAAGTTCTCCACTTCGGCAAGGGTAGGATTCTTCAAGGTTCTGACGGCAGCTTCTATGGTGTCGCAGATCATGATGATGGCGCTTTCCTTGGTGGTGGGGGGATGCCCTTCATAACGGAAATCGTCAATATTGACTTCGCGGCCGCCTGCAAGCTGCACGGCTTTATGGTAAAAGAACATGACAGGGGTATCGCCGTGGTGCTCGGAAATGATGTTGATTACAGCCTGGGGAAGGCGGTAGGATTTTGCAAGGGCCACGCCGTCCCGCACATGGGCAGTGATGATGGCAGCGGATACGCTGGGGTCCGCCTGATCGTGTCCGGAAATATTGCCGATCTGATTTTCCCGGAAGAAGAGGGGACGCTTGAGTTTGCCCACATCGTGATAATAGCCGCCAACACGGGCTAACAAGGGATTAGCGCCAATGGCTTCAGCAGCAGCTTCTGCCAGATTGGCCACAATGATGCTGTGGTGGTATGTGCCGGATGCCTCCAGCAGCAGTCTCTTGAGCAGGGGTTGATTGGGATTGCTCAGTTCCAGCAGCTTAAAGGGCGTGGGCAGATTGAAAGCGAGTTCCAGAATGGGCTGAATGGCAATGTAGAAGAGCGTGGAGATGAGGGAACCGCCCACGCACCAGGCGCAATTGAGCAGTGCGCCGTTCAGGTTGCTGGATGTCATCAGCCCATAAGAGAGGATCAGAAGAGAACTGGCGACTGACATAAGCAGTCCGGTCAACAGTGCGCGCAGACGGGTGGATTTGTCCGACATGAGCCACACCGCCAAGGAACTGGTGCCCATATAGACCACCATGGAAAGCACCATCTGTTCGGAAAACGCTTCATTTCCGCCTGCCGCCAGAGAAGCAACCAAAATGGAAAGCGAAGTTGCACAGCACAGGGCGGTTTTGCTGCCTACCAGCGCGGTCAGCAGCATGGCGCACAGCGCAACCGGAGCTAGGTAAACATTGATCATCCGGGCAAGAATACTAAGCCCCAGCGTGACTGCAAAAGCAATGCAGGCAAGCAATGTATTCACAGTATTGCCGTGTACTTCAAATTCCTTTCTGCGAAGCAGCAGAAGGGTGATCAGCAGCACCATGGTGGTCAGCAGTACGCCGCCCAGATAGATATTCAGGTCAAAGGAATCGTTGCTGAGAAGTCCCAGGGCGGACAGCATGGCAATCTGCCCGGAAGTAATGCGCCCTTCACCTTTTACAACGATATTCTGTCCCTGCTTGTAGATAACAGGTTCTACAGCAGCGCCTGCTTCGGCGCGTGCAGCATCGGTGGCTTCCTGATCAACTACCATGTTGGCGCGAATATAGGTGTTCAAAACGGGCATGGCAATATTCTGCAGTACGCTGGGTGCAGTGCTGAAACCAATGATCTGCAGAATACTTTGCACGGCAGCATTTTCCTGCCCTTCGGTTACGTGGCCGTTCATGGTGTTCTGGGCGGCGGCGCACAGATTGGTACGCAGCTTTTCCAGTTCTTCCGGAGGCGTACGCATGAGCGTGGTCATCTGATAATCGCGGAGCGTCAGCGTGGTCAGCATGGAATGTGCGTAAGACAGCTCATCTTTGGTAAAAGTGCGGGACGCGGAAAGGTCCGGCAAAGTTTCGGCGTACTGTCTGACGGCGCTGAGCTGGGAAAACACCTGATTAAGAGAAAGCACCACTTCATCCGTGATATTTTCCTGATACTTGTATGTAGGGTCAACGGCATTGGCTGCCTGCTGACGGTTGCGTTCGGTGGTGACTTCATCCACCACATCTTTTGTAGCGGCGATGGTGTGGGTGGGCACCATGCCAATGCGCAGGTTATAACGGATGGGAGAAATAGCGGCAATGAACATGGCAAGGCAAAGCGCCATGGTAATCGCAACAATCAAAAGCCGCAGTGCATCCGGCGTGCGCACGTATGCTTTGACACGGCGGAAAAACGGCTGACTGTTCTTTTCTTTTTGCTTCATGCCTCACTTCTCCTTTCCTGCTTGATTTTATCGTGTTCGTCATAGGCACGCACGATTTTCTGCACCAGTTCATGGCGCACCACGTCTTCGCTGCCCAGATGGATAATGCCGATGCCGGGGACATCTTTCAGCACTTCCACGGCTTCCTGCAGACCGGACATTTTGCCGCGGGGCAAGTCCACCTGTGTGCTGTCGCCGGTGACGACGCAGCGGGAATTTTCGCCCAGACGGGTCAGGAACATTTTCATCTGCTCGGTGGTGGTGTTCTGCGCTTCATCCAAAATGATGAAGGCGTCACTCAGCGTGCGTCCGCGCATGAAAGCAAGGGGCGCTACTTCCAGCGTACCCCGTTCCACCAGGCGCTGGTAACTGTCTGTACCCATCATTTCATAAAGGGCATCATACAGGGGACGGAGGTAGGGATCTACCTTCTGGGTCATATCACCGGGCAGGAAACCCAGACGTTCGCCTGCCTCCACAGCGGGGCGGGTGAGCACAATGCGTTCCACTTCCCGGTTTTTGAGCGCGGCAACAGCCATGGCCATGGCCAGATAGGTTTTTCCGGTACCGGCAGGTCCAATGGCCAGCGTCAGTTCATGCTTGCGGATGGAAGCAATGTAGGAACGCTGACCCAGCGTTTTGCAGCGGATTTTTCTGCCGCGGTGGGTAATGGCCACCACATCGTCCAGTATTTCTTCGATCTGGTCGCCCTGACCGTTCTTGACCAGCGCGATCATGTAGCGGATGCGGGCAGGTTCGGGCATATCGCCGCGCTTGATCATGGGAAGCAGACGGCGAATCACTTCTTCTGTATGAGCAACAGCTTCTTCTTCGCCTTGAATGTGCAGTTCATTTCCGCGCAGGGAAAGGGCTACACTGAGTTCCTGTTCCAGCACAGCCAGATTGCGGTCATTCATCCCGAAGAGGGAAGCATAAAGTTCCATATTTTCCAGTGTAAGCAGCAAGGGCACGAGCATCTCCTATATACTAAATTGGAAAGTGTCTGTTAATCACCGGCATGATGGGCACGGAAACGGCCGATATCGCGGAGCACTTCTGCCACAGCTTCAGCCGCATAACTTTCCACTTCTATCATACTATAATCTACCCATTTGTCAACCACAACGTCATTTCTTTCCAATTTTCTTTCCAATAAAATCATGGCTGCTTGAGCAGCTTCTTTCTGTACTTCTTCGGCGCTGCGTACCGCTTTTTCCACCTTGATTTCTTCGTACTTTTCCCGGGAAATAAACAAAGGGAACCATGTTCCGCCAAGGACGTCATGGCGAACGGAAAGATCATATGCGGTATAATCCGGTTTATCTGTCAGCGATAAAGCGCCCCAGGGCGTATGCAGTACCCGGCGGGAATGTACGTTTCCTGTGGGAAGGGTAAGGTTTTCCCAGGCTGAAATCTGCGCTTTTTGCGTAATCCAGATCCGGGCGTTGATTTGTCCCTGCGCTCTGACGGGTTTGGTTGTGCCGTTCATTCCCTTTTCTTCTCCCAAAATCAGAATCTGTCCTTTGCGGATAAAATCGCCGGGTTTGACCTGCGGAGTGCCGGAAAAGGTAACAATACTGTTGACAATACCATCCTGAGCGGCGATGACATCCCCCGAAATGTCTGAATCCGGCATTTTCGGGGGCAGGGTTCCCTGCGTCATTTCAATCTGCAGCGATGTGCCTTTGAATGAGACTTTGATCCAGGCACATTCCGGATACCGCCATTCCAAATGAGATTGTATTTTGGCAAGCGGGATATCAGCCTTTACCGTACCGGGACCGATTTGCTGTTCCATCAGGTAAGCCCGAATATCCCCTTCGTATGGACCCGCATGAAGAATATCCACTGTCCAGATAAGCCGCAGGGAATAAATGATCAGAAAACTGAATAACAGGAAGCCGGCAAGAAACCACTTGTTTCTGCAAAGCGCAAAGGCCATTCCGCTCAGGCGCGGAGGAGGAAGAGGCGTAAGGTGGCAGCCGCAGCATCTGCACAGGTCGCAGAATGCAGGATATTGATCCTTTGGGCATTGACAGATCAGTGTACGGTCCTGCTTTCGACTAATGCAGCGAAGGCGGATGTTTTCACGTTTTGCGGCATTGAGCAGCTTTTCAGTTTGCAGCCCGTGCAGTGAAAAACGCAAATAAAGAAAACGATTGTCCATTACGGTACATCGCTTTCTAATTGCATACAGGAGACCTTGCCTGAAATCAGCAAATCCTGTGTGCCAAAGTATACAATCGTCAGTTTTTCACCGGTTACCGTAAAGAGTCCGCGAGTGGTGCGGATGCGGATCCGGTCTGTGTCGTAGGAATAGAGCCCTTTGTGCTGCTCGATAAGCAGTTCCTGATCGCCTGTCAGCACAATGCGGGGCGTTTTACTGATGGCTTCCGGCGGGAATAAATGAAGATCGCTGATGCTGCGCATGTTTTCACCTCGCTCTATGCTATGCAAGGCGGAGTGAAAAAAGCATTCATCAAAGGGGAATGCGTTCAAACAGTGTGTCATTTGCGCCGAGGCGCACGGTGTGATCAAAGCCCAGCTTTTCAAGCAGAGCGGGCATTTTGTCGAAATTGCAGTTCAGGAATTCAGCGTTATGGCAGTCGGAAGATACAATGACTTCGCCGCCCAGTTTTGCCCACTGGGAAAGGGCAAAATCGTTGGGGTACTGGCTTTCCATATAGCCGCGTGCCGTAGCGCCGGTGTTTACTTCCAGCATGGCGCCGCTTTCGCGGATAAAGTGGAGCACCTGAACCACCATATCTTTATAGGCGGTGCTTTCTTCGTCCAGAAAATGCAGCTTGCTGTTGTTTTTGCGGAACAAATCAAAATGCCCGATGATAGGGGGCTTCCAGGCTTTGGCATAGCCGCAAAGCAGTTCAAAATATTTCTTGGCGAAAGCAAAGCCGCTGCCGTTCAATTCGTTTTTAATATAGTTTGCCAGGTTTTCTGCCAGACCGTCCACGGATGCATAACCGGAGAATGTGGGAATATAGTGCACCGAGGCCAGATAGTAATCATATCGATCGGGATTGGCGCAGGAGAAAAGATCGCGTTCCATGCCCAGATAGATCCGGATGCGGTCCCTGTACTTTTCCTGAAGACGCAGGATTTCGGCGCAGTACGCATCTTCTTTTTCCGGCGCCACGCAATAGGGGGCATCGTATTTTTGTGGGGCATGAGAAGAAAAACCAAGGGAAACAAAGCCTTTGTCCAGCGCAGAAAGCACCATTTCTTCCGCGGTGGAACGACCGTCGCAAAACTCTGTATGAGTATGGCAATTGGAAAGAATCGACATAAGAACAGCCCTTTCCTTTGATTTGGAGTAAGTTCTGTATATTCTAACATAATATATGGTTTTACGGCAACAGCCTGAGTGGAAAATGCTGTGCTATTGCATATAAAGGCGAAAATACGTATAATGTGCGTGAGAAAACAGGAGGAGTCATTTATGATGCAGGAAACGCCTGAAGTAATCGCCAGCCGCAGCATGCAGCGCACATATCGGAAAGAAATTTGGCGGAAAGTTCTGCTGGCGGTGCGGAAATATGATCTGATTCAGGAAAATGACCATGTTGCCGTATGTGTTTCGGGCGGAAAGGATTCTCTGGCGCTGGCCGTCTGCATGCGGGATTTGAGCAAGTACGGCCGTGTGCCTTTCAAAGTTTCCTATCTGGCTATGGATCCCGGTTACACGCCAGAAAACAGAGAGAAAATGATCGAAAATGCCAGGGTACTGGGACTTGAACTGACTGTGTTTGACAGTCCGATTTTTGAGGCGGTTGAAACGGCGCCCAAATCCCCCTGCCATGTATGCGCTGCCATGCGCCGCGGGTATCTGTATAAAGAAGCGCGTAAGCTGGGGTGCAATAAAATTGCACTGGGACACCATCTGGATGATGCGGTGGAAACCATTTTAATGAGTCAGCTTTACGGCGGTGAATACAAAACCATGATGCCATTTCTCAACAGTAAAAACTATGAAGGCATGCAATTGATTCGCCCCATGTATCTGGTCAGAGAAAAAGATATTGTTAATTGGGCGCGGTATCTGCATATTGATACGCTGCGCTGTGCCTGCCGGGTGACCCGGAGCGAGGACGGCGGCAAGCGAAAAGAAATCAAGGAACTGATCCATATGCTGGAAAAACGAAATTCCGGCGTGGTGTGGAATATTCTTCACGGTATAGAAAGAGTGAATCTGGAAACTGTGCTGGGGTACCGGTATACGACCCATGGGGATGTGCATACCCTGATTGGAAAAACGGTGGACGAAAGCGAAACGAACATCTGAATATCAGGGATCATTTTCCTTAAAAACCATATTCTTTCAGCCCGTGCAAGTCATTGCGCGGGTTGATTTTTATGTCTGTATGCGATATAATTACTGAGTAAAAAAAGGTATATCAGGAGGTATTCAAGATGGGTAATCGAACTCAGAAAAACAGTTACGCATCTGCTTTTGCATTTATCCGTAAGCATGTTGGCAAGGTAGCGCTGAGCGCCGTTATGCAGGTGCTGCTGCGCGTGGTTGCGCTGGCGCCTGTTGTGTGCGCACTTGCCGGTTTGAAGGTGCCTTTCCTTGGCGCTTATAATACTGCCGTCATGGCAGCGATTTCTGCAGTGATGTATCTGTTCCTGGTGATGCCGCTGCGCTTTAAGGCGTATCAAATGGTGGCAGTCGAAGGCGCAGGATATGCTGCGGCTTCTTACGGCGTTTGCGTGGCTGCTGCTCTTCGCCGCGTGGTTGCGGGTCTTTTGTGGGGGCTGCCCTTTATTGCTTCTGCAGGACTCTGGTTCTATGCCTTCAACGGTATGGAAATGCCTGATTTCTTTAAGATTCTGACAGCGCTTGGCAACCTGGTCGGCGGCCGCTTTGATGCCGGTATTGTGCTGTGGGTTGGCGGTATTCTGGTGTTTGGTCTTCTGTTTGCATACGGCTGGTGGTACAACATGCCCAAGGATTATGCGCCGCTTGACAAGGGTGTGCGCCATGCTTTCAAGCGTGCCGGGAAGATGCGGGCCAAGAATGGCGGCAAGTTTGTGAAGAATGCTTTGATCAATATGCTGCTTACGCTGCCTTCTTTGATTCTGATGGCTGCGAAACTGGCTATGCATTATGTGGGAAGCATCAACTTCTCCATGGGCGCCATGGCAGCCGCGCAGCAGCTGATGAACGCGCTGACGGATGCGCTGCCCAAGGAAACGCTGGTGTATCTTGCGGTTGTGGTGCTGTTGGTGCATGTGCCTCTGTGCGTGATCCGCAAAATCCGCAATGCTGTTTTGACTGTGAAATGTCTTAAGGAAAGCGAAAACGCATGATCCGGTTGGATAAACTGCTTTCTCATGCGGGATTTGGCAGCCGCACGCAGGTAAAGGAACTGATCAAAAAAGGCCGCGTGGCGCTGGATGGCATTGTGTGCCGGGATGCATCCCGGAATGTGGAAAATGAAAGCGTTACCGTGGACGGCAAAAAGGTGCAGGCAGCTTCCGCCTATCACCTGATGATGTACAAGCCTTCTGGTGTTGTAACGGCGGCGGATGACCCTAAACAGCGTACTGTGATGGATCTTCTGCCCGAAAAATATCTCAAGAGCGGCTGTATGCCTGTGGGGCGTCTGGATAAGGACACCACAGGACTTCTTGTTCTGACAACGGACGGGGAACTGGCGCACCGGCTTATTTCGCCCAAGCGTCATGTGCAGAAAGTTTATGAAGCCATTACCCGCGAGGTATTGAAGCGTGAGGATGTACTTGCTTTTGAAAAAGGCATCCCGCTGAAGGATTTTACCGCATTGCCTGCTGAACTTGAAATCGTGGAAGAACGGGTTGCCCGCGTTACGGTGTTTGAAGGAAAATACCATCAGGTCAAAAGAATGTTTCTGGCCTGTGGAAATGAAGTGATGAAGCTGCACCGGGCCACATTTGGTCCGCTGCAGCTGGATGAACATTTATCGCCCGGTCTGTTCAGGGAACTTACAGAAGAAGAGATTGACAGTCTGTATCTGGCAGCCGGATTGGAGAGAAAATGATGAGCGAACAATACTTTACCGGTAAACCTACCAGTGAAAGCCGTCCGGTGGATTGCGAATTTGAGTATCGCGGACATCTGCTTCGTTTCACGACGGATGCCGGTGTGTTTTCCAAAGGGGAACTGGACAGCGGTACCCGCATTCTGCTCAAGGCGCTGCCGGAAAATGTGCACGGAAGAGTGCTTGATCTGGGCTGCGGCTGGGGACCGGTGGGCGTCAGCATCAATAAAACCTTTCCGGAAACCGATGTGGTGATGTCCGATGTGAATGAACGGGCTTTGGCGCTTTCCCAGGCGAATTGTAAAAGAAACGGCACAAAGGCACAGTGCGTGCTGTCAGACGGATTGGACAGCGTGGAAGGTATGTTCGATGTGATCATTACCAATCCGCCGATTCGTGCTGGTAAACAGGTGATATACCGGATGTTTGCACAGAGTGCCGGAAAATTGAATGCGGATGGTGAACTGTACATTGTGATCCGCAAACAGCAGGGAGCCGAATCGGCTATCAAATACCTGAAAACACTGTTTGATGCGGTGGATACCATCGAAAAAAGCGGCGGATTCTGGATCATCCGCTGCAGAGGAGGCAAACCGTATGAAGTTTGATAAGGCATATTTTGACGCGGGAATCAACAGATACAATTCCGGCTGTGTAAAGTGGGACGACAAGAATGCCTGTCCCGACGGCGCACTGCCTATGTGGATTGCGGATATGGACTTTGCCTGCGCGCCTGCCATTGCCAACGCCGTAAAGAAGCGCGCCCAACATCCCTGCTTTGGATATTCTGCCCATGACGGCGCTGTGGAAAAGGCTTTCTGTGATTTCTGGAAGCGGCGCCACGGTTTGGAAATTCAGCCTGAGCAGACGGTAACGCTGCCCGGCGTTGTGACCGGTATCCGTATGGCACTTCAGATCTTTACGAATCCCGGCGATGAAATTGTGATCATGACGCCTGTTTACGGTCCGTTCTTCTTCTCTGTAAAAGATGCGGAACGCAAATTGGTGGAATGTCCTCTGCTGGAGGATGAAAACGGTCATATTACCATGAATTATGCTGCGATGGAAACTGCATTCATAAACGGCGCCAAAGTGGTTATTCTGTGCAATCCTCATAATCCTGTGGGCCGTGCATGGAAGAAAGATGAACTGGAAGCGCTGCTGAAATTGTGCAAACAGTACGGCGTTAAAATCATTGCCGATGAAATCCATGCGGATTTTGTGTATGCCCCCAATCACTTTGTACCTATGCTTACGCTGGACGGGGCACAGGATTGCGTCATTTCTCTGGTTGCACCCAGCAAGACCTTTAATGTAGCCGGCTTGCAGCATGCACATGCCGTGTGCTTTGATAAAGGTATTCTGGAAAAACTGAATCACCTGCTTCATATGTACGGCGTGAGCAGCGGCAATATTTTTGCTCTGGCTGCATCGAAAGCGGCGTACGAAGATTGTGATGAATGGCTGGATGGCTTGATTGCGTATCTGGACGAAGGACATAAGCTGCTGCGCAAATGCCTGCAAGAAAAAATTCCTAAGGCAAAGATGGCAAACATTGAAGCAACCTATCTTGCCTGGATCGATCTGCGTGCCTATGGCTTTAATACGGAAGAATTGAACGAACGCTGCCGTCAAGCAGGCGTGATTTTCAACAAGGGTACCTTCTTTGGTGAGATGGGCAACGGCTTTGTGCGTATCAACTTCGGCTGTCCCCATGTACATGTCGAAGAAGCAGTCAAGCGTCTTGCCAAAGCGCTGGGAGAAGAGGAGAAAAAATGATGGATTATCAGAAACTGGATTTGTGCCTTGAAAGCTATTACGAAGAAGCGCTGGAAACCATGCGCCGCTGGGTGCGTCAGCCCAGTGTGAAGATGCCTGCGGAAGCGGAAAATGCGCCTTTCGGTCCCGATAACCGCAAAATGCTGGATATCGCCATTGCAGATGCGGCGAAACTGGGTTTCGACGTAAAAGATATTGACGGCTATGCAGCACAGGCGGATATGGGCGAAGGGGAAGATCTGGATGCTCTGGCGATTCTCGGCCATATGGATATTGTACCGGTAGGGGATGGCTGGACGCAGGATCCTTATGGCGCGGATATTGTGGATGGAAAAGTGTATGGCCGCGGCACCAGCGATGACAAGGGCTATGTGGCTTGCGCACTCTATGCCATGGCCGCTGTGAAGAAAGCCGGGATTCCGCTCAAAAGAAAAGTGCGTCTGATTATGGGCTGCGATGAAGAAACCGGTATGGAAGATATGCGCTATTATCGTCAGCATGCTACCATGCCCCGTATGGGCTTCAGCCCGGACGCCAGTTATCCCGTTATCAATATTGAAAAGGGCGGCTGTGTCATCAAGCTCAGCGGTACCCATGCGCAGGATGGCGTGAAACTTAAGCGCTTCTATCAGGGTGAACGCATCAATGTGATCCCGGGCAACGCCACTGCCGAAGTGTATGGCGGTGATGCTGAAGTAGAAAAAGCACTGGAAGTTGGCAAAAAGCTTGGCGTACCCGTGGAAGCCAAGTGTGAAAACGGCGTGGTCACCATTACGACGGTGGGCAAAACCGGTCATGCTGCCATGGGCGAAGAAGCACGCAATGCTATTGGCCAGATGCTGATCATTTTGCGCCATGTTGGCGTGAAGGGCGCGATTGCCGAACTGAGCCATTTTGTTGGCATGACCTATTACGGCGAAAACCTGGGTATTGCCATGGAAGACAGGATGTCCGGCAAACTGACCTGCAGTCTGGATATTATCCGTGCAGATGAAGAAAAAGTGGAAGCGCTGTGCGATATCCGCTATCCGCTGCTGTATAATCCTCAGATTGGTATCAAAGTGATGAACATGACCTTGGCGGGTAAGCTGAATGCCGAAATGCTGGGTGAACATGGTCCTCACTTTGTCAGCGAAAACAGTGAACTGGTGAAGGGGCTGCTTTCTGCATATGAAGAAGTGACGGGTGAAAAGGGATATACCATTGCCATTGGCGGCGGTACTTACGCCCGTACCATGGAAGAAGGCGTAGCCTTTGGCGGTTTGTTCCCCGGTCAGGAAGAAATGGCCCATCAGGCGGATGAATATATTGGCGTAGAAGATTTTTATCGCAACATGAAAATTTTTGCCTACGCCATTGTGCGCCTTTGTGCAGCGTAAAGGGGAGAAGCGGAATGCACGGAAACCTGAACAGTGGAAAACTTCCGGAAACGCTGCAGGAATTCCGTGGAAAACCTCTGCAGGAAGCGTTTTACCGGCGGGATGCATTGAATGTTGCGCCTGATTTGCTGGGAAAGCGTGTATGCAGAAAGTTGCCGGACGGGCAGATCATTTCCCTTCGCATTCTCGAAACAGAAGCATACCGTGGGGAAGAGGATGGTGCCTGTCATGCCCGGTTTGGCAGGACGCTGCGTACCGAAACGATGTACCAAAAAGGCGGATTTGCCTATGTGTACATGATTTACGGACTGCATTTTCTGATGAATGTGGTAACCGGGGATGAAAATCACCCGCAGGCAGTATTGATCCGCGCCATGGAAAAACCGTTTGACGGACCTGCCAAATGGACAAAGTTCATGCAGATAAACCGCAGCCACAATGGGATCTGGCTGCCCGAAAGCGATGAGCTATGGCTGGAGGATGACGGCGTGCGCGTTGATTATTTCACTGCACCGCGAGTAGGCATTCAGTATGCAGAACCTTACTGGCGCGATATAAACTGGAGATTTATTGCACGAGATATAAAGGAGGAAAACCTATGAAACTGGCTCCTATCATCATGACGCCCGCATACCGCCATGGCGCACAGACGCCTTGGGGCGGCGACAATCTGAATAAAGTCTTTGGCAAAGTCATTCCTGACGACCGTACCGGCGAAAGCCTTGAAATGAGCGTTATCCCCGGTCTGAACAGTTTGTCTCCTGAGGGAGAGGAACTGGGTGCACTGATTGAAAAATATGGTGAACGGATGACCGGCACCGAAGTGAAGGGCGAATTCCCCTTGCTGCTGAAACTGCTGGATGCACGTGAGACACTGTCTGTGCAGGTGCATCCCGATGATGAATACGGTCGCCGCGTGGAAGGGAAATTCGGCAAAACCGAAGCGTGGGTCATTTTGCATGCCAAGGAAGGCGCTCAGCTGGTATACGGTGTAAAGCCCGGTGTCAGCCGCGGAGAACTGCGTGCCGCATCTGAGCAGGGCAAAGCAGTGGAAGCATTGCTTCGCCGCGTCGACGTGAAGCCCGGCGATGTGTATTTCATTCCCGCAGGCATGGTTCACGCCATCGGGGAAGGCATTATGCTGTATGAAATTCAGCAGTCCAGCGATGTGACCTACCGCTTCTATGATTGGGAACGTACGGACAAAAACGGCAATAAGCGTGAGCTGCATATCGATAAAGCCATTGATGTAACCGATCTGGAAAATCAACCTGAAGCTGCAAAGGCTGTGGATCTGGGCAATGGACGGCTGCAGATGCTGCATGAAAAGTATTTCTCTCTGGAACGCTGGGTGGATTGTGAAAATGTGCTGAAGGCTGACCAGCGCATGTTCCGTGTTGTTACCGCTATTCAGGATACTGTGATCAACTGGGAAAAGGGATCCTGCGAACTGAAAATGGGGCAGACTGCTTTCTTGCCTGCGGATGGCTATGACCTGACGATCAAGACGGGCGAAATGCTTATGTCCTATCCCACTGTGGAGTGATTCATGAAATGGTGAAAATGCGGCATGCTAACTGTGTGAAAAGAGCATGCTGCGCAGGAGTGATGTAACCGTTATGTGGAAGAACAAACTGTTTGAGACCGCAAAAGACTGTGTGCTGATAGAGAAGGCACCGCTTTCCGACTATACAACTTTCCGCGTGGGCGGACCTGCTGAAATTTTGGCAAAGCCGCAAACGGAAGAAGCACTGTGTTCGCTATTGGACTGGGTGAAAAGTGAGGCGGTTCCTTTTCTTCTCATTGGCAACGGAAGTAATTTGTTGGTTCGCGACGGCGGTTTTGACGGACTGGTTATCCATATTGGCAATGCGTTGGGTGATGTTCGTATGGAGGGCAACTGCCTCATTGCCCAGGCGGGCGCATTGCTGTCGAAAGTGGCTACGGTGGCAGCGGACAACAGCCTTGCCGGGATGGCGTTTGCGCATGGCATTCCCGGCTCTTTGGGCGGAGCTGTGTACATGAATGCCGGTGCCTACGGCGGAGAAATGAGCCAGATTATAGAATGGGTTCGTGTTTGGACGCCTGATGGGGTAAAAAAGTGGAACGTTGATGAGATGGGCTTTGGTTATCGCCATTCCCGATTGATGGAAGAGAATGCCGTGGTGCTTGCTGCCTGCTTGAAACTACAGGTGGGTGAACGTGAAGCAATTCGCAGCCAAATGAAAGAACTGATGCAGCAGCGTAAGAGCAAGCAGCCGCTGGAATATCCCAGCGCAGGTTCTTTTTTCAAGCGTCCTCAGGGTCACTTTGCTGGTGCGCTGATCGAAAATGCCGGGCTGAAAGGCTTTACCATCGGCGGTGCGCAGATCAGCGAAAAGCATGCCGGTTTCCTGATCAATCACAACCATGCAACGGCAGCTGATGTGCTGAATGTGATGCGTGCCGTGCAGGAAAAAGTGTTTGAAGAGACGGGTGTGCAGATGGAGAATGAAGTGCGGATTGTAGGGAAGGATCAATGAGTTTTTCCGGACAGGTAAAGCGGGAATTGATGCATTTGCAGCCTGAGCGCAGTTGCTGCCAGTTGAGCGAACTGAGTGCGTTGACGCAATGCTGCGCGTCGTTGGTGCTGCGTGGCGGAGGCCGTATGAGTGTGGTATATCAGGTGGAGAATATAGCGCTTGCAAAGCGAATATTTTTGCTTCTGAAAGCGCGTCTGAATATTATTCCCACCATTGAATATACCTTTTCTCCGCGCTTTGGAGGACGGCGAATCTGTATGCTGACAGTGCCGGAAAGCGACAGCCGTAAATTGCTGGTCAATGTGCGTATGCTGCGTCAGAGTGAAAGCGGCGATGTACTGCGTTCACTTCCGCGTTCTGCTATTTCCAAAAGGTGCTGCCGTAATGCCTATCTGAGAGGTGCATTCCTGGGCGCCGGTTCTATATTGGCGCCGGATAAAGGGTATCATCTGGAGTTTGTGGCATCGTCCAGTGAACGTGCAGGCGCCATCAAATATGTTCTCGAAAAATGTGATCTGCACCTTGCGGATACCGTTCGCAGGGGAAATACTGTACTGTATGCCAAGCGTGGGGATGATGTGGTATCCCTGCTCGGGATGATGGGGGCCAATCAGGCGCTGATGGACATGGAAAACGCGCGCATTACCCGCGAATCCCGAAACCAGGCCAATCGCGCGGCCAACTGCGACCAGGCCAATACCATGAAGCAGATTTCTGCTGCGCAGAAACAGGCCGATGCCATCATGCTTTACAGGGAAAATCCTGCGCTTCCGCTGCCGGAAGATTTACAGGAACTGGCTAATCTCCGTTTGGAATACATGGAAGCATCATTGGAGCAGCTGGGTGAAATGATGCATCCAAAATTGACCAAGTCGGGCGTGAATCACCGGATGCGAAAACTGATAAAGTTTATTGACGACCAAACAAAACTACAGCAAGGGGAATGAACATGATTTGCTTGAAGATGAACCTGGGGCACTTGACGCCTTTTAACCGTGACCAGGTTATGCGTTTGATGCAGACCACCTGTAGGTATGATTGTCATATCATGTTTCTGCATAATAACCGCACCATCAATGGCAAGTCTATGCTGGGCCTTCTTTCTCTGGGAGAAACCGGGGAAGAAATGGTAGAAATTCAGTTTGAAGGCGCTGATGAAGAACAGGCCCTTCGCGATATTCGCCTTTTACTGGAAGGCGGCGTGCAACCAGAAAAGGACAGGCAGGACGCTGTATTTTTGCTGGGCGTCTTAAAAGAACGGCTGGCTACGCTGATGAAAGAAAACCTGCTGGGGATCTATGTACACGGTTCGCTTGCCTTTGGCTGCTTCCATTGGAATACATCGGATATTGATTTTCTGGTCGTGGTCAAACAGCCCATGACGCTGGAAGAAAAGATTGCCTTTGTAAGAACCATGGAAGAACTTTCGGATGAAGCGCCGCCCAAGGGTTTTGAATGCAGTGTTATGCTGGAAAGCGTATGCCGCGAAATGCCGTATCCAGCTCCATTTGAAGTGCATTTTTCCAATATGTGGCGGGAAGAGATCAGGCAGGATGCGGAAGGCTATTGCATGCGTGTGCAGGGGACCGATCCGGATCTGACTACGCATGTGCTGTCGCTGCGTCATAGCAATCTGCAAGTGCTGGGACCACAGGCGATGCGGGTATTTGGGCCGGTAAAGAAGGAAAACTGTCTGAATGCCATGTATCTGGATACCGATCATGTGCAGGAAAAATTGATGAAGAATGCGATCTATATCATTCTGACCCTTTGCCGGGCAGTGGCATACAAACAGGAAAACCTGGTGCTTTCCAAGGTGGAAGGCGGAGAATGGGCTATCCGGAATATGCCCAGCCGTTTTCAGGCAGTCATTCAGGCTGCGGTAAATGCCTACCGCGAAGGCAGAGAAATGTACTTTGATATGGAGGATGCAAAAGAGTTTTGCAATGTAGCCATATCTGAAATGCTGGGGTAAAACATAAAAGTTATAAACGATAAATTAATATACCTGAAAAAGCTGCAGTGCTTTATCGTGCTGCGGCTTTTTGATTGTGAGGATAAGCGGGCGAAACGAAAAAAGAGGATCGTTTGCACGATCCTCTCTTTTAACTTGCGAAATAAGTCCAGATTATTCAGCGGTACGAACCACAGCGCCGGAAGCGACAGTGCGGCCACCTTCGCGGATAGCGAAGCGCAGACCCTGTTCGATAGCGATGGGAGTGATCAGGTTCACTTCCATTTCGATGTTGTCGCCAGGCATAACCATTTC
>JAFYLS010000033.1 GCA_017550035.1 Clostridia bacterium
CCTACGAATGCGGGAGTCAAAGTCCCGTGCCTTACCGCTTGGCTACACCCCAACATCGGCATCCAAGCCAAGTTCGCGACTTTGGTGTCCCTCATTCCAGGCATACGCCCTTCTGAGAAAAAGTGGGGTGGGTAGTGGGAGTCGAACCCACGATATCCAGAGCCACAATCTGGCGCTCTAACCACTGAACTATACCCACCATGCAAGCACGAAGTTGGCGCGCCTGAAGGGATTCGAACCCCTGACCCACGGCTTAGAAGGCCGTTGCTCTATCCAACTGAGCTACAGGCGCACGTTCCGCCGCGGAACAGCATGTGGATAACCGCAAAAGTCATCCCGCTGACAAGCATAGATGTTATCACACTTCATTCCGCTTGTCAAGCATTTTCCAGCACTTTTTCCAACTTTTTTTATAAAAAGCGTATTCACTTGCACCCGGCATTCCCAAAGTTGTTGGAGCGGATTATTTCCGTTCCTTCAGTTTATGAATTTTGGCTTCATGGCCCTGATCCGTAGGATGGTAATAGGTCACATGCTTCATATCATCCGGCATGTACTGCTGCATCACCCAGTGACCGGGATAGTCGTGAGGATATTTGTATTCTTTCCCTGTTTTGACCCCCAGACGCTCATTTCCGGGATAGTGGGAATCCCGCAGATATTCGGGCACGGGACCATAGCCGCCTTTTTCGGCGTCCATCATCGCAGCCGTGATGGCATTGACCACGCTGTTGGACTTGGGACTTTCGCACACGGCAATGATCGCCTGCGCCAGAGGCAGTTTTGCTTCCGGCATCCCCATCATTTCCAGCGCCTGCGCAGCAGACACCGCCTGCAGCATGGCAATGGGATTTGCAAGACCCACATCCTCGCTGGCATGGGCCATGATGCGTCTTGCCAGCATACGGGGATCGGCACCGGCATAGATCAGTCTGGAAAACCACAAAAGAGCGGCATCGCTGTCGCTGCCGCGCATGGACTTGCAGAAAGCCGACAACATATCGTAAAACTGCGTATCGTCGCACCGCAGCATGGGTTTCTGGATGCTTTCTTCGGCAATATCCATCGTGATGCGGATGCGTCCGCCCACGGTGGGGGTCGTCAGCGCAGCCAGTTCCAGCGCATTAAGGGCGGTGCGCACATCGCCTCCCGCCACATGCGAAAAATGGTGCAGCGCTTCTTCGTCAATATCCACATTCATTTTGCCAAGGCCCCGTTCCTCATCCCGGGCAGCCTGCAGAAGCACATCTTCCACATCCTGCTGGCTCAGCGGTTCAAAGGCAAACACACGGCACCGGCTGACGATAGCCGGCGTCATGGAAATCATAGGATTTTCGGTCGTGGAACCAATAAAACGGATGAGGCCTTCCTCCATGGCAGGCAGAATGGAATCACTTTGGGCTTTAGACCAGCGGTGACATTCATCCAGCAAAAGATAGGTAGCCTGCCCGTACATGGCACGGCGGTCAGCCGCCAGTTTCAGCTGCTCCCTCACGTCGCTCACGCCGCTGGTAACAGCGTTCATTTTCACAAACGCTGCCTGTGTCATGTGGGCAATCACACTGGCAAGCGTGGTCTTTCCGCAGCCGGGCGGGCCGTAAAAAATACAGCTGGTCAGCCGGTCCGCTTCAATCGCGCGACGCAAAAGACGCCCCGGGCCCACAATGTGGCGCTGGCCGAAAAATTCGTCCAGATTACGGGGGCGCATACGGTCCGCCAGCGGACTCAACTGCTTTTTTTCTTCCTGAAACAGGCTTTCATCAAACAAACTCATATCCGATCCTCAGCCAGAAGCGTGGCAACCTCTCGGCCCTCGCCCCAATACACCACATGTTCTTTTTCCTGCACACCCAAAGACATATGCAGAATAGCAATACCCATATCCAGCCTGGAACCCACAAAAGACCGCTTCAGCAGCTGCAAGGTGCGCCCCGCATAATTCAGCTGCCAGGGCTGAAGATTGATGCCGGAGGGGGCAATGCGTACACACTCCGCTGCATTATAGGCCCACAGAGGCCACTGATCCGGCGCGGTAAAGCAGATATCGCGAAGGTTGCGGCGTTTGCGCTCCTTATTGCCCATATCCGCAGGCACGCCAAGAGGAGTAATGGCCACGATCTTTTCATTCTCATTCAGTTCCGCATCCACGGCGCTGCGATGATAAGTACCGGCCACCCAGCAGGTGCCAAGGCCCATATTCACCGCTTCCAGCATGAAAGCTTCACCGCTGATGCCCATATGTTCCAGGGCATGGGGCACATTCATATCCACAATAAAGGCGGCATAGCAGGAAGTACCCATGATGGTTTCCACAAAGGGCATGGACCCGTACAGCTTCTTCTCATCGCACTCCCGGATTTCAATCCGCGTGCCGGGCAGACACAAACGTGCAGAGGCATACTGCAGAGCGCTCAACTGTTCCCCATCGGGTGCAGAAATAAAGGTACGCACGCTTTCCCTGCGGCTTACAGCAGCATAAAAACGGGCGCGCTGCGCCGGTGTATAAAAACCGTTGATTGCACACTTTTCCATCATTTTCCTACCTCCTTTGGGTATTGTAACACGCACAAATGTACCCGTCAACAAAGAGCCTGCTTCAATTCTGTTACAAAACAAAGGCAGACTGTCACACAGAAAAAAAGACGCGGAGCGCTTTGCTCCGCGTCCTATGCAATTGAAATTACTTCCGGTCAGCCAGCAGGGCGGCAAGACGGTTGCTGCGATGGAGGAACAGGCGCAGATCCTCCTGTTCCAGAGGACGGCTGCTCATACGCGCCACATCATACAGGTGCAGGCACAGCATATCGCGCACTTCGCCTTCTTCCATGGAAGCCAGCTTCTTTACCGTTTCACAGGCGCGGTTCAGCACCAGGGTGTACTTGACGGGGAAGCCAAAGTCCTGACCATAGATGGCGCTCATTTCCTTGTAGCGGCGCATCTGTTCATCTTCCAGCAGCATTAGAGGCAGTTCCCGGTCGCTGAAGGCTTCCATCTTAACCGTCAGTTCCTGATCGGCAAGGGCATCCCGGAACATTTTTTCCAACTGAGAAAGATCCAGGTTCTTGCCCTCTTCGGTATCCTCGGTCAAACCGTCCACATCGGCGTCCACACGCACAAAGCGTTCGCCGCCTTCCTGCATGGTCATTTCCATGAAGGACATGAAATTCATGTCAATCAGGGTATCCATCACCGCCACGTCAATGCCCTTATCGGTATAGAGCTTGATCTGCGCCGCCTGACGATTGCTTTCGGTGGTATAATACACCTTCTTTTCAGCTTTTGCAGTGTTGCGGGACTTATACTCTTCCACCGTCAGGTATTCACCCTGCGTAGTCTTCAGCAGCAGGCTGCCCTTTACCAGATCATAGAACTTCTGATCCCGCATGCAGCCGTACTTGACAAAAGGATGGATATCGTCCCAATAGGTTTCATACTGCTTGCGTTCCACATTGAACAGGCTGTTCAGTTTGTCCGCCACCTTCTTGGTAATGTGAGCGGAAAGGCGCTTCACATAACCATCGTTCTGCAGGAAGGAACGGCTGACATTGAGGGGCAGATCGGGACAATCAATAACACCCTTGAGCAGCATGAGGAATTCAGGAATCACTTCCTTGATGTTGTCCGCCACGAACACCTGACGGTTGAACAGTTTGATCTCGCCTTCCTGACCGCCAAAGTCCTTGCGAATGCGAGGGAAGTAGAGAATACCCTTCAGATTGAAGGGATAGTCCACATTCAGATGCACCCAGAAAAGGGGCTCCTCAAAGGTATGGAACAGGCGGCGGTACGTTTCCTTGTATTCTTCCTCGGTGCAGTCCTTGGGGTTCTTCAGCCACAGGGGACTCACATCATTGACGGGTTTTTCCTCTTTTTCTTCAGCGTTTTCTTCCTTCTGTTCAGACACATCTTCCAGATAAATCGGAACGCTCATATAGCCGCAGTAGCGGTCCAGCACCTGACGCACACGGAAGGCATCCAGGAATTCTTTTTCTTCATCCGTGATGTGCAGCGTCATGGTGGTGCCGCGCTGCGTGCGTCCGCCCTCGCCCATTTCAAACTGCATGCCGTCTTCGCTCTGCCAGATGACGGGCGCAGCGTTTTCTTTCCAGGACAAAGTATCAATGGTCACCTTGTCAGCCGCCATGAAGGCAGAATAAAAGCCCAGACCAAAATGTCCGATGATGCCGCTCTTGTCATCGCCGGTATAATTCTTCAAAAATTCTTCAGCGCTGGAAAAAGCCACCTGATTGATGTACTTTTCCACTTCTTCATAGGTCATGCCAATGCCGTTGTCGGTGATGCGGATTTCACCCGCTTCCTTATCTACGGTCACCGTCACGCGCAGGTCTTCATTTTCGCCTTTGCCCAGCATCTTATATTTCGTGATGGCGTCGCAGCCGTTGCTCACCATTTCACGGATGAAAATATCCTTGTCAGAATACAGCCAGCGCTTAATGACCGGCATGATGTTTTGTGCATGGATGGAAATATTGCCTTTCTGCATACCAAAAAACCTCCTGTAAACATCGGATTCCAAGCAAGAATCCCATATACAGGAGGTATTATAGCACGAGGCTCACAGAAAGGCAACAGGCAAATTAGCACTCAAGTATGTCAAGTGCTAACTTTGACGCTTTATGTCAGATCAATCCAATAGCGCTGCTCGATGCCGTCCTCTGTTACAATCTCATTTTCCAGCACGCCGCCATTTCTAATGATGGTACGGGCAGATGGAATGTTATCTTTATCACATACCATCAGCACCCGATCAATCCCCAGTTCCCGGCATTTTTCCAGTGCCAGACGAACAAGTTCAGTACCATACCCCTTACCGCGTTCGGAAGGGCGCACCCCGTCCCCGATATGACCGCCGTGAAGCAACAGATATTCGTTGAGTTCATGGCGGATGTTCACAGCACCAATCATGCGGCAGCGTGCTTCGTCTAATGCAAAATACACACTGTCACGAACATATTGTTCACTGCTTTTTGCAACTTCAAGCATGGCCACATAGCGATCGTAGTCGCGGTAATCCATCTGCCCCTTTTTCCAGATCGTCCAGGGTGTAACGCTGCTTTCCGCTTGCGTCCACTCATCCATCATGTCAATGAGCAGCGGCATATGCTTTCTGTCCAATTTGACCAGTGTAAGCATCCATATTCTCCTTAGTCTTCTGCTTCCGCCAAGGCTTCTTCCGCTTCTTCCCAGGCGGTATAAGCCGCGGCAAGGGCATTTTTCAGTTCCTGATATTTCCGGCTGGCAGCTTCGGCGCCGGCAGGATCGGCATAAGTCGCAGGATCCGCCATTACACTTTCGTGCTCGGCCACCGCTTCTTCACACAGCAGTACTCTATTTTCCGCTTCCTTCACGGCGTTTTTCAATACCTTCAGCTGCTCTTTTGCCATGCGCTGACGGCGCTTCTCCTTGCCTGCTTCCGTACGCGTCATACCGCGGAACTCTTCTTCATCTTCCTGACCGGCACGGCGTTTTTCCAGCATCATCATGTAGTCGTCATAATTGCCCTGGAACATCTCAATGCCATGTTCGCCCATCACCGCCACTTTGTTGGCAAAGCGGTTGATAAAATAGCGGTCATGAGAAACGGCCAGAATGGTGCCGGGAAAATCCTCCAGCGCATCTTCCAGTACTTCGCGGGAATCCATATCCAGGTGGTTGGTCGGTTCGTCCAGCAGCAGCACATTGTCCCTGCGGAGCATCAGTTTGGTCAGCGCCACACGGCCTTTCTCACCGCCGGACAGGGTAGAAACAGGCGAAAACACATCTTCGCCCGTAAACAGGAACAGGCCCAGTGCGCTGCGCACCTGTGTCTGGTCCAATCTTACAAAATCATCCCACACTTCACGGAGCACCGTTTTATCCCCGTGCAGCGTTTTCTGCTGCTGATCGTAATACCCCAGATCCACATTGGCACCCCAGCGCGCCGCGCCCCAATCCGGCGTTTCTTCGCCGATCAGGCATTTGAGGAAGGTGGATTTGCCGATACCGTTGCGGCCAATCAATGCAATACGGTCGCCGGCATACATTTTCAGATCCACATGGTCAAAAAGCTTGCGGCCGTCATAGGACTTTTCAAAATCCTTGACCGCCAGCACATCCTCGCCCGTTTTACGGTTTACACCAAAGGAGAAGTGGACCTGCTTTTCTTCCATCGGCCTGTCCAGACGCTCGATCTTGTCCAGTACCTTCTGGCGGCTTTCCGCCCGGCGAATGGATTTTTCCCGGTTGAAGGAACGGAGCTTGGCAATTACCTTTTCCTGCCGTTCAATTTCCGCCTGCTGCAGTTCATAGGCCTTCATGCGGGCTTCAAACCGCTCGGTACGCAGTTCCATATAACGGGAATAGTTGCCTTCGTACTGTTCGCTGACGCCCAGCAGTATTTCGGTCATATTGGTGCATACCCGGTCCAGAAAATAACGGTCATGGCTGACCACAATCACAGCGCCCTTATAGCCCGTCAGATACTTTTCCAGCCAGCTGAGCGCATTCAGGTCCAGATGGTTGGTAGGTTCGTCCAGCAGCAAAAGATCGGGCTTTTGCAAAAGCAGACGAGCCAGACACAAGCGGGTCAGTTCACCGCCTGACAAGGTGGATGCATCCTGATTCCACTGTTCCCGGGGAAAACCCATGCCCAGCAGCGCACCCTGAATCAGCGACGGCCAGGAATAACCGTCCCCTTCTTCAAACCGGGCCTGCAGGCGTTCGTAATCCGCGCCCAGCTTTTCAAGCGTTTTTTGATCCTGCACCAGGGCCATATCTTCTTCCATGCGGCGCAGTTTCTTTTCCATTTCCTGCACAGGCAAAAAAACGTCCTCCAGTTCCTGAAGCACGGTATTGCCTTCCTTTACGGTACACTGCTGTTCCAGATATCCCAGCCGCAATCCCTTGCTCAGGGAAAAACTGCCGCCGTCATAATGCAGCTGCCCGGAAAGGATACGCAAAAGGGTGGTTTTTCCGCAGCCATTCACGCCAACCAGACCCATACGCTGACCATTTTGCAGCGTAAGCGTCACATCCTTAAGTACTTCGTCCGTACCGAAGGCTTTCTGCAGGTTCTGTACTGTTAAAATGATCACTTGTTCCCCTGTCCCCAATCCGAATCGAAGCAGATGATCGATTCACAAAAGTCAAATGCAGATAAAAAACTACAGGAAGATACGAAAAGAAGGGGCTGACAAACACAGTCAGCCCCAATTCATCACGCTTGCTTACGTCTGATCAGAAGCGATCAGGAAATGAAGAGCATGACCAGAGCCAGCACAACGAACACGGCAGCAGACACCTTGGTGCCCATAGCCATCTTGCCTTCGAAAGTACTGTTCTTGTTCTTACCAAAGAACGTTTCGCTGTTGCCGCCGGTGAGGCCCGCCATACCGTCAGAATCGCTGGACTGCAGCATAACAGTCACGATCATCACGATGGAGGACAGAATCAGCAAAATGTTCACAATAATCTGAGCAGCGTTCATAATAAAACCCTCCTTGAAAGTCACCGTGTTATTGTAGCATACACTCTGTGAAATTACAAGGAAAATTTTGAAATTCGTGTTCTTTTTCGGCAGATTCGTCCATTTTATTCCGCCAATGGCCACACCAAAGCTGCCGCTGCGCCGCCCATAAGCCATGTGAGCAATGCACAGGGAATCAGATACCCCGTTTTCCGCACCCCGGCAGCCCCGGCATACACCGCCAGCACATAAAACAGCGTTTCGGCAGAGGCGCACAGTATTGCGCCCAATATGCCCTGCGGACTGTCCGGACCAAAGGTTGCCATTAATTCCCCGGCCATGGCCAGCGAGGCGGACCCCGACAGCGGGCGCATGAGAAACAAAGGCAGCACGTCGGCAGGAATACCGCATCTTTGAAGCAGCGGCGACAGTAAGGCGACCGCCTCTTCCAGAATGCCCGATGTCCTGAGCGCAGCAACAGCTATCAGCATGCAAAACAACGAAGGCAAAATTTGCAGCGCTGTATCCATCCCTTCCCGTGCGCCTGTCATAAAGGATTGCGCCACAGGTACATTTTTCCATGCGCCAAATACAAAAACGGCCAGCAGCAAAACGGTCATGAGGCTGTTCATGGGCGCATTCCCGCCTTCCTGCCTTGAACGGCAGCCATCACTTTACAGCTTATAATACCGGTCACAGTAGAAACTGTGCTGGCAATCAATACCGGCAGCACAATCTTTGCCGGATTTTCTGCCCCCATCGCAGCACGCATGGAAATAAGCGTAGTGGGCAGCAGCTGCACAGAAGATATATTGATCACCAGAAACATGCACATGGCGTGGTTGATCTTTTCCCCTTTTGCCATGCACTGAACTGCACGTATTCCCATAGGCGTTGCCGCATTGCCCATGCCCAGCATATTGGCAGTCAGATTCATGGCTGCATACTGCATTCCCTCATCACTCACACCTTTGCCAAGCAATCTGCCCAGCGGCTTTTTCAGCCAGGCCGCCCATTTTTCCATCACGCCGGCATCCCGGAGAATCATCATCATTCCGGAAAAAAACATGAGCCCGCCCGCCATATTCCATACCGTTTCCAGTGCCTGCTGGGCAGCTTTCAGCAAATCTGCAGCCATCTGTCCCCCATTTCCCGAAAATACAGAAAGGCATAAACTGAGCACCATCATCCACAGAAAAATCCTGTCTGTCATCCCTGCATCCTCCTTTTTCCATACATATGCTGCTGAAAGCCGCATCTTGTCCGCACACCGCCAAAGGAAATGAATGCATACATCCCGGCATATGTGCATACATTCCACCAGCGGATACGCAAAGGAGGCTAGGATAACATGCAGGTGCAAATACTGCTGCAAATCGCAGGCATCGGGCTGCTGGTCACCGTGATCAGCCAGATTCTGAATAAAGCAGGCAGGGAAGATCTTTCCACGCTGACCGCCATTGCAGGGCTCGTCATCGTGCTGGTTATGGTAGTGCGCATGGTGGGGCAGCTGCTCAATGACGTGCAGACCATTTTCCACCTTTCATGAATGACATTTTGAAAATATCCGGCATCACGGTATTGGGCGCCGCTCTTTCCCTGCTGCTGAAACGCACCAACCGGGAAAGCGCCATGCTCTGCGCCGCAGCAGCAGGAATACTGATCCTGCTTGCAGCCATCCGGCAGCTGACCCCTGCCGTAAATGCCCTGAAAATATGGGCGGGAAAGATGGGCATGGAAAATGTCAACATCGCAGAAATCCTCAAAATCCTGTCTGCAGCGCTTGTGATAGAACTGAGTGCGCAGCTTTGCCGGGAGTTGGGGGATGATGCGCTGGCGCAAAAGACCTTGTTAGCCGGGCAGTGGCTGCTGCTGGGCATGACAATACCGTTGCTTCTGGAAATCGGCGATCACCTGATCCGCCTTGTGCCCGCCGGCGCATGAAAAAACTTTGTTTCTTCCTGTTTCTTTTCAATCTGTCCCTGATAGCTGTTTGCGCCTGCTGCGAAAGTCTGGACGAAAGCATCCTGCATGTCACAAACGAACTGGACCTTTCCGGTTTGCCTGCACTGTTTTCCAATCTGCTGGGAGACGAAGATGAAATCCGCAGCTTCATTGCGCGGCTGGCCTCCGGTCGGGAAATTGCGGACATGGAGGCCGTCTTTTCCAAGTTGCTGGAAAGCGCCATGTCTACCCTGAACAAAACGTTCGCTGGAATGATCCGGCTGTTTCTGCCCGCATTTCTCATGGGCATCACAAGCAGAATACAGCCTTCTTTGTCCGGAAGCAAAAGCTTCAGAATGGCAGAACATGCCTGTTTTCTAAGCATCGCCGCCGTCATGGCATGGGATTTGAAAAGCCATCTGACGCTGTGTGAAAGCACCATTACCCGCATGGCCAATGCCATGCAGGCATTATTTCCGCTGCTCCTTACTTTGCTGACGGCCATCGGCGGCGCAGCAGGCGCTGCCTGCTATCAGCCTGCTTTAACAGCAGCGGGCGGCACCATGATCACCTTTATCCGCTCTTTCACCCTTCGTATCGCTCTGCTGCACGGTGCAATGACCATTTTGGACCATTTAAGCGATACCATGGATTTGAGCCGTCTGTGCACACTGCTGCGCCGACTGGCCGCCTGGACACTGGGCGTTGCATTCACACTTTTCTTGTCCGTCACTACGCTGCAGGGAATTTCCGGTTCCATCAGAGACGGCATCTCTATCCGCACAATGAAGTACGCCGTCAATAACTTTGTACCCGTAGTAGGCGGTATGTTTGCCGATACCATGGATACCTTGATCGGCTCCGGATTGCTGGTCAAAAATGCACTGGGCATTACAGGTCTGGTCGGGCTGGTGCTGCTTTCGGCAGGTCCCCTGCTGGAAACGCTGTGCGCATCCTTTGTATACAGGCTGTGCGGGGCGCTGCTGGAACTGATCGCACCCAAGCGGCTCTGTGCCTGTATGGACCACTTTGCGTCCGTACTCACTCTGTTTTTTGTCATTGAACTGTCCGTCGGCGCCATGTTCTTCCTGTTGGCAGCGCAACTACTGGCAGCAGGAAACCTGATCGTCATGCTGAGGTAATACGATGTCCGAGTTTTTCCGCCTGCTCATTTTTCTGTGCCTGATACGCACTGTGTGCCAGTGCTTTTTGCCGCCCGGCCCCTTGCAAACGGGGGTGGACGCCTTTCTGCGTCTTACCACACTGCTTACCCTTTTGCGCAGTGCACCGTCCCTCAAGGAGGTGCTGCCATGGTGAAGGAGCCTGTCAAAGACAAAAGCAAGTCCGAAAAAAGCAGCAAACCCATTCACTGGCTTTTACTGGCCATTCTGGGTGCTGCATTTTTACTGACAGGCCTTTTCCCTTCCGGAAAAAACAGCGGCAGTATGAACGAAACAGAGCAGCGCATCGCTTCCGCCCTTTCCCGCATCCGGGACGCGGGGGATACCCATGTAGTCATCTACAGTGCAGAAACAGGCGCATTTTCTGCCGCAGATTCCCCCACCGGCGCACTCATCATTGCTACGGGCGCAGATGATATCGCCGTACAGCTGCGGCTGATGGAAGCCGCAACAACGCTGTTGAATCTGCCGCCCGATTCCATCCGCATCTATCCTATGGAGGAAAACCCATGAAGCAAACAAAACGATCCGTATTAAAATTTGTCACCCTGTGCCTGTTTTTTCTGATGCTTTTTTACGCCTTTTTCACAGCCATCAAAAGTACCAGTCAAAGTCATTTTAACATTCCGGAAGACCGGAAAGTGTACATTCTTCCCACCCGCGCACCTGTTCCTTCACCCACGCCTGACCCTGTCACCTCCTTTCGCGAAGACCGTAAAGAGCAGTTTTCGGCAATTTCAGCCATCCTGACAGAACTTGCAAACAATCCTTCCGCAAGTTCGGATCTTCGTGCCTTAAGTCAGGAAAAACTGATGGAACATGAAGAAAACGAGCGCATGACACTGCTGATTGAAACCGCCCTGCAGGGCATGGGGTATCCAGATGCCGTATGTGCCGTACATAGCAAAACAGCGTCCGTTTTTCTGGCATCTTCTATCAACGAAAACGAAGGGCAGCTGCTTTCCGACCTGATTCGCGAATGGACAGGCCTGCCCGCCTCCTCCATTCGCCTGATTCAAACGCCATGACTTGCCAAAGTTCCGCAGAAATGATATGATATTTTTATCGCAAACAATCCATTTGTGTGTTTAAGCTGCTTACCGATGGGTATAATATTTTTGCGGACAGAAAGGATATGACAACATGATCCGTACCGGAAGAGTGGTTCGTGCAGACGGTAATCTTCTAAGCGTATGCTTTGAAAGACCGGAAATGTGCCAGCACTGCGGCGCCTGCGACCACAAGAAGGAAAGCTTTGTTAAACTGACGGGAAACGCCAAACCCGGTGACCGGGTGGATGTGGATATGCCCGAAGGGCAGCTGCTCCGTACTTCTCTCGTCACTTATCTGGTTCCCATTGCCGCGCTGCTGCTGGGCATGTTCCTGGGCAACCGTTTCATCGGCACGGAAAAAGGCGTAGCCCTTTACGGCTTCCTCTTCCTGCTGGTTTCCCTCATTCTGGTCATGCTGTATGACCGCTATCTCCGCCGCAGCGGCAACAAAACCCCTAAAATTATAGCTGTACATCCATTTGAGGAGGAAAATATTCATGAGTGAACTGACCATTACCAAAGCCAATTTTGAACAGGAAGTTCTCAATTCCGATAAACCCGTGCTGCTGGACTTCTGGGCACCCTGGTGCATGCCCTGCCGCATGATCGCCCCCATTGTGGAAGAAATTGCCGAAGACACCGCAGGCAAAGCAGTCGTCGGCAAAGTGAATGTGGACGAGGAAGGCGAACTGGCCATGAAGTTCGGTGTTGCTTCCATTCCTACCCTCATCGTGTTCAAAGGCGGTCAGGAAGTAAAGCGCGTTGTAGGCGTACAAAGCAAAGCCGCGTTGCTTGCCTTGCTGGACTGATTGCTTATCGTATGATCAAACCGGGCATCTGCCCGGTTTTTTGTTTATCGTTTTTCATCTCAGTCTCTATTTGTCCAATAATGATGCACATTTGTCCATATTTTTTATCATGGCGGGGTAGTATTTTGGTATCATTCGTGCTATAATAAGTGAAGATTAGATGTCGTATCAAATGAATAATTTGACCCCGCACATCCCGAATTCATAACCATCTGTATTGATGTTTATTTTGTCTACCATGACGAAAGGAGTTCCCCTATGCCTCAATCCCCCAAACTTCGCATCATCCCCCTGGGCGGTGTGGACGAAATCGGCAAAAACATTACTGCCTTTGAGTACGAAGATGATATCCTGGTGGTGGACTGCGGTTCCATTTTCCCCAGTGATGATATGCTGGGTATTGACCTGGTCATTCCCGATGTATCCTACCTGGTTGCAAACAAGCACCGGGTAAAAGGTTATGTGTTCACCCACGGACACGAAGACCACATCGGCGCAACCCCCTATATTTTCGAACAGGTGCCCGCTCCCATTTACGGCACCCGCCTCACCCTTGCGCTGATTGATATCAAGCTGCGCGAACACCGTGTAAACGGCATTCCCTTCAACACGGTCGAACCCCGTCAGGAAGTAAAAATCGGCAAATTCACCGTAAAGTTCATCAAGGTGAACCACTCCATTCCGGGTGCATGCGCGCTGATTATTTCCTGCCCCGCCGGCGTGGTGGTCCATTCCGGCGACTTCAAGATTGACTTTACCCCTGTGGACGGCGAAGTGACTGACCTGAGCAGCCTGGCAGCTGCCGGCGATCAGGGCGTGCTGGCGCTGATGTGCGAAAGCACCAACGTAGAACGCAGCGGCTACACCATGAGCGAACGCAAAATTGGCGAAACCTTCGTGGAGCAGTTCCGCAATGCCCGCGGTCGCGTTATTGTAGCCATGTTCTCCAGCAACATTAACCGCCTGCAGCAGGTGGTGGACAGCGCTATGCGTTTTGGCCGCAAGGTATGCTTTGTTGGCCGCAGCATGGTGAATGTTTCCCGCGTCGCCATGCAGCTGGGCGAATTGGTCATTCCGCCCACTTCCCTGCTGGAAATGGACGATCTGGACAATTACAGAGATGATGAACTGCTTATCCTGACCACAGGCAGTCAGGGCGAACCCATGAGCGGCCTGACCCGCATGGCCTTCTCCGAGCACCGCAAGCTGCAGATCAAGCAGAGCGACAAGGTCATCATTTCCGCTACGCCCATCCCCGGCAACGAAAAATTCGTTTCCCGTGTGATCAACCAGCTGTACCGCTGCGGCGCCGAAGTGATTTACGACGCCATGGCCGAAGTGCACGTTTCCGGTCACGCCCGTCAGGAAGAAATCAAATTGATCCACACACTGGTGAAGCCCAAGTATTTCATTCCCATCCACGGCGAATACCGCATGCTGTGGCAGCATGCGGAGCTGGCTGAATCCCTGGGCATGGACCGGCAGAACATCGTGCTGCCCGTTACCGGTCAGGTGATTGAAATGAGCGAGCGCAATGTATCCATTGCCGGCACAGTGCCCACCGGCGAAGTGCTTATCGACGGTCTGGGCATCGGCGATGTAGGCAACGTGGTGCTCCGCGACCGCAAGCATCTCAGTCAGGATGGTCTGATCATCGTGGCCATGGCCTTTGACCGCACCAACAGCATTCTGGTGTCCGGCCCCGATATCATCTCCCGCGGTTTCGTGTATGTCCGCGAAAACGAAGACATTATCGAGCAGACCCGCGAAATCGTGCGTTTCATCATTGCCTCCTACGGCCACATCGACGGCAGCGACTGGCCCAGCATCAAGAACCGCATCAAGGATGAACTGCACCGCTACATCTACGAAAAGATCAAGCGCAACCCCATGATCCTGCCCATCATCGTGGATCTGGGCTAAATTGCAAACAGCATATAAAAAGAGACCGGAGAATCTCTCCGGTCTCTTTTTATTTTCTTAATCCAACCCCGTAGCGACTTGATGCAGAAATGCACCTAAATCCTGCGGCAGTTCCTCTATCATTGCTCTTTTCGTCAGACAGCGCACAGCATATTCTTCAAACGCGTTCAATCTGCCCGTTTCACCGCCATCCAGATAATAAGATGCATCAATTCCCGGATATTCAGCGCAGCAACGCAGAATCCAATCACAGTTATCCTTCACTACCGGATGCACCACCGGATGCAGAAATTCATGAATCACGCTCTCAGGATTAAACAAACCTGAACTATAATAAAATGTTTCGCCAAGCAGGTGATAATCTGCCGAATACGCGCACTTGATGGGATCCAGCAAAATGCCAATTTCACGCACAGGAGATGCATAAAGGCTTACACATACATTCAGACAGTTCTTTACATGCTCCAGCACGTTCCGATGCACCCGATGCTGTTCGCTTAGCCACGCTCTCCTCCACGCGGAGTATTCCCTAAAGCCCTTGCTTTCCATCACGTCAGAAAGCGCACCGGTGAACCCTTCCAACCACGCAAAGAAAGCTTCGTTTCGTTCCTCATCGGTAATGTTTCCTGCTGCCATAACCCACTTGCGGTATCTGGCAAAATCAGCAAATTCCTTCTTGCCCGGCTGCAGATAAAATACTGCTGTTTCCAGCAACGCTGCCCGTGGCCAGTAGGGATACACCTGACAAGTACACTGTCTGACCTGCTCCCAAAAAGGATGAGGCTTCTCTGTCATCCACCCACGTAGCGCCCGCGCATGCCCTTCATCACGCTGAATAGAATAGAAATCGTACCCACACTGCAAAAGAGCATAATAGATGGCAGAGATTTCCGGAATACTCACAAACCCCAATTCACTCTCGTGCATGCTTCCAACTCCTTGCTATCATGATTATCATTATATCATACCGCTTTGCATATGAAAAGGAACGGCCAAAGCCGCTCCTTTTTTATCATTTACCAGATCGCCATTCTTGCACAGCATTCTTTCGTTTCATATGGAAATCGATCACAGAATATACTTTTTCACATCGATTTCCTTGGCGGTCTTCACATGGTCGCGCACATACTGGGCGGTGATGGACAGGTACACATCGGGCATGTTGTCGCCGCCGGCATTGAAGGAAACGTCCTCCAGCAATTCTTCGAACACACCGTGGAGACGGCGGGCGCCGATATCCTCGCCCGTTTCATTGCTCAGCAGCGCTACGCGGGCAATTTCACTGAGGGCGTCAGCTTCAAAGGTCAGATGCACTTTATCCACTTCCAGCAGCGCTGCATACTGACGGGTCAATGCATTGTCCGTCTGGGTGAGGATCTGTTCAAAATCCTCCTGCGTCAGGCTCTTCAGGTTTACGTGTACAGGGAAGCGGCCCTGCAGTTCGGGAATCAGATCCGTCACCTTGCTCACCTGGAAAGCGCCTGCCGCAATAAACAGCATAAAATCGGTGCGGACGGGGCCGTACTTGGTGCTGACAGTGCTTCCTTCCACGATGGGCAGAATATCGCGCTGCACACCTTCGCGGCTCACATCGGGGCCGCCATGGCTGCCTTTTCCGGCAATCTTATCGATTTCATCCAGGAACACGATGCCGCTCTGTTCGGCACGGCGCACCGCTTCTTCCTTGATGGCGTCTTCATCAATCAGCTTTCCCGCTTCTTCATCAATGAGGATCTTGCGGGCTTCCTTCACCTTCACATGGCGCAGCTTGGTTTTCTTGGGCATCATACCGCCCATCATATCGCCAATGCTGATGGAATTGCCGCCCACTTCCAGCTGAGGAGCAGCCTCTTCCACTTCAATTTCCAGTTCGCGCTCTTCCAAAATACCCTGACGAAGCTGCTCGCGTACTTCATCACGGCGGCGGGAAAGCGTATTCTTTTCTTCTTCGGAAGGTTCGGGATCGTTTTTCTTGCCCAGCAGAAAGTCCAGCGGATTTCCCTGCTGCTTCTTGGGCGGATGGATGAGCAGCGTTACCAGGCGGTCTTCAGCCAGCACCTGCGCACGGGTCTGCACCTTATCGGTATGCTCCTTGCGCACCATGCGAATGGCGTTTTCCACCAGATCACGGACGATGGATTCCACATCGCGGCCCACATAGCCCACTTCGGTAAACTTGGTGGCTTCCACCTTGATGAAGGGCGCTTCCACCAGCTTGGCCAGGCGGCGGGCGATCTCCGTCTTACCCACGCCGGTCGGGCCGATCATCAGAATATTCTTGGGATAGATTTCTTCCCGCATTTCATCGGAAAGTTTGCTGCGGCGGTAGCGGTTGCGAAGAGCAATGGCTACGGCACGCTTGGCATCATGCTGACCGATAATGTAGCGGTCCAGTTCCCGCACCACTTCCCGGGGAGTCAATTCTTTCATCTTACACATCCTCCACGATCACATTGTGGTTGGTGTACACGCAGATGGAAGCGGCAATATGCAGCGCCTTTTCCGCGATATCATGGGCGGACATATCCGTATTTTCCGCCAGTGCGCGGGCAGCAGCCATGGCATAGTTGCCGCCGGAACCAATGGCAGCCACGCCGCCGTCAGGAGACAGCACTTCGCCCGTACCGGACAAAATCAGCATATTTTCCTTGTCCGCCACGATCATCATGGCTTCCAGTTTGGGCAGCCCCTTTTCGCTGCGCCAGTCCTGCGCCAGCATCACAGCCGCCCGTTCCAGATTGCCGCCGCACTGGGTCAGCTTTTCTTCAAAGCGTTCGCACAGCACAAAGGCATCGGATACAGTACCGGCAAAACCGGTCACCACAGTATCGTGATAAATACGGCGAACCTTGCGGGCGGTGCCCTTAAAAATGGTGCTTTCGCCCATGGTCACCTGGCCGTCGCCGGCAATGGCGATCTGCCCGTTTTTCATCACACCGCAAATGGTGGTTCCTTTTAATGTCATGATGTTCCTCCAAAGATGAGATATCAGCCGATAGACATTTTGATTTCCTTTACAGTTTCCAGTGCACGATTGACAATATATTCCTGACGCTGATCCTTTTTACGGATGCCTTCAGGCGCACTTTCCATCAAGCCAAAGGTTACGTTCATGGGCTGGAAATTGCGGTTCGCCGCCGCCACATAGTGAGACAGCGCGCCCAGCGCCGTCGTGCGGGGGAAGGTGACGATATCTTTTTCCAGCAGCTGCATTGCCAGCGAAAGACCGGCCACAAGACCGCTGCCCGCACTTTCCACATACCCTTCCACGCCCGTCATCTGACCGGCAAAATAGGTCATGGGTCTTTCCAGCATTTCAAAGCGTTCATTCAGGAAACCGGGGCTGTTGAGGAAAGTATTGCGGTGCATCACGCCGTAGCGGACGAATTCCGCATTTTCAAGCCCCGGAATCATGCCGAACACACGCTTCTGCTCCGGAAACTTGAGCCGAGTCTGGAAGCCCACCAGATTGACCAGCGTATTGGCTGCATCATCCTGACGGAGCTGCACCACGGCGTAGGGCATTTTGCCCGTACGGGGATCTTTCAATCCCGCTGCCTTGAGGGGGCCGAAAGCCAGCGTCTGCATGCCGCGTTTGGCCATGCTTTCCACCGGCATACATCCCTCGAACACATGCTTTTCTTCAAAGCCGTGAATGGGCGCCGTTTCGGCATTCACCAGTTCCTGCACAAAGCGTTCATATTCTTCCCGGTCCATGGGACAGTTCAGGTAATCATCTCCCCGGTCATACCGGCTCTGACGGAAAACCTTGTTCATATCCAGTGATTCCCGGGTCACAATGGGCGCTGCCGCATCGTAAAAATTCAGCGTGCTGATGCCGGGCAGTCTGGCAACGGCTTCACTCAGCGCATCGCTGGTCAAAGGACCGGTGGCAATGATCACGGGACTTTCGGGAATTTCCGTTACTTCTTCTTCCACCACAGTGATCAGAGGATGGCTTTTCAGTTTTTCGGTAATAAAGCCCGAAAACGCCTGCCTGTCCACTGCCAGAGCGCCGCCTGCAGGCACGCGGGCATGTTCTGCCGCTTCCATAATCAGGCTGCCCAGCACGCGCATTTCTTCCTTAAGCAGCCCCACTGCATTCTGCAGCCGGTCCGAGCGCAGCGAGTTGGAACACACCAGTTCGGCAAAGCTATCCATCTGATGGGCAGGAGATTTCTTCAGCGGCTTCATTTCCACAAGGCGCACCGGAATGCCGCGCTGTACCAGCTGCCAGGCCGCTTCACAGCCTGCAAGGCCTGCACCCACCACGGTTACCGTTCTCATTCGTTGTCCTCCATATTTTCCTCAGCGCTTTCCTGCACCGCCACTTTATGGCGGCAGTTTTCATTGGCGCACAGATGCCAGGTTTCGCCTTTACGGCTGCGCTTGAGCGTCATGAAACTTCCGCACTGGGGGCATTTTTCGGCAACAGGCATTTCCCAGGATACAAAATCGCAATCCGGATAATGCTCGCAGCCAAAGAACTTGCGATTCTTTTTGCTGGTCTTTTCCAGCAACCGTCCGCCGCACTGGGGACAGGGTGCGTCGATATAATGCAGAATCGGCTTGGTATTCCGGCAATCGGGGAAATTGGGACATGCCAGGAACTTGCCAAAGCGGCCCATACGGTACACCATCTGCGCGCCGCATTTATCGCACACTTCGTCGCTGGGCTCGTCCTTGAATTCCACCTTTTCTACTTCCTGCTCGGCATGCTCCAGCGTTTTGGCAAAATCAGGATAGAAGTCGCGAAGCACTTCCTTCCAATCGGCCTTGCCTTCTTCCACATGATCCAGTTTTTCTTCCATCTGGGCGGTAAAATCCGTATCCACGATCTCGCTGAAATACTGGGTCATCATCTGATTCACCATGCTGCCCAGTTCGGTGGGATACAACCGCTTCTGGTCACGGGTCACATACCCGCGGGCAATGATTGTGGTAATGGTGGGCGCATAGGTAGAAGGACGGCCGATACCCTTTTCTTCCATCATACGTACCAGACTGGCTTCCGTATAACGGGCAGGGGGCTGGGTGAAATGCTGATTGCCTTCCACATCCAGAATCTGCACCTCGGCGCCTTCCTCAAATTCAGGAAGGGCAGAATCCTTGTTTTCCACCTGATCGTCGGTGCCCTCTTCATACACACCGGTAAAGCCGGCAAAACGCTTGTGTTCGCCATAGAAGCGCAGCACCACGCTGCCGCCCGTCACATCCATGGTCAGCGTATCATACTGGGCAAAGCTCATCTGGCTGGCCAGGAAGCGGGCGTAAATCAGACGATACAGCTGGAACTGTTCGCGGCTCAAAGAAGCCTTGACAGATTCGGGCGTGCGGTTCACATCCGTGGGGCGGATAGCTTCGTGGGCGTCCTGCGCGTTGCTGCGGCCCTTATACACATGAGGCGTTTCGGGGAGGTAGCGTTCGCCGTACCGTTCGGCAATAAAACTGCGGGCGGCGTTCACGGCTTCTTCACTGACGCGGACACTGTCCGTACGGATATAGGTAACCAGACCCTGCGTGCCTTCGCCTTCCAGATCCACACCTTCATAGAGCTGCTGCACCACCTGCATGGTCTTCTGCGTGGTAAAGTTCAGTTTACGTCCTGCTTCCTGCTGCAGGCTGGACGTAGTGAAAGGCGGAGCGGGCGTCTTTTTCTTTTCGCCTTTTTTGATGGAAGACACATGGAATTCCTGGCTTTCCACCATTGCTTTGGCATCCATGGCCTTCTTTTCGTTATCCAGCACAGCCTTTTCACCGTCCAGGGTGCTCAGCTTCAGCTGGAATGTATTCTTCTTTCCCTTTGCGCCGGGAATAACCGCATGGGCAATAATATCCCAGTATTCTTCGGGGATAAAGTCGTTGATTTCATGCTCCCGTTCTACTACCAGACGGGTAGCCACGGACTGCACGCGGCCGGCAGAAAGCCCCTTGCGGACCTTGGCCCACAAAAGCGGGCTGATTTTGTAACCCACCAGTCGGTCCAGCGCACGGCGCGCCTGCTGTGCATCCACGCGGTCCATATCAATAGGACGGGGATTCTGGATAGCATTCTGCACTGCTTTTTTGGTGATTTCATGGAATTCCACACGGCATGCCTTATCCAGATCAATGCCCAGCGTATGAGCCAGATGCCAGGAGATGGCTTCACCTTCGCGGTCAGGGTCTGTCGCCAGGAAAATTTTGCCTGCCGCCTTGGCTTCCTTTCTGATCTTGGTCAAAATCTTGCCGCGTCCGTGGATGGTAATATACTTCATATCAAAATCGTTTTCCACATCCACGCCAAGCTGGGACTTGGGCAAATCGCGCACATGTCCCTGAGAGGCTTCCACTTTATAGCCTCTGCCCAAAAATTTCGCAATGGTTTTTGCTTTTGCAGGGGATTCAACAATTACCAGTTTGGTTGTCGCTGCCACGTATTTGTTCCTCCTGATATTTACAGCTTCACATTATATTGCAAATCAGCCCAGGCATCAAGCGCCTGCCCGAATTGTGTACGTTTTTACGCTTTCCGATACGCTCTGCCGCCCACGCGCTGCACTTTTCCCTCTATTTCCAACAGCGTCAGCCGGCCGCCCAGTTCCGAAGCATTCAAATGCGTTTCTTCCAGCAATTCTTCAAAAGTCTTTTCTTCCAGACGGAGCGAACGGAGGATAGAATCTTCCTGCCCTTCCGCCGCTTCATCAAACAGCGTAACCTGTTTAAGCACCTGTTGGGGTTGTACCTTTTTCCAGCCCATATGCAGGGCAATATCCATTCCCTCGGTGCAAAGCATGGCGCCTTCCTTCAGCAGCTGCAGCGGCAGTTCGCTGCCTGGTGCACCTACATTACCGGGAAGGGCAAATACTTCCCGTCCCTGATTCAGCGCATGGTTTACAGTGCTTGCCGTACCGCTTCTGTGCCGCGCTTCAATCAGCAAAAGTGCATCCGAAAGACCGCTGATCAAACGATTGCGAATGGGAAAATGAAAGGGAAGCGGCTCCGAATCCGGTGCGAATTCGCTGATAATGGCACCGCCCGTTTGCAAAATCCGCTCTGCCAGGTCCCGGTTTTCCGGCGGATAAATACCTTTGATGCCGTTGCCCAGTACTGCCACAGTTTTGCCGCCGCCCTGCAGCGCCCCTTCATGGGCCGCCGTATCAATGCCTCTTGCAAGACCGCTTACGATCACCACGCCCATTTGCGCAAGTTCCCGTGCAATGCGCGTTGCCTGTTCTCTGCCGTAACGGGTATCGTGACGGGAACCCACAATCGCCACCGCCGGGCAATCTTCCGGCGGCAGTTTGCCACGGACAAACAGAATATCCGGTGCATCGGGAATATTCCGAAGCCGCTCAGAAAACACAGGCATCGAATCAAAAATCACCTGTGCTCCCACCCGGTCCAAATCCATCAATTGCTTATCTCTTCCTGCGTTGCGGAAAGAGAGCAATTGCTGATACCCCTTTTCGCTGAGTTCTTTGCGCATTTCAGGAGAAAAGGCGTCCCAGACCTTTTCGGCACTGCCGTAGTTGCACAGCAGTCTTTTCACCGCATTCCAGGATGCGGCATCGGCATTCTGCAGCCACAAACGGCACAGCATCTCCCGGGAATAATCCACCTGTTTCTCCCTCCCCTGCTATTTTCCCTTATCTGCCCCAGTATTTCTGATCCAGCGTGCGGTACTGAATGGCTTCCGCTACATGCTGAGGCAAAATCTGATCTTCGCCTGCCAGATCAGCAATGGTGCGGGAAACCTTCAAAATCCGGTTATATCCACGCATGCTCATGCCGTATTTTTCTACGGCCATTTCCATCAGGCGGGAAGCTTTTTCATCCAGCGTACAGTATTCCTTCAGCAAATCGCCCTGCAAATGAGCATTGCAGCTCATCTCCGTACCCTTCAGACGCTGCTGCTGGATTTTTCTTGCCTTTTCCACGCGCTGACGCACCGCCCGCGAGCTTTCCGCTTCGCCCGATGCATTGATCTCGCTGACCGGCACGGCGTCCACTTCCAGTTGCAGATCAATGCGGTCCAGAAGCGGACCGGAAATACGGTCCAGATACCGGCGGATTTCGTGTTCATTGCAGCGGCAGGGATGGGTACGGCTGCCGTAATACCCGCATGGGCAGGGATTCATACCTGCCACCAGCATGGTACGGGCTTTGAAACTCGTTCTCGCCTTCACACGGGATACCGTGACTTCCCCATCCTCCAAAGGTTGGCGCAGCGCCTCCAGCGCCGTTCTCTGGTACTCCGGCAGTTCATCCAGAAACAGTACGCCGTGATGTGCCAAAGATATTTCACCGGGGCGGGCATTGGCTCCGCCGCCAATCAGAGAAGGCAGCGATGCGCTGTGATGCGGCGTACGGAAAGGCCGCTCGGTCAATAACCCCTGACCCGGCTTCAGCACCCCCGCCACAGAATGGATGCGGGTGGTTTCAAAGGCTTCTTCCACCGTCATGGACGGAAGAATTCCCGGCAGACACCTTGCCAGCATGGTTTTGCCGCTTCCCGGCACACCGATAAGGAGCAGATTATGTCCGCCTGCAGCAGCAATCTCCAGCGCACGGCGCGCACCCTGCTGCCCCCGGACGTCCTTCAGGTCATATCTGCTTTCATGGGCATGTAAAAGTTCATCATAAGGAATCTGCTCCTGAGCAAGCAGCGGCATTTTCCCGTTCAGGTGCTGCACCACTTCCAGCAGATTATCCGCAGGATATACCAGCATACCCTCCACAGAGGCCACTTCTGCTGCATTGCTGCGGGGCAGAATCACCTTTTCCACACCCTGTTCCCGGGCAGAAATGACCATGGACAGGGCACCGCGCACAGGCACCAGTGAACCATCCAGCGAAAGTTCGCCCACCAGCAGCGTATTGTCAAGATCTGGCATCGCTGCCTGACGGCTTGCGGCAATCAGGCTGACCGCAATGGAAAGATCGAAAGCGGCGCCTTCTTTTCTGACATCCGCAGGAGAGAGATTGATGGTAATTTTACCGGCTGGCATCCCAAACCCGCTGTTTCGCAGCGCGCCTGTCACACGGTCCCGGCTTTCGCGGACAGAAGCGTCCGGAAGCCCCACCATGGTCATGCTGCCCATACCGCCGGAAACATCCGTTTCCACCGTAACAGGGATGCCGTCCACGCCCATCAATGCAAAACACAGCGTTCTTGCCAGCATGCTCTCCCCTCCTTTTGATATATCACACATATTACCACGTCGGATAAAAAAATTCCTTCATTATATGCAAAAAATACGCCGCGGCAGGTACATTCTAAATCATCTTGCCCTCATCCGTCAACAGGGAAATAAAAAACAGGCAGAAACACCGCTCTGCCTGTTTGTTTCTCGTTATACGCCGTTTTTGCCTGCCTCCATGGAGAAAAGAGTCATCCAGGCAATGCTGACAGGAAACACATCTGTATCCACCTTAAAATGGCCATTATGATGAGCTGCATGGGTGCCCTTCTGTTCATCCGCAATACCCACCTGAACATAGCAGCAGGGAGCAATACGGTTGTATGCGCAGAAATCATCCCCCAGCATCATGGTGCGCTGTTCCCTGACCATACTTTCGTCTGCCACGCGCAGGGCACATTCCTTTGCCAGTCTGGCGGGAGCAGGATCATTGCGCACCACATCGTGCCGGTGCACATTGTGCACATAGGCCGTGCATCCATGCCCCATGGCAATCCCTTCTGCAAGGCGGGTCATATTTCGCACGATCATCTTCCGGGTTTCTTCATCCACCGTGCGGATGGTGCCCTGAAGCACAGCCGTTTCTGCCACAATGTTATACGCCGTTCCTGCATGGAGCGCTCCCACCGTCAGCACCGCAGGTTCTGTAGGCGGCACATTGCGTGCAACAATGCTCTGCAGCGCCGTTACCAGTTCACTGGCGCACAAAAGCGCATCCGCGCATTTATCCGGCGTAGCGCCGTGACCGCCTTTGCCGGTGATGGTGATATCAAATGCGTCCACTGCAGCAGAAACCACGATGGGCGATACCCGCAGCGTACCGCTTTCATAAGGGCTCCACAAATGAATCGCAAAGAACACTTCCACATCGTCAATGAACCCGGTATGAATGGCTTCTTCCGCACCGCGGCCAATTTCTTCCGCAGACTGAAAAATGATCTTGACTGTACCGCAAAGCGCTTCCCGCTGCTTCTGAAGCAGCAACGCCGTACACAGACCAATGGTCACATGACCGTCATGACCGCAGGCGTGCATAACGCCGTTAAAGCGGGAAGCATACAGCAGGCCGGTTTCTTCCTGCACAGGCAATGCATCGGTATCGCAACGCAGTCCCACCACGTGTCCGGGATGCGCACCGCGAATCACCGCTATGGTCAGGTTATCCGAAGGCGCAAGATATTCTACCCCTGCCTTTTCCAGTTCTTCCCGAATGATACGGTTGGTTTCAAATTCCTCTCCGCTTCTTTCCGGAATACTGTGCAAAAGCCGGAAAGTTTCCAGCGCATACGGCTGTATGCTTTGACACGCCTGCTTCAATTCCAAATCGCTCCACATAAAGGTTTTCTCCTTCAATTCCGGTTGAGCTTGCCGTCCACCAGCGTAAATGCGCACTGGTAATCCTCGGTCCAGCCGGCCAGATGTGCTTCAAAGCCCGGGGCAATACAGCCCAGTTTGTCCAGACCAATACGTTCTGCTGGCGTACGGGAGGCCATACGGAAAGCATGGGCGGAGGGAATGCCCAGATCAATGACGTTTCTCACGCCCTGATCGGTATACACGCAGGCCCCGGACAAGGTGTTGGTGCCTTCCAGATAGCAGCCGCCGTTCCGCACCTCATAATCCTTTTCCAGCATGTGATAAACGCCGTCCGGAAGTCCTGCCGTGCCGGAGGAATCGGAAATCAGCATCATTTTTTCCGGGCCCTTCATTTTGTAAATCATCTTCACGGTACCGGGATGCAGATGTACAAAATCGCAGATCGCTTCGCAATACACCCGTTCGTCATTCAGCGCTGCCACCACGGCGCCGGGGGCGCGATGGTTGATAGCCGGAGCCGCATTGAAGGTATGGCACTGGGATGTAACGCCCAGGTCAAAAGCTGCCTGCGCCTCTTCGTACGTCGCACAGGTATGGCCCAACTGCACCTTAAACCCTTTCCCAAGCAGCGCACGGATCAGTTCGTGCGCACCGTCCACTTCGGCTGCCACCGTCACAAGTTTCACCATATCTTCGTAGGCAGCAAAGCGCGCATCGAAACTCTGCACAGAAGGCACCGGCATCTTTTTCGGATCCATGGCGCCGCACTTCTTGGGATTCAGGAAGGGGCCTTCCAGATGCACGCCGCGGATGCGGGCGCCGCCCGCTTCTCCGTTTTTCTGGCGTTCCATGGTTTTGCGGCAAAGGGACAGAATGCCGTCATAATCCGCATAGGAACCTGTACCCAGCAAAATATCCGTTACCCCGTGGCGGAGCATATCGTCCAGATACTTCTGCTGCATTTCTTCTCTCAGGTCGGTCACATAGTAGCCCATACCGCCGTGCGTATGCACATCAAAAAGGCCGGGAGTCAGCATGTGGCATACCACATCCCCTGCTTTTCCGCTTTCTACAGACACGATCACATCATTTTCCACTGTAATAACCTGATTGGCAGCCCAACCATGAGGCAAAAGTACCTTTTGTGCCAGAATCTTCATCGTTTATTCCTCCGTAAAATGGTATTTCGCCAGCATGGCTGCGCCCAGCATGCCCGCGCTGTTGAGATGTTTCGCCAAACGGAACTGGCCTTTAAAGAAATCCTTGCGGCCCGACATCTGCTCATCAAAAGCCCGCTCAACACCGCGCAGCAGCACCTCGCCCGCTGCACTGACGCCGCCGCCGATGGCAATGACGTCCGGATTGAATATGCTTACGATACTCACCATACCGATGCCCAGTTCGTGATAATACTTTTCCAGCACAGATTGCAGATGCACATTTCCCTTCTTGGCGCCGTCAAATACTTCACGGGCCGTCAAACCGTCTGCCATGCGGGAAAGGGCAGATGCAGAGGCGTACCGCTCAAAACACCCGCGCCGCTTGCAGGGACAAACTTCGCCGTCTCCGTGTATGACCATATGCCCAAATTCCGCGCCCACGTTATTGGAAGCGCGCCAGGGACTTCCGTTGATCAAAATAGCGCCGCCAATCCCCGTACCGATGGTAAGGTATATACCGTTTTTCACACCCTGCAAAGCGCCGTCAAACACTTCTGCCATCATGGCGCACTGCGCATCATTATCCACCCATACAGGAAGCCCTGATTTTTCTTCCAGATATTTACGGAATGGTACACCCCACCATTTGAGATTGCTGGCATATACCAGTTCGGTATCCAGATGCACCGAACCTGCCGTCCCCACACCGATAGCGCGCACATTCATATCGCGCACACACAGTGCAATTTCTTCTGCCAGTTTTTCCGCATCACCCGGAAAGCTGGGAAAAGTGACTGTTTCCAAAAGTCCCGTTTCGCTGTCCACCAGGCCGATTTTGATGTTCGTACCGCCAATATCCACGCCGGCATACCGCATACAGGCATCCTCCGTCATGTTGTTTACTGTTTTTGCTTCTTCTATTATAGCATCCTTTCCCCGTTTCTGACAAGCAAAATGCCCGTTCCGAAGAACGGGCAGAATTTCAATAGTAGATCCATCCGGGGAACCACTTCATGGCTTCCAGCCAGCTTTGAGATACCATCACGCCGCTGATGTAGGGGAAGAATGCAATGAACAGCGCCAGTGCAGATATCACCTGAACGGCTGCCAGCCATTTGCCAAGGCCTTTTTTCTTCTCCTCCAGCCACGCAAGCACATACACATCAGCCAGAATCACAAAGGGCACTGCGGTAAAGTAATGGTAAATATACGTTCCGCGGGGCACCAGCATCCAGGGCAGGTATTGAGCAAAGAAGCTGAGCAAAATCACAGCAAGACGCGGTTCCCACTTTGCCGCATGCAGGGATACAGAGCCGTCTTTACGCATGTGACGCACACACCAGAATGCCATCAAACTGACCAGCGCCGCAGCGCCAGCCCACCACACAGCCGGGTTGCCAAAGGCCATAATGGTCATCTCCATTCCCTGCGGGTCGTAGGGCGAGGAGAAATAGAACATGGGCTTGATTGCCAGCGGCCACTGGTACCAGGGTGAGTAGAAATAGTGGTCCATTCCCAAACCCGGCTGTCCGTGATACCACAGCATTCTTTCACATTCTGCAATGATTTTCTTCACCGTCACACCGCCGGAATGGGCAAAGTGCGGGATGTAGGACAACGCATAAATCGCCAGCGGCACCGCCACAAAGAACACAAAGCAGCTGAGCACGTTGCAAAGAATCATGCGGTATCCGTTTTTTGCAACTGCCTTTTCCTCCGCGATCAGAGCGGAAGCAGGCAGTTTCTTCACGCGGTATACATACATTCCTCTGCGCCACACGCTCCAGAAGAACAGCAGCGCAAGACCTACGCCCGCATAGCAGCCCGTCCACTTGCTGGCCACCGCCAGTCCCATGAACAAACCGGAAAGCGCCAGCGGCACAAAGGTTTTCCAATATTTTACGCGCCAGAAATCCAGCGCCAGATACCGCACCATGAAATACACAGACCAGATGATAAAGCACACCACAAAGGAATCAATCGTGGCAATACGGGTCTGGGTAAAATGCATGAAATCCAGCGTCATCAGCGTCATGGAAGCGAAGGCAAAAGCACGCTTCCTGAACAGCGCTTTACCCAGGAGGTACATGCCCGGCAGCATCAGCACACCCATCAGCGCGCCTGCAAAGCGCCAGCCAAAGGGCGTCATGCCAAAGGCTGCCACAGCCCAGCTCATCAGCACCTTGCCAAGGGGCGGATGGGTCCACTCATAAGTCACCAGCCCGTGCAGGTGTTCATAAGCCGTACGGGCATGATAAATCTCATCAAAGTAAGTGCTGTTCTTCCAGGAAGGTTCACCCTCCAGAGTATCCTGTTCGTTCACCAGTTTTTCTGCGTCTTCATTGCCGTCCAGCACAGTGATGGGCAGCTGATTGCCGTCCCAGTCCCGGGCGATAACTTCAAAAAGCGTCAGTCCCACCGTCACTGGCCTAATACGCACATAGCGCCCGTAGAAATCCACCGGAGTGTTATTGTAGTGAGTGGACTGCGTCCCTTCGCCGTAATGTTCGGTAATGTATTTCCACTTGAAGCAGTCTCCGCTGTCATCCATGATGGCATTGCGGGGCATTTCCCACACCATGCCGTCACGGCTGACTTCCACGGTATACAGCGTATCGGCATAGTGAATGCCGCCGTAAACCAGCAGACGGAATTCGGTTTCCATGCCAAGGTCCAAGGTCACCTGTTCTTCATTATCGGTAAATACATAGCCGTCCTGCGGCGCCTTCATGGAACCCAGATTGGTAAAGGTGAGCACTGCAAACAGCAATGTCGTGACACCCATGATCAAATAGTCTTTACCGTCCATTTTCCGCACAGGGGGCAGGCAGCCTTTTTCATAGCAACCGCTGCGCTTCTCCTGCACGCAGGGGGCTGCGTTTTTCTCTGCGCCGGGTTTCATTTCCCGAGGCACAAAATCCTTCCTGCACAAATCAAACGACAGGTATACGCTGCCCATGGCAGCCAGCAGACTCATGCCGGCAGAAAGATATTCCAGCACGCTCATGTCACTGTCGATGCCGAAATAAGGTGCAGAAAGATGCCCGCCTGCGCCGCCGATACGCATATTGCGATCCAACACAGCACCCACATTGAACAGGCACATCACAGAAATCAGCGCCATCAGCCACAGAATGCGCTTATCTTTTTCCAGCGTATATGCCAGCAGCAAAAATGCAACCGCAGGCACAAGGTAGCGTTCATGCATCATGGTGCCCAGTGTAAACAGCACCGTCAGCAGAGCCGCACCCAGGAAGGGCAAATGGCGTACATTCCCAGCACGCACATACAAAAGCAAAATCATCACGATGGAAAGCGCCATCAGCACCGTCCCCACATGGGCCCAGGTCATAACGCCCAGAGTACTGAGCACACCAAACAGTCCCACTGTCAGCACAGCCAGTGCACACACTGCCGCCTTCATCCATACAGGCTGCTTTTTCGCGAAGACAAAAACAGACGCAGGCATACACAATACCAATATGCCGCACAGCGCTGCCAGGAAACTGGCTTTATTCTGTACATCCACCCAGTTAAGGCCGAAAAGGAAGTACAAATTGCAGCTGTTCACCGTAGCCTGAGAATAATGGCTCATGGTGCGCTGATAAAGCTGGAACACCCAGCCAATACCGCCCTGACGCAGGGAGAAAGGCACCACCACCAGTGCCATCAAAAGCACCATGAAAGCCATTCCCTGGCCAAACTGCATCCACAGCCCGTTTACTTTTTCTCTGTCACGGTCCCGATATGCCTGCACAAAAGCCATCACCAGCGCAATCAGCCCCAGCGGACCAAACATGAGCGCCTGCGGCTTGAAAAGCACAGCCGCACCATATGCAGGCAGCGCAAATCGCCACTTTCCATCCAGTGCAAAATAAATCACCAGCAGGAGCAGCAGCACCATCACACTGTCCACCTGACCCCAGGCAGCGCCGGCAGTCAGCATCAGGGGATTGAAAAGCGCAAGCAGCGCCGCCAAAAGAGCCGTCCGATCGCTTTCCGTATACTTTTTTGCCATACGGAACAGGAACAGGGCAATCAGCATATCGCACACAATCACCGGCATCTTGACCAGCAAAATGCTCATGCCGCCAAACCAGTTTCCCACAATGCCCAGTGCCCACAGCATCAGCAGCGCGCCGGGAGGATAGTCGCAAAAACCGCCGTCCACATAAAAGCCCCAGGGCTTTTTTACCGTCATCTGCTGCGCCCAGACCATAAAGTCGTTGGTATCCACATCATAGCCCCGCACCAGCATCGCCAGCGCAATGCGCAGTGCCAGTGCCAGAAAAAACAGAATGCCCAAAAGGCCGTATGTCTTGCGGGAATTGCCGGAAAAGCCGTGTTCCCTGCGCATGGTCTGCGCAGCAAAATAACACACCATCAGGTAGCAAATCCCGGCAAAAGCCAGCGAAAGATTGGCAGGTTTCCCGTTTTCGTTGGTTTCAGAAGAATCATTTTTGTTCCGTACGGCATACAGTACCTTTTCCGCATAGCCGTCCGGCACGCTGTCCACACGGGTCAGCGTCACATCGTCAAACCAGGCTTCGCCAATGCTTTCGCCGCTGTAGCCGCCAAGACGCACAAACACCTTCAGCGTGGTCTGGTCTTCGCCCGTTCTGCCATACAGGGACACTTCCTGCCATTCATCCCCGGACAGAAAAACCTGGTCCGAATATACATACACGCCGTCTACCGACAAATTGGCGCCCCAGCCCATCTCCGCATCGGCACGGATATAGCCATGGAGGTGGTAGAGTGTATCCGTCTCCACTTCCACTTCTTGCCAGAAGCGAGCATCGTTCAGATAATGGTTGCGGATGTACAGGGCGTGACTGCCGTTTCTGCCCTCGCCGGGGCGTTCCTCAAAATCCGTATAGCCCGTGGTGACCACATAGGCATCCCTGTTCCATTCCTCGCTGCCCTGTTCAAAACCGCTGTTGGCCAGGAGATTTTCGTAATTTCCCTGATTGCCTGCACCGCCTGAACTGCACAGCACAAAAATGCCTGCTGCCAGCAGCACGGCAATCAGAATCATAACGACTGTCTTCCGGGTAATCTTCATACAGATCTCCTTAAAATGCATTCAGGATATGCCGCATACCGGCATGGGTGATTTCCACCACATCAAAGCGGACAGCTATGTCCTCCCGCTTTTTCCGGCACAGCAGAAAATGCCTGGCAGCCTTGCGAATCCGGCGCTGTTTTTCAGCATTCACGGCACGCATACCATCGCCGATTTGTCCGTTCGCACGGAGTTTCACTTCTACAAAAACCAGCACACCCCGATCTTCCATGATCAGGTCCACTTCCCCGCCGGCACCGCGGTAGCGCCAGGCACACAGCTTCATCCCTGCTTTTTTAAGCATGTGCATGGCGCGAAATTCGCCCATCAGCCCGGCGTGTACATTGTCCCGTCCGTTCATACGTTTACAAAGTTACGGATAAAGCTGCGCCGGTGCGCAGGACAGGGGCCCAGTTCTTTCAGCGCACGGATATGCTCGGGGGTACCGTATCCCTTGTGCTTTGCAAAGTTATAGCCGGGATACAGTTTGTCCAGTTCTTCCATCTGCCGGTCTCGCGTCACCTTGGCAATGATGGATGCCGCTGCAATAGAATAGCACAGCGCATCGCCGTGAATAATTCCCCGTTCTTCTCCGGGCAATCCCAGTTTTTCCACTGCATCAATGAGAAATACATCGGCGCCCGCATTCACAGCCGCACGGCGCATGGCATTTTTCGTTGCGTTCAGGATATTGATTTCGTCAATTTCTTCGGGCGTAGCTTCTCCCACGCCTACATACAAGGCCGTCTGCACGATCTGCTCGTACACCTTTTCACGGCGCATGGCGGAAAGCTTCTTGCTGTCATCCACCCATTCCAGAAGCGGTTCTTTAGGCATGATCACACAGCCAGCCACCACATTACCGGCCAGAGGACCGCGTCCAGCTTCATCCATACCGGCAAATACGATGCCCTTTTCCCACATGGGGCCGTCGATTTCAATCAATTGCTGCAAACGCGCCTGACGGTCAATCTTCATATTCCTCATCCCTTTTTTCCGCTTTGCGCACAGGACGTGCGTATTTTTCAAAGGCTTCCAACGTAATGCGGCCCAGTTTGCCGCCGCGGAATTCATCCAGAATCACGCTGCAGGCCCGCTCCCAGTCACACACGCCGCCGCGCATCAGGAAGCCGCGGCCCCGGCATACTGCTTCCAGCAGTTCCTCGCCACGCTGGGAAAGGTCCTCTACATGATAACGTTCCTTCACCTTTTCGGGCACGCTGTCAATCATGTCATAGAGCAACTGCAGCGCCAGATCGTCCGTATTCAGCACCTGATCGCGAATGGCGGCAATATAGGCCAGTCGGCGGGCCGCCATGGCATCATCCAGACGGGGCCAGAGAAGGCCGGGCGTGTCCAGCAGTTCCAGATAGGGAGAAATCTTCACCCACTGGTTGGCGCGGGTCACGCCGGGCATATCGCCCACTTTGGCAATGGGCGCGCCGTGGAGGCGGTTAATAAAGGTGGATTTACCCACATTGGGTACACCCACCACCATGGCGCGAATCGTCTTTTTGATCCCGCGTTCGGCAGCACGGCGCACTGTTTCTTCGGTGGCCTTATCGATCAACTGAGAAACCTGCTTGGCCTGCTTGTTCATATTGACCGCAATGCACAAAATGCCCTGATCACGGTAATGCTTCACCCATTTATCCGTCTGGGCAGGATCTGCCAGGTCACTCTTGCCAAAAACCAGTACACGCTGCTTATGCTCCAGCATTTTATCCAGATCCGGATTGCGGCTGGCGCGGGGCAAGCGGGCGTCGCACAGTTCAATGACCACGTCCACGCGCTTGAGCTGCTCACTAAGTTGCCGTTTGGCTTTCGCCATATGCCCCGGATACCAGTTAATTTCCATAAAATAATCTCCTTTATGCGCTCAAAGCGCCTGTTTCTTTGCGGAATGGAGGCACATGGCAAAGTGCAGCATACCCCCATTTTGTATATTATCCCATGTTTCCGGAAAAAACGCAATCCCTTCCGCGCTTCGCGCATTGCTGCAAACGAATTTTACATTTTCCTTATGCCTGCATGGAAAATTTGGCAATAGCGTTTCCCTTGACAGCGGCATGGCATGTGCATATAATGAAAACACAGGATGTTCCTGGAGTGTTGGTCAGTCTTCTATTTTTACCCACATTTCACTAAACGGAACCCGGGTCGAGCATTCTATGCCATGCCCCCGCGTTTTTTACGTGCCAGGGGACGGCAGATGGGTGCAGCAGGGTACCGGCCTGCTTAACATAGCGGGTGAAAAAATAGGGGGCAGCCGCACTTTGGGGCATTCATTTTTTATGCCTGAAAACAGCAAATCAAAAAGGATCGCATAGGCGATCCTTTTATTTTTTGATCATTTAACTTCCTTCAGACGGGCAATATCCCCTTCGGATGCATCCACTACCAGCGTTTTCTGATGCGTGTAGATCACAAAACCGGTAGGCGTGCCGCCCGGCTTTTTCACATACTTGCGCAGCGTATAATCCACCGGCACGCCCATGCCTTTTCCTTTGGAATAGAAGGATGCCAGTTTCAGCGCCTCCGCCAGGGTATTTTCGGGACAGTTCCCCTGGGAAACGCGGACAATGACGTGAGACCCGGGCATGTCCTTGGCATGCAGCCACAGATCATTTCCCTGCGCATCATGGGTAAGCCGCTCATTCTGCAGGCTGTTCTTGCCCACAAAAATATCCAGTCCGTCAGATGACACATAATGATGGGGCTTACTGACCGGCGGACGCTTGCTGCCTCTTTTCTGGGGCTGGGGTTTCAGTACGCCATTTTCCGTAAGGAAGGCGCGTACATCGCCCAGTTCATCTTCCGTTTCGCAGGTGCCGATATCCTCCATTGCCTGTTCCAATACAGCAATCTCTGCCAGCGTTTTTTCCTTCTGTTCGGCAGCCAGATGCATGGCGGAACGGGCCTTGCGGTATTTTTTAAAATACTTCTGGGCGTTCTGGGCAGGCGTTAAGGCAATGTCCAGATCAATCAGCATGGTGCCGCCGTTTTCATCGTAGAAATTGGGCAGTTCCACCTGACTTTGACCCCTTGACACCAGATAGCTCTGGGCGGTCAGCAGTTCGCCTGCAATGCGGTAATCTTCCATCCGGGCGCTGTCGGACAGTTCCTCTTCCTGCAATGCCAGCTTCTTTTCATCACGTTCCAACGCGTTTTTGATCACATGGCGCAGTGTTGCGCTCTTCTGATTGATGCGTTCACGCCTGTCGCGGCCCGCATAAAAAGCGTCCATGGCATTGCCCAGAGAAGCATATTCCTTCTGCAAATCCGGATTCAGGTGCAGATACAGGAAAGGAAAAATATCTTTAGGCGCACCTTTTTCATCATACAATACGCGAGGAGACTTGAGGGACGGCATCTTCCGCAGAAAATCACACAGCCTTCCGGCAATATCCTGCAGGTTCACATCCTCCAGCATGGCATGGGTAAGCCCGGTCAGGCGGAAACTGATTTCCCTTGCAGTCACAGGGCCAACACCCATGAGTATTTCGTTCAGCGCTTTATCAAGACGTCCATTTGCAGCAGCCAGGCGCTGATAAACCTGTGCTTCTTCCGCTTCGGCAGGAATAATCTTGTCCTGCGCCGGAGGCATCGTAAAGGGAAGTCCGGGCAGCGCCTGACGCACCCGGCTCATGTCAAAAGATACATGGCGGATGGCATCTACGATTTTCCCATCCTGCACCAGTGTCAGATTGGAGTGCCTGCCCATCAGCTCCAGATACAATTCCCGTTTGGCGCTGTCTCCCAGTTCATCCCGGTTTTCCACCGCCATATACAGCACGCGGTCGCCGTTCAGCTGGCGGATATCGATAATGCGTCCGCCGCCCAAGTACTTGCGCATCAGCATGCAGAACATGGGGGCGTCAATAGGGTTCTGATAAGTTTCCTGCGTCGTATGCACACGGGCATAGGAAGGAGACGCACACAAAAGCAGCTTATGGTTGCTTCCGGGCGTGCGGACGGAAAGCAAAAGCATGTCGCTTTCGGGCTGATTGACTCTATCAATACGCCCGGAAAGCAGCTTTTCCTGCATTTCCTGTACTGCAAACGAAAGCATTACGCCATCCATGGCCATGTTTTCCTATCTCCTTCCCCAATAAAAAACTTACTTGTACAGCGGGAACTGACCGGTCAATGCCAGCACTTCCTGCTTCACCTGAGGCACCGCCTGTTCGCCGTCGCGAATGATGCGGACGATCCAGTCGGCAATTTTCACCATTTCTGCTTCCTTGAAGCCGCGGGTTGTAACGGCAGGCGTGCCGATACGCACACCGCTGGTTTCGCTGGGCTTGCGCTGATCGCGGGGAACCATGTTCTTGTTCACGGTAATGTTGGCTTCACCAAGCCAGGTTTCCAACTGCTTGCCGGTCACGTCGGTATCGCACAGATCCAGCAGAATCAGATGGTTATCCGTACCGCCGGAAACCATGCGCACACCGCCCGCACGCAGTGCATTCTCCAGCGCCTTGGCATTCAGAATGATCTGATGCTGGTACTGCCTGAATTCGTCCGTCAGCGCTTCGCCAAAGCACACCGCCTTCGCGGCGATCACATGCATGAGCGGACCGCCCTGAATGCCGGGGAAAATGGCCTTATCGATGGCTTTTGCATACTGTTCCCTACAGAGGATCAATCCGCCGCGGGGACCGCGCAGCGTTTTGTGCGTGGTGCTGGTCACAATGTCCGCATAGGGTACGGGAGAGGGATGCTCCCCAGCTGCTACCAGACCGGCAATATGCGCCATATCCACCATCAGGTAAGCGCCCACGTCATCAGCAATCTTGCGGAAAGCTTCAAAGTCAATGGTACGGGCATAGGCAGATGCGCCGGCCACGATCATTTTGGGTTTGCATGCCCGGGCAATGCGCTTCACTTCATCATAATTGATGGTTTCGGTTTCGGGATCGATACCGTAGCTTTCAAAATGGAAGTACTTGCCGGAAATATTCACAGGGCTGCCGTGGGTCAGATGACCGCCGTTATTGAGGCTCATACCCAGCACGGTATCACCGGGCTGCAGCAGAGCAAAATAGGCGCCCATATTGGCCTGAGAACCGCTGTGGGGCTGCACGTTTGCATGCTCTGCGCCGTAAAGCTGCTTTACGCGGTCAATGGCAATGTTCTCCGCCACGTCCACATAGCCGCATCCGCCATAATAACGGCGGGCAGGATAGCCTTCGGCATATTTATTGGTCAGGGGGCTGCCCATGGCGGCCATTACGGCAGGACTGACAAAATTTTCAGATGCAATCAGTTCGATATGCGCTTCCTGACGTGCGCATTCCTTTTCCATCGCTTCAAACACTTCCCGGTCATTCAGCAGCGCTTCAGGCATTTTCCACACAGTCATTTCCCCCTGTCTTTTTCCATGTTTGTTTCTGAATGATAAACGAAAACCGCATGTGACGAACAGGCGAAACCGCAGCACACGAGCCAAAATGCTTACTGCTGCTTCCTTCCGGACCTGACAGGGTTCACACCGGCGCATCGCACGGGACCCATTCGCCACACACGGCTTGATTATTATACCCTGTTTTTATTAAAAACGCAAGTTCTTCTTGCAGGAATATCCGATTTTCAGAAAAACTTCTCATTTCAAAATCTGCCTGCATTTTTCAATCAGCTTGCTGTACACCCGCTCCACCATCCATGGCTCAGTGCATTTTTGAAGCGCTTCTTCCGGCGTAAACCATGCAACGCCCTTGTTCTCATCTTCTTTGATGGAAAGCGGCTCCGTTTCGTCGCCGCACAGCAGATAGGTCACGTTCAAATGCAGATGGGAAGGCACATATACGCCCTTCTTTTCGTGTCCGTTCACCGTCAGAATCTCTATGGAGAAAAGCGCTTCCATAACGGGAACAACCGTTTTCAAGCCGGTTTCCTCCTGCGCTTCCCGGATAGCAACAGCCAGCAGCTCGGTATCGCCGTCCGCATGTCCGCCCGTCCACGACCAGGAATCATAAATACGGTGATACGCCATCAGCACTTTGGTGCCATCCCGGTTGATCACCCATCCGGATGCCGTAACATGGGCAATGGGATTTGTACGCAAGAAGGCGTCATCATGGTTTTTCAGAAAATCCACGATGATGTCCCGGTCCCGCATTTCCTGCTCATTATAAGGCTGATAATGTATCAGCTGTTCCGCCAGATTCATACCTGTTTCTCCTTTTACTCTCCTGCTATTCCTTTCTCCCTGCTATTTCGGCAAACAGCGTTCGCTATCCTGCCGGCATAATACAGCAACTGGAAAATAAACAAAAACGCCGCTCCCGTTTGGATGGGAGCGGCGCAGAAAGAGGTTCTTTCTTTGTTAGAAAACCAAATTACTTGGCCAGCTTTTCCAGCAGATTCATGTAGCCGTTGGTCTTGATGGTGCAGCCGGTCACAACGTCGGTTTCACCGGGGTTGGTGGCCACAGCGATTGCTTCGGTCAGGGTCTTGCCGGTGATGTATTCGCAGAAATAGGCATTCTGTTCGTACCATTCCTTGCCGATGGGGGAAGCGCCCTTCATGTTGTAGCCTTCCTTCAGCTCGTTCTTGGTCAGAATTTCAGCAGCCAGGTCAGAGGTGGTTTCGCCCTTGCCGTTGAAGGTGATGTTGGCCTGGGAAGCATCGATGTAGGCAGAGGTGATGGTTTCACCGTTCAGGGTGATCACGCCAGCATGGGTGTAAACCTGGATCTTGCCATCAGCTTCAGCAGTAGCATCGTTGGCAGCGCCCAGCACGGAATACTGAGCCAGCTTCAGGGTGTCGCCCTTCTTGGCGCCCAGATGAGCAGCGTTGGTCACAGCAGCTTCCAGAGCGGGCAGGAATTCGCCGGCTTCCAGAGTGCAGGTGGTGATGATGTCAACGATCTGGCCGTTTTCGTTCTGTTCGGCAGCCTTCACTTCTTCCAGGGTCTTGCCCACGCAGAAAGCGGCGAAAGC
>JAFYLS010000002.1 GCA_017550035.1 Clostridia bacterium
CACCGCACGGTCCACACATTCATTGCCGAAGATCACCGCATATTCATAGGTAAAATTTCCCGTGCCGCCTGTCACTTCGGCAGTCACGGTCACCGTTTCACCCTGCACAAAGTTATCGCCTTCACACTTTACGCTGCATTTGGGAAGCGCACATACTTCAAAGGCTTTCTCCAGCTGGGTTTCGTTTCCTTCAGCATCCGCAGCCGTTACGCGCAAAAGGTACTGTCCCTCTTCGTCCGGCTGATACCAGCCTTCTTCCGCAGTGACGGGCGTGCCCTCAAAAAGTACTTCATCACCCCGGTACATGCTGTACGCCAGCGTTTCATCCTGCCGTCCCCGTATAAACGTCTGCAGCCATTCCCCAACAACGATTTTTTCATTGCTGAGTTCCAGCACAAGCTCTGCCGTTGCAAAGCAGGGCAATATACAAATCAACAGGAGCAGCAACACTCCCAGAATTTTCCGCAAATGCATTTCCTCCCCGACAGTAGAACTGAATGTTCCTTGCCGTAACTGATTTATTATAGCACACAACCGCTCCGGATGACAGTTTTTTCTGCTTCTTTTTACACAAATCCCTTGGATTTAACCCAAAAAACAAAACCGCCCGACCAAACGGTCGGGCGGCAAATGCCGTTGATTATTCTTCTACGGGCAGATCCAGTTCTTCACCGGGGATTTCCACAGACAGATCATCAGCGATGGCTTCGTCAGCCAGGGCTTCGCGGATGCTCAGGCTGATGCGCTTGGCAGCGGGATCCACACCCAGAACCTTCACGCGCACGATCTGGCCTTCAGACAGAACGTCTTCAACCTTGTTCACGCGGGTCAGAGCGCACTGGGAAATGTGCACCAGGCCGTCCACGCCGTTTTCCAGTTCCACGAAAGCGCCGAAGGTGCGGATGCGCACAACGGGGCGTTCCAGGATCACGCCGATGGGATACTTTTCTTCGATGTTATCCCAGGGCTTGGGCTGCAGCTGCTTGTAACCCAGCTGGATGCGTTCGCGTTCGGTGTCCAGAGACAGAACCTTCACTTCGACTTCCTGGTTGACAGCCAGCACATCGCTGGGATGCTTCACATGGCCCCAGCTCAGATCGGTCACGTGGATCAGACCGTCCACGCCGCCCAGATCAACGAAGGCACCGAAATCGGCAAAGCGACGCACAACGCCCTTCACCACTTCACCTTCAGCCAGTTTTTCCCAGGCAGCAGCCTTCTCGGAAGCAGATTCTTCGATCAGCACGTCCTTGCGGCTGGCAACGATGCGCTTCTTCTGCTTGTCCACGTCGATGATCTTCAGCTTCATGGGCTGACCCACGAACTGGTTGATCTTTTCCACGTAGCGCAGAGCCAGACGGGAAGCGGGAACGAAGGCGCGAACGCCATCAACGCTGGCAATCAGGCCGCCCTTGACGGCTTCCTTGCCCACGGCTTCCACGTATTCGCCGTTTTCGAACTTTTCCATCAGCGCTTCCCAAGCCTTGCGGTTGATGATGTTGCGCTGAGACAGGATTACATTGCCTTCGCCGTCGTTGACCTTAACAACTTCGACTTCGATTTCGTCGCCCAGTTTGACGTCGGTGTCAACCAGGTCATCACGCTTGACGATACCGTCAGACTTGTAGCCGATGTTGACGCAAACTTCATCCTCGGTGACCTGCACTACAGTGCCGGTAAGGGTCTGACCGTTGTGGATGCGAACAAAGGACTTTTCGATATCAGCCATAAAGTCCTGCTTGCACTGTTCTTCTTCCGTCAAAGGCATTTCGGTGACGGTTTCTTCCGGGAGGACCATGTCCTTCTCCATGTCGTTCATATGTGTGACAACCTCCTTAAGTGACCAATCCGGTGTTGATGCGCCGGCGGTTATTCCTATGTATTCCGTGTGGATTTTATATAAGTGCGGCGGTATTTCCGCCCCACGTTCCACCAAGATTGTGCGCGGACAGAACGAAAGGCACGCTTCGTAAAGCTTGCGGGTGTTGGCACTTTTTCTGCCGCCCACCACGATCATGCCGTCGCTCTTTTTCGCCAGCTCCCGGGCTTCCGCCTGGCGCTGCGCCGTCGCGCTGCAAATAGTTTTTTTGACTGTCAATTCTTCCACCCGTTCCCGGATGCAGGAAAGAATTCTTTCCCAGGTTTCTTCAGGAAGCGTGGTCTGGCTTACAGCCAAAGCTTTTTTGAGAAGCGGCATGCTTTTTGCCTGCTCTTCATTTTCAATGATCAGACATGTACCTTCGCACCAGCCTGCCGTAGCAGTTACTTCGGCATGTTTGGCATCGCCCACCAAAATGACGGGCAATCCCATGCGGCTGTGCTCCCTGACCACCTTGTGCAGCGCCTGCACATAGGCGCAGGTACAGTCCGCAGTGATCAATCCCTGCTTTTCGCATGCTTCCATGATATCCGGCCCAACACCGTGGCTGCGCAGGATGATCATGCTGCCGGCAGGTACATCTTCCACATGCTCGGCGCGCAGAACACCTGCCTGACGCAGTTTTTCCACCGCCTGATCATTGTGGATCAGATCGCCCAATACATAACAGGGAATTTGCTTTTCCTTTGCTTCTTCAGCAGCGGCAAAGGCTTTTTCCATTGCTTTGCGCACGCCTACGCAGAAACCGGCGTGCTTGGCCAGCGTCAGCGGCATAACATCCTCCAAAACCAATGTGGGCGATTATGACCTGTTTCGCCGTCTCCCCTTTGTTTTCCTGCAAGTAATTCAAAAAAATTTTTATTTTTTTATTTCTGTATAAAAATGGCCTTTCCGGCGCCCGTTCTTTCTGCATTTAAGGCGTCAAACTGTACTTTTTCCGGCTTCTTGCTTGACGGCGCAGAGGAAGAAAAGTAAAATAGAATGGGTGTAAAGTGTCCCTCACCATTTGAGAAAATCATATCATGAAGGAGATATACCATGACAAAGCCTCTTACCATCGCTATGGACGGCCCGGTCGGCGCAGGCAAAAGCACCATTGCCGATGCTGTTGCACAGAAACTGAACATCCTGCATCTGGATACCGGCGCCATGTACCGCGCCGTGGGCGTAGGTGTACAGGATAAGGGCGGCGATATTTATAATGAAGAAGAAGTATGCGCTCTTCTGGAAAACGAAATCCGCATTTCCGTTGCCTATGAAAACGGCGCCCAGAAAACGCTGCTGTGCGGAAACGATGTTTCCCACCGCATCCGCACCCAGGAGGCAGGCACTGCCGCCTCCGCCGTATCCCGCTATGCCGGCGTGAGAAAGTCCATGGTTGCCCTGCAGCAGGAAATCGCCAGAACCCAGCCCATCCTCATGGACGGACGCGACATCGGCACTGTAGTGCTGCCGGACGCCACTGTAAAAATCTATCTTACAGCTTCCGATGAAGTCCGTGCCACCCGCCGCATGAATCAGCTGCGGGAAAAGGGCGATAACACGCCCTTTGAAACCATTCTGGAAGAAGTGCGTGCCCGCGATTATCAAGACATGAACCGTGCTGTTACTCCCCTGAGAAAAGCCGACGACGCCATCCTGGTGGATTCTTCCGATTTCACCTTTGAACAGACCGTACAGCACATCATCGACCTGGTGGAGGAACGGTATGCAAAATCATAACCAGCAAGATCAGGATAACAAGCTCTACTCCTTTGTGCGGGGCGCCTTTGCCGTGCTCACCCGCTTCATTTACCGCTTCCGCGTTCACAACAAAGAACGTCTGGAGAATTTGACGGGACCCTGCATTCTTCTGTGCAACCATCAGGTATGGGCAGATCCCGCGCTGATTGCCGTGCCCGCAAAGCACTTGCAGCTGCGCTTCCTTTCTAAAAAAGAGCTGCTCAAAAGCAAAATCATGCAGTTTGCCGCACCCAAGATGCACATGATCTCTGTTGGCCGCGGCGAAACGGATCTGGCTGCCATGCGTGCCTGCAGCAAAACCCTGAAAGACGGAAATGTGCTGCTCATTTTCCCCGAAGGCACACGCCACCAGCCCTCTTTGATGCACGAAGTGGAAACCGGCGCCGCCGTACTGGCTCTGCGCGCCAAAGTGCCCATGATTCCCGTATACATCCACGGAAAACCCGGCACCTTCAACCGTGTTGAAGTGTACGTGGGCACGCCCATGGAAAACGATGATCTGTATGCTGAAGGCACCAACATGGAAACAGCCGCCAAATTGGCCGCACGCATTCAGAAAACTTACTTCGCCATGCGCGATGCGGCTGAGAAAGCCGAAAAATAAAAATCAGAAACAAAGGGAGAACGCATATGAAACAGCTGCTTCAGGGCTTCATCGACCGGGTAAACCGGGACCATCTCCCCGTGGAAGGCATTCTGCTTGCCAACCGTCAGGACATTCTGTTTGAACACCGCTTTATGCCGGATACGCCCCGCGTTATCTATTCCCACAGCAAATCCTTTACCGCTACGGCGGCAGGCATGCTGATTGATGAAGGCAAGCTGCACCTTGCGGATAAGATCGCTCCTCACTTTCCCGAACACTTCCCCGCCCACATGGACGCTGCCTGGCAGGATGTAACGCTCGAACACGCACTCACCATGTCCTCCGGCGCGAACAAGCCCCTGCTGATGATGGCCGAGCGCAGTCAGGGTATCGGTGCGCCCGATTTTCTGAAGTTTGTTTTCTCCCACCCCATCGAGCATAAGCCCGGCAGTGTGTTCTGCTATTCCAACGGTGATACCTACATGGTGGGCCGCATGGCAGAAAAGGCCGCCGGCATGACCGTTAAGGAATATCTGAAAGAAAAACTGTTCCGCCCTCTGGGCATGGATACCGACCCCGTATGGGAGCACTGCCCCATGGGACACACTTTCGGCGCCAGCGGTCTGGAACTGAGGCTTTCCCATATGTGCCGCCTTGGCATGCTGTACCTGAACAAAGGCATGTGGCAGGGCAAGCGCATTCTCTCGGAAGAATGGATCGACAATGCCCGCAAGGTGCATCTGCCCACCAATCCCGATCCCAAGCCCTTTGACTGGAACAACGGTTACGGCTTCCAGTGCTGGAAAATGCCCTACGGCGAAAGCTACCGTTTTGACGGCGCCTACGGTCAGTTCTCCTGCATCTGCCCGGAAAAAGATCTGGTTATTGCCGTGCAAAGCTCGGAAAACGACTGCACGCAGTTGATCACGCTCGCCCTGCACGAAGAAATTTTCTCCCATCTTTACACTTAAAAGCCATCTTCATTCAGACAGGAGGATGCCTGTGAAACCGGAATTCAACCCCACTTATCAGCGTTATCCCTCCCAGCGCTACCCCCTGTATGCCCGGGGCGGCATGGTAAACTGCTCCAGTCCGCAGGCTGCCGCCGCAGGTCTGGATGTGCTGAAAAAAGGCGGAAACGCCATGGATGCAGCCGTTGCTGCCGCAGCCGCTCTTACCGTAGTCGAGCCCTCCGCCAACGGCATCGGCGCAGATGCTTTCGCACTTGTCTGGTCGGAAAAGGATCAGAAGCTGTACGGGCTCAATTCCTCAGGTCCTGCCCCCATGGGCATCTCCATCAAAAAGGTGCTGGAAGACAAAAAGGATAAGGACGGCAAAATGCCCGTGATGGGCTGGACGCCCGTCACCGTGCCCGGCGCACCCATGGCCTGGAAAGAACTGAACAACCGTTTTGGCAAGCTGTCTCTGGCTGAAGATCTGGAGCCTGCCGTGCGTTATGCCCGGGACGGCTATCCTCTGGCAGCCACGCTGGCACAGGGCTGGAAAAATGCAGCCACCCGCTACAAGCAGGTGCTGACCGCCCCCGAGTTTGAAGAATGGCACCGCACGTTCAACCCCGACGGGTGCGAACTGGAAGCCGGTTCCCTGATGAAATTGCCCAACCATGCCCGCACGCTGGAACTGATCGGTCAAACCAATGCCGATGCCTTCTATACCGGCGAACTGGCCCGGAAGATCGACGAAGACAGCAAAAAGCATGGCGGCTACATCCGCTATGAAGATCTGGCTGCCTACCGCGCCAAATGGGTGGAACCCATCCGCGTTCATTACCGCGGCTATGAAGTGTGCGAGATTCCGCCCAACGGTCAGGGCATCGTGGCGCTGATGGCACTGAATATCCTCAAGGAATTCAACTTTACCGAAAAGGAAAGCGCCGAAACCTACCACAAGCAATTGGAAGCCATCAAGATGGCCTTTGCCGATGCTTTCCATTACGTCACCGATCCCGATCATATGGAAATTGACTATCAGCATCTGCTGGATCCCGCATACGGTGCCATGCGCGCAAAGGAAATGACCGACCGCGCGCAGGTGTACACCCATCAGGTGCCGCCCAAGTCCGGCACGGTGTATCTTTGCTGCGCAGACGGAGAAGGCAACATGGTTTCCTTCATCCAGAGCAACTACATGGGCTTTGGCTCCGGCATCGTCGTCAAGGATACCGGCATTGCCCTGCAGAACCGCGGCAGCGATTTTTCTCTCAATCCCGAAGACGCCAACTGCCTCAAGGGCGGCAAGCGCACCTATCACACCATCATTCCCGGCTTCATCCTCAAGGACGGCAAGGCCGTGGGGCCCTTTGGCGTCATGGGCGGCTACATGCAGCCTCAGGGACATGTGCAGGTGGCCATGAATTTCATTGACTTCCACATGGATCCCCAGCAGGCATTGGACGCTCCCCGCTGGCAGTGGATGCGGGATAATTCCGTTACCGTGGAAACCCGGTTTGACATGGAAATGGCCCGTCTGCTCCGTCAGAAAGGGCACATGATCCGCCCCGACCTTTCCACGCCCTCCTTCGGCCGCGGACAAATGATCGTAAAGTTGGATAACGGCGTGCTCTGCGGCGGCACCGAAAGCCGCACCGACAGCAACATTGCCTGCTTCTAAAAAACTGTATTTTCAGAGGACAGATCCATCAGGTTCTGTCCTTTTCTTTACAATTCACAGTCATCTATGCTATAATCGCACCAACAAAAGGTTGCATATTCCACTGCCGGATACAAGGAGCATATTCATGAATACCAATGAAATCAAAGCACAGATCTGCGACGTATGCCACAAAATGTGGCAGCTTGGCTGGGTAGCCGCCAACGACGGAAACGTATCCGTCAAAATGCCGGACAACACCTACTGGATCACCCCCAGCGGCATCAGCAAATCCTTCATCACGGAGGATAAACTGATCCGCGTGGACGAAGATATGAACGTGCTGGAAGGCCCGGAAGGGTATAAACCCTCCAGTGAGATAAAAATGCACATGCGCTGCTACAAGGAACGCGAAGACGTGGGCGCCGTGGTGCATGCCCATCCCCCCACGGCAACAGGTTTCGCCGTAGCGGGAAAGCCCCTGGATGAATACTCCATGATCGAAACGGTCATCGCCATCGGCTCCATCCCCGTAACCCCCTACGGCACGCCCTCCACCTACGAAGTGCCGGACAACATTGCCCCTTATCTGCCCGAGCATGACGTGCTGCTGCTGGAAAATCATGGCGCGCTGACGGTGGGCTGCGATTTGATCACCGCCTACTACCGTATGGAAACGCTGGAACTATACGCCAAGATCTCTCTGACGGCGCATCTTCTGGGCGGCGCCAAAGAGATCGAAAAACCGCAGATCGACAAGCTGATCGACCTGCGCAAAAACTATTACAAAGTCACCGGACGTCATCCCGGTTACAAGAAATATTCCGCCAAAAAGAAGGAGGACTGAATCCTATGATGTATCCCAGAATCGGCATTCGCCCCACCATTGACGGCCGCTGGGGCGGTATCCGCGAAAGTCTGGAAGAGCAGACCATGGGCATGGCCAAAGCTGCCAAAGCCCTCATCGAAACGCTGAAATATCCCGACGGCACCCCTGTGCAGGCAGTCATCAGCCCCTGCACCATCGGCGGCGGCGCAGAAGCTGCCAAGTGCGAAGAATATTTTTCCACCCAGAATGTAACCGCCACCTTGACCGTCACCCCCTGCTGGTGCTACGGCATGGAAACCTTTGACATGAACCCCCACACCATCAAGGCTGTCTGGGGTTTTAACGGCACCGAACGCCCCGGCGCGGTGTATCTGGCTGCCGTGCTGGCCGCCTACGCCCAGAAAGGTTTGCCCGCCTTCTCCATTTACGGGCATGATGTGCAGGACGCTCAGGACGCTTCCATCCCCGAAGATGTAAGCGAAAAAATCCTTCGCTTTGCCCGCTGCGCCGTGGCAGTCGGCTGGATGAAGAACAAGTCTTACGTCAACATCGGCGGCGTTTCCATGGGCATCATGGGTTCCTACTGCGACACCAACATGTTCCAGAAGTATTTCGGCATCCGCGCCGAATGGGTGGACATGACCGAAATCCTGCGCCGCATGGCGCTGGGCATTTACGATCACGATGAATACGAAAAGGCGCTTGCCTGGATCAAGGAAAACTGCCCCGAAGGCTTTGATGTGAACGCCGGCAAGAAACTGATGGACATTGTTACCCGTTCCAAGGTGGTGCCCGCCGACAAGGACTGGGAATTCATTGCCAAGCTGACCATCATCGTGACGGATATCCTCTACGGCAATCCCAAGCTGGACGAACTTGGCTGGCATGAAGAAGCGCTGGGCAAGAATGCCGTGGCCGGCGGTTTCCAGGGTCAGCGTCAATGGACGGACTGGCTGCCCAACGGCGACTTTACCGAAGCCATTCTCGCCTCCACCTTCAACTGGAACGGCCCCAAGATGCCCACACCCTTCGCCACTGAAAATGATACTCTGAACGGCGTATCCATGATGCTGTCCACTTTGGTCACCAATACCGCCCCCTGCTTCCACGACGTGCGCACCTACTGGAGCCCCGAGGCCGTGGAACGCGTGACCGGTTATAAGCCCGAAGGCAAGGCAGCCGGCGGTTTCATCCACATGATCAACTCCGGCGCCACCGCGCTGGACGGCACGGCCGCCGCTACCAACGAAAAGGGCGAGCATTGCCACAAACCTTTCTGGGAAATGACCGAAAACGATATTTCCGCCTGTCTCAAGGCTACCGACTGGTGCCGCGCCAACTACCAGTACTTCCGCGGCGGCGGCTTCTCCAGCCACTTCAAAACGGTAGCCGAAGTGCCCGTCACCTGCATCCGCATGAACATTGTGGAAGGCGTAGGTCCCGTCATTCAGATCGCAGAAGGCGATACCGTGACGCTGCCCGATTTCGTCCACGATAAGCTGGACAAGCGTACCGACCCCACCTGGCCCACCACCTGGTTTGCCCCCCGCCTGACGGGCGAAGGTGCATTCAAGGACGTGTACTCCGTCATGGCCAACTGGGGCGCCAACCACGGCGTTACGGTGTACGGTCATGTGGGCGCCGACCTGATCACCCTGTGTGCCATGCTGCGCATTCCCGTTTCCATGCACAACGTGCCCGCAGACAAGGTCTACCGTCCCCACAGCTGGGCCGCTTTCGGCACGGACGATCAGCAAGCTGCCGACTACGCCGCCTGCAGGCACTACGGCCCCATCTATAAATAACAACCACAACAATCTGACCGGGGAGAGATCTGCTCTTCCCGGTTTTATGTCTTGCGAAGGTAATATGTCTGTGCTATGCCTGCATCGCAACCACCGGTTGCAACCGCAGGTTGCAATCCAGCATTCAACCAACGGTTTCTTTACAGTGCCAACACACTTCCGCTATGCTTTTCTCACAGCAGCGGCCGCTGACAAAACACAAAGGAGCCATCTTCATGATCGATACCACCACCGTAGGAAAAACCATTGCCGCCCTGCGCCAGCAAAAAGGGTTAAGTCAGCAGGCATTGGCAGACATGTGCAGCGTTACCCATCAGGCTGTCAGCAAGTGGGAAAACGGTCTGGCACTGCCGGATATACAAACGCTTTTGTTCCTGAGCCGTCACTTCGGTGTCAGCATGGAAGATATTCTCAGCGGCAATGTACCTGCACAGAAAACAGATACGGCAGCGCCCGCAGATGAAGTTTCGGCTCCCATTCAGGTACCGGAAACAGAAGCACCCGCTGGATCCACGAAAGAAACAATCCCAGAAGAAACCGGCATGGACTGGGAGCAGCTCATTGCCATGCTGCCTTTTGCCGGACACGGAACAGCAGACAAGATTCTGCTTGATGCCCTCCATGCCCCCGACTGCAAAAAGCCGGATATGCACATCATTTTATCCATCCTGCCTTTTGCCAGCCGGGAAACCGTCGAAGCAATGACTGCCTGCGCCATGGATACGCTGGATGCCGATATGCTGCCGGCGCTGGCGCCCTTCGTCTCCGCTCAGTTCTTTGCCGATCTGGTCCGCAAAAACAATGAATTGATGAGCGGCAGAAATATGGAACTGCTGCAGAGGATCATTCCCTTCCTGCCCGGCGATCTGGTGGATGAACTGATCCAAAAAGGCGCTGCCAATGGCCTGCGGTGGAAAAAGAAGGGGCAGAAAGGCTCACTTCGCTATGACCTGGACATTGACCTTGGCAGCATACGCAAATTGCAGAACATTGGCAAATATATCGGCGATACAGTCGGTTCCGTATTCAGCAATCTGGGGGCCAGCCTGCAATCCGACACACAAAACGCACCCGACCCCCCTTCTGCCCCCAGCAAAGAAACAGAGCATCCTCTCATGCGTATTGCCCGCAAGGCAGTGGAACAAAGCAACGGCAAATGGCTTGAAGACCACTACTGCGATCTGGATTATGATGATCAGATCGCCCTGTGCAGACTGATCGCAGACTGCAGCCGCTGGGAACTGATCGAGACACTGGTTCTGGACAGCAACGATGACGCCAGGCGCCTCCTGCTTTCCGAAGCACTGAATCAAAAAGAAATGGATGTTGTCACCCGTATTCTGGAACAGTGGGAACTGGACAATGATACCCTCACGCTCCTGTGCGGCCATGCCGCCGAAAGGAAGGATAAAGAACTGATCCGCACACTGGCAGAATATGCAGATACCGAAGACAGTCTTCACATTCTGCTGGACGCCGCTATTAAAATGGACGACTGGGAACTGATCGGCCTGCTCAGCGAAAACATGTGATCATAAACCGGAAGGTAGCCCCTTCCGGTTTTCGTTTTTCTTGCCAGAATGTCCAATTCACGCTATAATAAGGCATCAAAAGCACAGGAGGCAGCCATGAATAACCGCCAGCGGGTTAACGCCATTTTGCATTATCAGCCCTATGACCGCATGCCGGTGGTCGCCTTTGGCTACTGGGAAGAAACGGTGGACAAGTGGGCAGAGGAAGGATATATTACAAAAGAAGA
>JAFYLS010000034.1 GCA_017550035.1 Clostridia bacterium
AAAAGCTCTTCCGTGAGTACGGCCCCAAGTACCGTGCCCGCAACGAAGAAAAGAAGTGCACCGGCGGCTACACCCGCATCTATAAGCTGGGCCCCCGTCGTGGCGACGCTGCCGAACGCGTCATCATCGAACTGATCTGAGTGTAAGGCAAAAAGAGTCTGTCCCCTGTGGACAGGCTCTTTTTTCTTTCGGAATGTGACATCCCTCTTGGCGAAAAGTGGAAAATGTGATACAATCATTTTTAGTGCGCATCCGTACTCTGTGCACAAAGGAAGTGATGCATGTGATTCACTTGGTGGATATCGACGAAAGCAACTGGCGTATCCGGCTGTCCGTGCGAGAAGATCAGAAGCATTTTGTTGCCAATGCTGCGGTGCTGCTGGCCCGCGCGTATGCCTACCGCAATTTCAACTGCCGGGCGTTTTACGTCTGTGACGACGACAACTATGTGGGCATGGGGCTGTATTATGACTGTCCTGAAAGAAATGCCTATGACATGAGCCAATTGTTCATTGACGAAAGATATCAGGGCAGGGGATACGGCAAGGCAGCGATGGCACTGTGCCTCAGGGAAATGCGCAGCGCAGGCCGATTTGACAAGGTGGAACTGTGCTATGTGGAAGGTGCAGAGACCGCCAAACATTTGTATGAAAAACTGGGCTTCGTCGAAGTGGACCGGGACGGCGACGAAATCATTATGGCAATGAAACTTTGACCGGGTTGAAGGAGGAAAAACATGATCTATCTGATTCTGGCGATTCTCTCCAGCGCATCCATCAACATCGTGATGCGTTTGAGCAACGGCAAGGTAAAGAACAAGATCGGCATGCTGGTGATGAACTATGTGATGTGCACCGTGCTCAGCGCTGCCTTTACCGGTTTTGATAACTTGCTGCCTAAGGTGCCTGAACTGGGCGAAACCATGGCCTGGGGTGTGCTGGATGGTATTCTGTATCTGGCAGGCTTTGTGCTTTTGCAGCTGAACATCCGCAAGAACGGCGTGGTGCTGACCACCATTTTTGCCAAACTGGGTCTGCTGGTGCCCATGGTTCTGTCCATCTTCCTGTTCAACGAAATGCCCTCTCCGGTGCAGGGGATCGGCTTTGCCCTGGCCATTGTTGCCATGCTGCTGATCAACTTTGAAAAGAACACTGAAACGGTGAAGTTCAAGGCCGGTCTGGTGATGGTGCTGCTGGCCGGTGGCGCCTGCGATGCCATGTCCAAGGTGTACAACTTCTACGGATCCAGCGCTCTCAATGACCAGTTTGTATTCTACACCTTCGTGGTGGCGCTGCTCTTGTGCGTGGCCCTGATGTTCTATAAGAAGGAACGTCCCGGCAAGTATGAACTTTTGTTCGGTCTGCTGGTGGGCATTCCCAATTTCTTCTCTGCTCGCTTCCTGCTCAAGTCCGTGGACAAATTGCCTGCCGTCATCGTGTATCCCACCTTCAGCGTGGCGGGTATTCTGGTGGTCACGCTGGCCGGTGTGCTCTTCTTCAAGGAAAAGCTGAGCAAGCGGCAGTGGATGGGCGCTGCGGTGATCCTGGCTGCGCTGGTGCTGCTGAACATCTGAGAAACGGATATTGTTTTGCGGGCATCTGCAATAGAAAAGGTCGTGTATCGTTTTTGATACACGGCCTTTTTGCTGTGGTTTTGTTTATGTGCGGAAACCGGAATGGGCAGAAGGCGGTTGCCTGGAAAAGCAAGAATCTTCAGCACTCCTGATCTTTCATTTACAACTGTTCTTTCGCAGCAGGTTTCTTTCTCAAATAAGCTCCTATTCCGATGCCGCACAGGGACACAATAATGCCTGTTATCATGTACCAGAAATTAGGGAAGCGAAAAGTAAATGTTGCTGTGCCCAGTTCTTCTGCAAATTCCGTATACGGAACGGTAAGAAATGTTATGGCAGCCCCTAAAACACAAAACCAGTTTCCTTTTCCCCAATAGTCATTCTTGGCAACCGTTACTGTCGAGACAAGTAAAAGGAGCGGCAGCAAAATCCACCTTAAAGCAAAATCAAGCCCTGCAGGTATCGGCCCTATATTCCACACAACCATCATGGCTGCAGCCCAAATGACAAAGTAGGTGGAAAGTAATATGATCTTTCCCAAATTTCTTTTTGCCTTTACGGTGTTTGTGCTCTCCTCCAGAAATTCCTGATAAGTCTGCTTCATCGATTTTTCCTCCTTGAGGAGATGGTCAAGACTTACGGAATAGATATCGCTCATTTTGATGACACTCATGATATCAGGATAAGACTTATCATTTTCCCAATTGGAAATGGTCTGTCTGCTAACGTCAAGTAACTCGGCCGCCTGTTCCTGCGTTATTCCTTTTATGTTTCGTGCCTTTTTGAGCTTGCTGCCTATTTCCATATTCTTTCCACCTCCTTTGATTTCGCTTCATTTGAAGCAAAATCAGTATACAAAATCTCTGAATGCATTTCTACCAAACTGCTTTTACATCATGAAAAATCAATGTAAAAATCCTTTTACAAAGGCATAAAAGCAAACTGAAAAGCATCGTTTTTTCATGGGATTAACGCCGGTCAGAAAGGATTGGAGATAAGGGACGGTTATTGTGCGGTAAATTGGAATTTGACTACTTGCACTCATCCAGAATATGCAATCATATAGTAGCCCCATAACTCGGAGATGAGCGTACGAGATTATTGTTTTGCGTATTCTTCTTTTGTATAGAACTGGTTTGCTTTTAAGTACTTTGGAATGTTCTGGGATTCGCCGTTAATCATGATATCCGCATGATTTCTGGCAATTTCCAAACAGTAAGTGTTCTGATTGGTTGGGAGCTTTCCAATACACTGCACACGAAGCTTTAGGTTCGGACTTAAGTTTCGGATATCAAACAGGGTTAAAAACCGTTTACAACGTCCCTTGAAAGAAATTTCAGGGTCCAGATTATCTAAGTTTGTATTATTGAATTCAAATATAATGTTTAACCAGTCGTCTTCCATATAAAGCGCAGTATCACAGAATTCTTCGACATATTCTCGGTTCTGGCTTGCACGGGAAATACGGGAGAACTCTTCAATCTCATCCACGAAGGTCAGATAAGAGTCAGTATCCAAAGAAGAAATTCGGAACTGCTCACTAGTGTGATCGGTAATGGAGGTTAGAATGGATTGTACCGCCATAATCTGCGCAAATTCTTGAGAGTCTTTATAACGGAAATCGTCCTTTAATGCATTGTAGTCGATACTTTGGAAAGCACGTACATTCTTACAAAGAAGAAATGCACTCATGATGCCATGGCGATACTCTTCGAAGTCATTCCAATAACCGAGCTGTTTTGAAATCGGTGCAGCAAAGCCGTGGCTATAGCATGTAGAATGCAGAATGATCGCTTTTTCTTCCTCAGTAAGCTCTGCTAAAGCTTGGCGGTTGACATCACACAGCACGCCGTTTTTATTTATTATCATGATTTTGCTGAAAATATCCACAAGCCGGTCATCTTTATCAGAAACATCTAACTTAATAACAGTATTACGGCTGATGAAATCAATAAAATTCTTGACAAATTCCTGTTGGATATTTCCGTATTCAAAAGAAAAATCAGTAAAGTTGTTTACAGAAAAGAACGGAAGTACTTTTTTGATGCTTTTGTTAATTTTCTCGATTTTCTTTAATGGATATCCAAGGTCGTGTGTAAGTGCAGAAATGCAACGGACAGATTCGTTTTTTGCAAGCAGACTGTGAAGCATTGTCTCAATATCTTTAAATTTACTCAGATGTTCAGAAAAGGCAGAATCAAAAAATTCTCCATGCTTGAAGAGCTCCGAAAGAGCATATAGGGTGCTGGGAAGATTTTCCATATCAAGAAACAGGTCATGAAATTCCTCGCGGCGCGTTAAGTACTCACCTAAGAAATACACCCAGATGCAATGTAGTGTGTGGTCACGATAGAAGGAATCGGATGCGAAAATCAATTCTTCAAATTCGACATATGCATCAAAATACTTAAACAGCTTGTCATAGCCGGATTTGTCGGGATTAATATCAGTCATCGCTGCTTCAAATAAAACTTTCCAAAGCTTACAGGCAATGGAAATCTTATTGTTCATTTTATCTTCGTTCAAAAGCTGCTCAATGAGTATATGAATCTGGTGTTTTAATTCGGGCTTTTCTTTCAAAAAAACAATCCGGTCGGCAGTCATTTCTTCCAAATAAAACTGCATTACGGTTTTTTCGTTTACAAAGTGTTCCATGGGGATCCCCTTTCTTTTGTATTGTGTACAATAGTATAATTCACTAAAATGGAAATAGCAAGGGAGTAATCCGCAGATTTTGAGTATACACTTCGTCAAATCCAAGTTCATCGGTCAGCTTATCTGTGGATGGAAAACAAAGGGCAGGCGAAATCTGGTCATTGCGCCGGTTGCTGATGGATGGAAAAGAACTTGCTTATTGTGCCAGCTTTTCGAACAAATCGGTAAACAGGGCGTCCCGGTGGATTTGATACACATAGCGGATGGGCAAACCGGGATGGGCGGCATCATAGACGCTGTCATATTCCGGCATCAGGGCGGGGCGCACATCGCTGGCCATGAAACGGTTGTTTTCATTCAGCAGCCAGCCGATGGCGGTCACATCCCAGATGACCCGAGACCAGGGGGTGCCGGAAGCGTAGCTTTCGCCGGCATCCACAAAGGTTTTCAAAAGATAATCGCTGAGGGCATTTTTGCCCTTCAGCCAGTGTTCCATTTCCCAGCGGGAAGCGGAAAAGCATTCTACCACGCCCAAACAGGGCAGCTGCACCACAGGCGCGCCGCTTGCCATTACCACGCGGGCAGCGGCAATATCCTGCACCATGTTGAATTCATCCGTTCTGGGCATGTGATGGGCATGTCCGCCCAGCCACACAATCACGATGTTTTCCCGCATTTCAGGGCGCAGAAGCAGTGCCGAAGCCACATTGGTAATGGCGCCGATAGCGGCGATATAAAGCGGCTTTTCGGGGCTGTACTGCATGGCAAGGTCGGCCATGAACTGAGCGGCGGGGGAGAGAACAGGAGTACTTTCATCGGGCAGATATACGGGCGAACCCTGATATACCCATGGGTTCAAATCTTCCCGATTTGCCAGGTGCAGCAGCCGGAAAATCTCCTGATAGCTTTTTTCCATGCCGTCTTCCGGACCAACGCTCAGTTCGTTGTGGAAGGGCGCGGCGCAGATGCCTTTGACAGTCAGTTTATCATTGCTGCGCAAAAGATAGGACAGCGCAAACTGATCGTCCGTTTCGTTGAAGGTATCAGTGTCCAGAACCACATCTATCCGTTCCGTGGGAACTTCCAGGTTTTTCAGCAGCTGCTCGTGGGTCATGGCAGAAGATCTCCTTTCAGATGGGAAAAGGGAATGAAGCTTTGCGGCGGAGTATCCTGCGGAAGATGTTTTTCCATCCATACCACATCCCGCCACATGCCCATTTTATAGCCGCTTTCGTGGAAATGGGCGCACAGGGTGTAGCCCATCTTTTCGTGGAAGCGGATGCTTTCATCGTTAGGGTAGGTGATGCAGGCGTTCAGGGAATGAACGTGCTGCTTTGCCAGCAGCCTCTCCAGTTCCTGATACAGCATTTTGCCCACGCCCATGCCATGGAAACCGTCCTTGATATAGATGCTGGTTTCCACCGCCCAATCGTAAGCCGCGCGGCTTTTGAAAGCGGATGCATAAGCATAGCCGATGATCTCGCCATCCTTCTCGGCAGCCAGATAGGGGTATTTGGGCAGCGTATTTTGGATGCGGGCGGCAAATTCGGTTTCTGACGGCACTTCCAGTTCAAAGGTAACGGCAGTATGCGCAACATAGGGTGCATAGATTTGGAGAAAGGCGGAAGCATCCTCCGGCTTTGCAATGCGAAGCGAGATCACGGCAGGATCACGCCTTTCAGGCCGTTTTCATCGGCATGGGTGACTTTTACACGGCACAGCGCATTTTCGGGCATATCGCCTTCTGCGCGGCAGTGCACATATTCTCCTGTATAGCCGCTGAGCATGCCTTCCACGCCCTTTTCCTCAAAGAGCACCTCCACTTCCTGCCCGATAAAGCTTTCGTGGTAGGAAGCAGCCAGCTTCTGGCCCAAAGCGATCAGCGTACGGGTGCGTTCTTCCCGGACCTTTTTGGGCACCTGACCGCTCATGGTGGCGGCAGGGGTGCCGGTGCGGGCGCTGTAGGGGAACACATGCATGCGGGCAAAGTGTACCTTTTCGGTAAAAGCCAGGGTCTCCTGGAATTCTTCCTCCGTTTCGCCGGGAAAACCGCAAATCACATCCGTGGTGATGGCGCAGGAGGACATGTATTTTCTAAGCAGGGAAGCGGCGGTAAAGAACTCCTCCGTGGTATAACGGCGGCGCATGCGCCTGAGCACGGTATCGCTGCCGGACTGCAGCGCCAGATGGAACTGGGGACACACTTCCTTGCGCTGGGCAATGGCTTTGGCAAATTCTTCGGTGACAATGACGGGTTCCAGAGAACCCAGACGGATGCGCTTTACGCCCTCGACCAAGCAGGCGTCAATGGCGTCCAAGAGTGTTTCGCCGTTCAAATCACGGCCGTAGCTGGTCAGGTGGATGCCGGTGAGCACCAGTTCTTCAAAGCCGGCGTTTGCCAAAATGGCAGCCTCTTCCCGGATATCCTCCACCTTGCGGGAACGGATACCGCCCCGCACATAGGGGATGATGCAGTAGGTGCAATAGCGGTCGCAGCCTTCCTGAATTTTGATGGCGGCGCGGGTGCGTTCGGCAAAGCGGGCAATTTTGAGGGGCTCAAAGGGAACGTGAAGCAGATCCTTTTCCACAGCGGAAACGGAGGTGTTTTTTTCGATGGCATCGTGAAGCAGCGCCACCACGTCCGCGCGGTGAGCGTTGCCGATGATGAGCCGTGCGCCCGTTTCCAGCAGCTTTTCACCGTCCCGCTGGGCAAGACACCCGGCAATGACGATATGGGCGGCAGGGTTCTGTTTCAGCGCCCGGCGCACCATCTGCAGGCTTTTTTTATCGCCGGTGCCGGTCACCGTGCAGGTGTTGATCACGTACACATCGCTGATTTCATCAAACTCTTTCAGCGTATAGCCGTTTTGCAGAAAACTTTCCAGCATGGCTTGGGTATCGTACTGGTTTACCTTGCAGCCAAGGGTGTGGAATGCAACAGTGGGCATACAAATAATTCCTTTCGTTGTAAGGGGTACAGGGACAGTTTACCATGAAAGAAGGGGTGTTGCAACTCTTTACGAATGGGAGAAAATGGGCTATAATGTACACAATGGAATAAAATGTCTTTGCGGAGGACGTTAAACATGCTTTTTGAAAAGAACGACCGGATCCTCTTTATCGGCGATTCCATCGGCGATTATGACCGTGAGCGTCCCGTAGGCGACAGTGCAGACGGCTGGGGCACCAGCTATGTGGCGGATGTGGCATCCATGCTGCAGGCAGCCTATCCTGCTTACCGCATGCGCATCATGAACGTGTGCACCAGCGGCCATCAGAGCCGGGATCTGGAAAAACGCTGGGATGAAGACGTGATGAACAACCGTCCCGACTGGGTGTGCATGATGATCGGCATTAACGATGTATGGCGTCAGTATGACTGCCCCGACCGTCCGGAACTGTGGTACGGCATTGAAGATTACGAAGCTGCGCTTTGCCGGATGATCGAAAAGACGCTGCCCAAGGTGAAGGGCATGGTGCTGATGACCCCCTACTTCCTGGAACAGAACAAGGAAGATGAAATGCGCAAAACCATGGACGCTTACGGCGCTGTGGTGAAGAAGCTGGGTGAAAAGTACGGCATTCTGACCATCGATATCCAGAAAATGTGGGACGATTTCTTTTCCGAAGGCGGCTTGCATCCCCATGCCATTTGCTGGGACTGCATTCATCCCAACATCATCGGCCGCAAGGTGCTCTGCCGCACCTTCCTCAAAGCGGTGGGTTATGAATGGTAACATGTTGCCCCCCCTTACCATTCTCAGTGATTATTTTAGTCATTTATTTTAGTCATTTATCTCAGTCATTTATTTCAGTTATTTATTTCAGTGATATTTCTGAACCGTATAAGACACAATAAGGAGGAGCATTATGCAGTATGTACCCTTTGGCAAACTGAATTTCCGTGTATCCCGTCTGGGTTTTGGCACCATGCGCCTGCCTCGCATTGAAGGCGAAGACAACAAGATCGACCGCGAACGCGCTATTGCCCTGATCCGCAAGGGTATTGATGGCGGTATTTCCTACGTGGACACCGCTTACGGCTACCATGCCGGCGAAAGCGAAATCGTGACCGGCCTTGCCCTGAAGGACGGCTACCGTGAAAAGGTGACCCTGACCACCAAGCTGCCCCACTGGTCCGTGAACGAAGAAAAGGATATGAACCGTTTGCTGGACGAACAGCTGAAAAAGCTGGACGTGCCTTATCTGGATTTCTACATCCTGCACGCCCTCAACCGCGACGCTTACGAAAAGATGAGCGCTTTCAACTACAAGCCCTTCCTGGAGCAGGCGCTGAAGGACGGCCGTATCCGTCACACCGGTTTCTCCTTCCATGATGATAAGGAAACCTTCCTCCACATCCTCAACGACTGGGATAAGTGGGAAATGGCCCAGATTCAGCACAACTATCTGGACGATGAAAACCAGGCCACCGAAGAAGGTCTGCGCGAAGCGGGCCGTCAGGGCGTGAGCATCGTGGTCATGGAACCCCTCCGCGGCGGTGCGCTGGCCAATCCCCCCAGCGACGTGCGCGCCATGATCGACGAACACGAAAGCAAGCGTTCTCCTGTGGACTGGGCCTTCCGTTATCTGGCGGATTATCCCGAAGTGGCCACCATCCTGTCCGGCATGAGCACCGAAGAACAGCTGGAAGATAACCTGCGCATCTTCAATAACCTGACGGTGAACGGCATGACCGAAGCGGACCGTGCTTTTACCAAGGCGCTCAAGGAAAAGTATCTGGCCCGTCAGCCCATCGGCTGCACCGCCTGCCAGTACTGCCAGCCCTGCCCCCAGGGCGTGAAGATTCCCAACATCTTCGGCGCTTACAACCATGCACAGATGTTCGATCATCCCGAAGAGTTTGCCGATCGCTACGCCAGAATGAAGGAAAAGGGCGAGGATGGCAGCCAGTGCATCGGCTGCGGCGCCTGCGAAACGGCCTGCCCCCAGCAGCTGAACATTCGCGAATGGCTGGAAAAGATCGAAAGCGAACAGAAGTAATTCGGTTAGCGTTTTTTCCCAATCTTTTCCGATGATTTTTCAATATTTTTCCTGAGATAGGAGCATTATGGAACGGACACTGTTTGGCGTGATTCCCATTTACGGATTGCTGATTGCTCTGGCCATTGCCCTGGGCGCTTTCTACTGCATGCGTCAGGAAAAGCGGCTGGGACTGCCCAAGGATACGGCAGTGGACTTTGCCCTGTGGGCAGTACCCTTTGCCATTGTGGGGGCCAGGCTCTATTATGTGGTCTTCAACTGGGACTATTACGCAGCCTGCCCTGCAGATATCATTAAGGTTTGGGAGGGCGGCATGGCCATTTATGGCGGCGTCATCGGCGGCGCTGTGGGCGTATGGCTGATGTCCCGTATCAAAAAGCTTTCCTTTGGAGCGCTTGCGGATATGGTGGCGCCCGCTCTCATTCTGGGTCAGACCATTGGCCGCTGGGGAAACTTTGTCAACGGCGAAGCCTATGGCAATTTGATCACCGATCCCAAATGGCAGTTCTTTCCCGCAGCGGTGTTTGTGGGCAATGAATGGCACATGGCCACCTTCTTCTATGAATCCATGTGGGATCTTGCCGGATTCTTTTTCCTCCATGCGTTGCGCAAAAAGATGAAAAAGCCGGGAGATCTGTTCCTTCTCTATCTGGTATGGTATGGTGCGGGCCGCACGGTCATTGAAGGATTGCGCACGGACAGCCTCATGTGGGGGCCTTTCAGGGTGTCTCAGGTGCTGTCGGTGGTGCTGGTGGTTCTTGGCGGTTCCTGGTTCATGCTGCGCCGGGTCCGTGAAAAATCAAAAGCAATATAATCAGCAAAACAGGGGCGGTTTGTACCGCCCCTTTTCAGGAGTTTGCAAGTGCGTTATTACCGTTTTTACAAAGCTGCAGTCCGCCTGCTGCCCTGCTTCCGGAAAAGCAAGGGTGCAATTACCCGGGTGCTCAACCGTCACAGGGTAAAATGCGGCGCAGTCTGCCTGTTTGATGAAACAGGCGTTACCGGGTTTGCGTCCGTGGGATATACGGGAGACCGTCAGCCGGTTAAGATGGATACCTGCTTCCGTACCGCATCGGTGGCAAAAATGGTCAGCGCCATGCTGGCATGGCATCTGGCTCAGCAGGGAAAACTGTTTCTGGACCGGGACGCCGGCGATATGCTGGGCGTTCCCCTTCGCAATCCTGCATTTCCCGATCAGGTGATCACGCCCCGGATGCTGCTGTGCCATACCTCTTCACTTTGGGATGCGCCTGCTTTCTGGCAGGGAGCCGCGCAGGGAAAGACGCTGGATGAAGTGCTCAAAGCGGATGTGTTTCTCAGCAGACAGCCGGGCACGCAGTTTCAATATTCCAATTTCGGCGCAGGCATTCTGGGCGCGGTATTGGAGGCGGTATCGGGAAAAGGACTGGATGAATTGCTGCGGGAAAACTTCCCGGGTATGTCTGAAAACGGTGCATCGTTCTTTCCTCAGAATTTGTCCTCTGAAGCCGTGCTTGCCTCCTGTGATCAGCTGCTGCCGCCCAAACGGACCTATGATGCAAAGCAGCTGCGCAGCCGTGCAAAAGAAGCGGATACGGCTGCTCCCCTGCGGCATTATGCCGTGAGCCATGGCAATCTCTGTATCAGCGCGGAAGATCTGGCGCTGATTGGCCGGGACGCCATGCTGGGGTATGAGGAACTGAGAAAAGCACATATCCCCTTTGGCGCAAGAGATCCCCATATCACAGAAGGGCTGGGGATGTTCATCATCCGGGATGCAGAATTGAGCGATGCTGTCATTTACGGCCATCAGGGACTGGCTTACGGCGCGGTGAACGGTGTGTTTTTCGATCCTGTGCAGAAGAAGGGTTTTGTGCTGCTGACCGGCGGCGCATCCCTTGCCCGGCGATATGTGCTGGCAGATCTGAACCGGGATTTGATCCGGCTGCTGCTGGGTGGAAAAACGAAAGGAAACAGGGTATGACGGACGAGATTGTCAGTGTAAAAAGAATGCACGGTGTGGCCCATGTGAAATTGCAGTGCGGCGAAATGTTCCGTTTTCCTTCCGTCTTTTTGTCCGAGCGTCCGCTGCGTGCGGGGCGCATGGTGGACCGGGAGGAATACCTGGCTTTCGTCAGAAGCCGTGCGCTGCCCTTTGCGCTGGACAGGGCGGTAAAACTGCAGGCCATGCGGGAACATACCGAAAAGGAAATTGCTGCAGCACTGCGCAGAAGCGCCTATCCCGAAAGCATCATTGCTCAGGTGATGGATATGCTGACGGCGTCTGAACTGGTCAGCGATGAACGCTTTGCCGAGCAATGGGTGCGTCACCGTGCCCGTACCAAGGGCCGCCGCATGATTGCCATGGAAATGAAGCAGAAGGGCGTGGATGAAGAAACGGCCCGGGAAGCGCTGGAGGAACTTTCTTTCGAAGGCGAACTGGCGGCTGCAAGGAAGCTGGCAGGAAAGCTTTTGAAGCAGGGAAAGGATATGCAGCATGCCATGCAGTCCCTTTTGCGCCGCGGATACAGCTACACGGTGTGCAAACAGGCGTTGGGTGCTTCTTTTGATGAAGCGGATATGTAAATTTTTTGCAGGCTTTTTTCCATTGCTTGACGTTCAATTTGCCCGGCGGTATAATGAAATATAACTGCTGCGCATCGGGTGCAGGGGAAAAAGTTTTTCCGTTTTTGGCAAACCGATGCAAGAATGTGGAAAGGTATGCCGTTATATGAGTGAAGAGACATCCAAAGCAATGCCTCTGGATGAGCGCTTGTTTGAAGAACTCTATGAGAAATACGCCAACGATGTGCTGCGTGTCAGTTTTTTCTACCTGGGAGACAGGCAGCAGGCAGAGGACGTAACGCAGGAAGTGTTCATCAAACTGCTGACCACGGCGCCTGTGCTGGTGCCGGGCAGGGAAAAGGCATGGCTGCTGAAAGTGGCATTGAACAAGTGTCGCGATACCTGGCGCAATGCATGGGTACGCCGTGTGGTGCTGGGCAGTCCCGCCATGGAGCTTGTGGGCGTGGAAGGTGAAATGGAAGACCGGTTGGAAAAGCAGGAACTGCTTGCTGCCATCCATCGCTTGCCTGCGGATTTCAGAGATGTGATTTTGCTGCATTATTATCAGGGCTACGGCATTGCGGAAATGGCGCAATTGCTGGGCGTGCCGGAAGGAACGGTTTCCAGCCGTCTTTCCCGAGGCCGGAAAAAGCTGGAAGATCTTTTGAAGGGGAGTGACTTGCGGTGAAGCGTGTGGAAGACAGACTGCGTCAATTGCCGTCCATTGCCGAAGAAATGGGTATGGATGCTACTGCGCAGCTGAAATACCGCATTCGCAATGCGGCAAGAGATAAAATGAATGGGCGTAAACAAATGCTGAAAAAGCTGGCGCCTGTGTTGGCCATGGCACTGGTTTTGTGCATCGGGCTTGGCGCATACCTTCCGTCTTTGACGGGAACCCAGGAGCCGTCTCCGCTTACCGCACAGGCAGCGGGCGATAACGATCCAAACGCCATGGTGCGCAGTGCATTGCTGGATGTGCCTCAGGGATCCATTCAGATCAGCACTTCTCAGGTGCCGTCTTACCGCAGCATCTGGGTGCAGGGCGGCGCCAATTTCCCCCTTGTGCGCTTGGAAGGACGCACCTACCGGATGCTGACTACTCCCAGCCAGCTTTCCGGCAGTTTAACCGGTGATCTTCTGGGAAGCGTCAATGTATTTACGGAGGAACCTGCGCTGGCAGACAGCCAGGATGTGGTATCCAATATCGTTGCCGAAGGCGAAAAGGTGTATGCCGTAAACGGCATGAACGGTGCCATGGTTTGTGCCTATGTGGACGGCGGCCTTCGCGTGTTCCAGCGTGTAGGCTATGCAGACAGCGCTGTGGTGGGCGCAGAAAGCCTGAAGGATACTTTGAAGGCGCAGAATGTGATTGCGCTGGAACTTTCCGATGTGGGCGCCATTCAGGACAGTACGAAGGCTGCTGAACTGATGAATGTGCTGTATCAGAATGCGGTGTATCAGCGTGCCGGCGGCGGCGAAACGGGCCAGAGCCTGCTGATTTATCTCAGCAACGGCCTGACCATGCAGCTGGCTGTGAAGGATGAAAAACTCATCGGCTGCGGTACCTGGGCCTGCCCCGATTTCTTTGAAGCATTCGAAGAGGCTGTTGCCGAATAAACAGTAAAACAGAACAGAAAATCCCTGATCCCGGCTGTGCGCTGCATGGCCGGGATATTTGTTTGAGGCATTATTCATTTGCACCGTTCATATCTTTTTTACAAGGCTTTTTCTTTACTCAGACATATAAATGTGTTATACTGACAATGCATACATATATGCAAATATAGAGATTGTACGGAAGGGTAGAAGTTATGGATTTTCTGTCGATCATTGAAGATAAAAAACTTGGACGGGAACTTTCCCGGGAACAGATTCGAGTGTTTGCGCAAGCCGCAGCTGAAGGCTCTGTGCCGGATTATCAGCTTTCTGCGCTGCTCATGGCCATTCGTCTGAATGGCATGAACGCTGTGGAAACGGCAGAACTGACTTTGGCGATGGCAGAAAGCGGCGCCATGCTGGCACCCGAGCTCAGCGGCATTCCTGTGGATAAGCATTCCACCGGCGGCGTGGGGGATACCACCACGCTGATTCTGGCGCCCCTGGTGGCGGCTTGCGGCGGCAAGGTGCTCAAGATGAGCGGCAGAGGTCTGGGCCATACCGGCGGTACGGTGGATAAAATGGAAGCCATTCCCGGCATGCGGGTCACGCTGCCGGAAGATGAATTTGTTTCCATTGTGGAACAGGTGGGCTGCGCCGTGGTGGGGCAAAGCGCTGAACTTGCGCCTGCGGACAAACGGCTCTATGCGCTGCGCGATGTAACGGCTACCGTGGATTCTATTCCTTTGATTGCCTCTTCCGTGCTGAGCAAAAAGTTTGCATCCGGTGCAAAGGCCATCGTGCTGGACGTGAAAACGGGTTCCGGCGCATTGATGAATACCGAAGAAGATTCCATCCGGCTGGCCAAGGCGATGGTGGATATTGGCGCCAATGCGGGCCGTTTTGTGACGGCTGTGGTCAGCGGCATGCAGGAGCCTCTGGGTTCTCACGTGGGTAACGCCCTGGAAGTGAAGGAAGCCATTGACGTGCTTGCCGGCAGAGTGCCGGAGGATACGCCGCTGTGCTTTGTGGCAGTGTATCTGGGCGCTCATATGCTGCTGGGCGGCGGTCAGGCCAAAACGCTGGAAGAAGCAAGAGAAATGCTGCTTCATGCGCTGCACAGCGGTGCGGGTCTGAAGAAACTTAAGGAAATGATCCACGCACAGGGCGGGGACGAACGGGTGTGCGATGATATTCACATGCTGCCCGAAGCGCCTGTTGTGGTGCCTGTGCCTGCGCCCTGCGATGGTTTCCTGAAGGCGACGGACTGCACGGCACTGGGCCGGGCGGCGCAATTGATGGGTGCAGGCCGCATCCGCAAGGAAGATACCATTGACCCTGCCGTGGGCTTTGTGATGGAAAAGCGCATCGGCGACCGGGTGCAGAAGGGCGAAAACATTTGCACGCTTCATGCCCGCACGGCTGAAAGCGCTGCCGAAACGGCGCAGCGCATTCTTGCTGCACTGACCTTTACGGATACCCCCTGCGAAAAGGCCCGTCTGCTGTACGATCTGGTGGACGTGCAGGGTGTCCATCCCCTTTAACGAAAAGGAATCTGGTGTTTCTGCGGGCGCAGTCTGAAAGGCTGTGTCTGTGCCTGAAAGGAGTTTTACATGAAAAAAGGTTTGGCGATTCTGCTTGTTTTGTGCATGGCGCTGTCTGTGATGCCCGGTTTTGCTTCGGATGTGGCGCCTCTGACGGTAGATGAAGTGAGCGCGTATCTGGAAGTGCTTCGCGAACAGGCCATGCAGGATGAAACGCTGACTGTAGTGCCTGATGTGGACGGCAGCTATACGGCATCCTTTGCCGGCGGCATGCTGAAACTGGCAGATGATGCGCTGCGTGCGGACAGTGCCATTGTGGGTGCACAAATTTTCGGCAATACCGAAGATTTGCGCCAGCTCCGCTGCGCCGTGCAGGAGGATGAAAGCACGCAGGGCTCTACCCTTCAGGATATTCTGAATGCCTATCCCTGCGCCAATCAGGAACTGTACGGTACCTACGAAGAAGCCGTTGTGATCATGACGGGTTCTCTGCCCGGCAGCGCCATGGTGGGCGTGGCCGAACGCATGGGGCAGAACGTGGAAAAAATCACCTATTATGCCTATGAAACGGTGGACGGCAATACCGTGCGTGCCGAAATCGGTTACTATATTACAGAGAACTATCTGCTCAGCGTGGAAGTGGCAGGCGGCCGCGTGGTGGAAGACGGCGAAGCGGAACTTGCCCGTTTTGCGCTTGTGCAGGAGGAAATGGATTACCGCATGTATCCCGTCAGTGAAGACGGCAGCGTGCTGGATATGTTTGCACGGGAGGATCTGCTTTTCTCCGGTGTGGATTTCCTGTCTCTCACGGCGGAAGATATTGCCGATCGTTTTGGCGATATGGTGGAAGACCGCTATGTGCAGGATACGGACGGTACGTATATCCGTACCTGCCGCTGGGACGGTATTGAGCTGGTTTTGAAGTACGATGCCGATAAAATGTACGAAGGCGTCAGCACGCTGTATGTGTCTTCGTCCCTTCTGGAAGGGCCCCGCGGCGCCTGCACGGGCGACACGGTTACCTCGCTCATGCTGCGTTTCCGCCATGGCGAAGGCGAATTCAATGGCAGCGCCACCGTGCTCTATGGCGCGGACGGTGTTGCGCCTTATGGCGAAGTGCGCTACGAAGATCAGGGTGCATACCTGATGTACGTCACTCAGGTGCCGGACGGACAGGTTGCCCTGTATTTCAACTGTCCCGGCATGACGCTGAGCGGCTATATGCTGGCTGTGCTGGACGGCGAATAAGCACAACTTTTGCTTACAATCCCTTTTGATGTGTTGGAGGAGTGGACATGCGCGTTGATCTGACTTGTCCCGTGGAATTGTGGAATTGCCTGATTCCCACACCCGAATACCCCACCTGCAGCATGCAGATGTTCAACCTTTCCGAAAATAAGGTGACCCATGTGCAGCTTTGCGTGCTTTGCTACGATGGGGAGGGTGTGCAGTTTGCGCGCCATGTGGAAAGGGTGGAAGCAGAAAAAGCGCTGCCCCGCACGGTGTTTGAAGTGGAAGTGGCGGCAGAAGATGCCCTGCAGGCCATGGACATCGAAATTCTGATTGATAAAGTATGGTTTGAGGATAAAACCCTGTGGCGCCGCGGCATGAATGAAAGCAGGTCTTACACGCCTTCGCCTCTGCTCCGGGGCAAGCGTCTTCAGGTGATGCAGGAACTGGGCGGCAAGGATGCTGTGTGCTATCCTTCCGATCAGGGAACGGTGTGGGTGTGCGTGTGCGGCCGTCCCAACGGACCGGGCGAAGAAAAGTGCCGCCGCTGCGGACGTAATAAGCACGATGTGTTTACCAAACTCAATCAGGCGGCGGTGGAAGGCATTATCTTCAAGCGGGAAAGCGAAGAAGAGGAAAAAGAGCGGCAGGAGCGGAAAGCGGCAGCCGAACAGGCCAAACGCGAAGCCGAGGAAAAACGCCGCCGCATCCGCCGCAGAAATACGGTCATTGCGCTTGTAAGTGCCATTGTGCTTCTTGGCGCTTTGGCTTATGGCACTGTGTTCCATTTTATTCCCTATTACCGGTACACCACGGCCGTGCGTACGCTGGAAAACGGTCAGTTCCAGAATGCAAAGGTGCAGTTTCTGGCATTGGAAGATTACCGCGACAGCGCTGAAATGGCAGTGGAGTGCGATTATCAAAGCGCCATCAGTTCTCTGAACGGCGGCACCTATACCTCTTTGCAGGTGGCGCAGAGCGGCTTTGATGCCCTGAGCGATTATAAGGACAGCGCGGAAAAGGCGAAAGAGGCCCGTTATGTACAGGCGGAAAAATACTTTGCTGCCGCGCAGTGGGAAAGCGCCATCCATTTCTACAGTCAGGTGGAAACCTATCAGGACAGCGGCGAAAAAATGCAGCAGTCCCATTATGCCTGGGCAGAAGATCTGTTCCGTCTGGCAGATTATGAAAATGCCCGGCAGAAATTCCTTGCGCTTTCCGGTTACCTGAAGGCGGATGAAATGGCCATGGAGTGCCTCTATCAGCCTGCGCTTTTGCTTCTGCAGGAAGAAAAGGCGTTGGAGGCGATTGATGCCTTTACGGCGATTGGCAATTACCGGGACAGCGAATATCAGCTGCAGATTGCCTGTTATATGGCGGGCGATCAGTTCTTTAACGAACAGGATTATGAAACGGCGGCGGAATATTTCCTGATGTGTGAGGATTATTCCGATTCCCTGCGCCGTGCCTATCAGTGTCTGTATGAGCCTGCGCTGGCTATGATGGAAAGCGGTGCCTATGCGGCTGCGGCAGAGATGTTCGAAAAGGTCATCAATTACTCCGACGCCCGGGAAAAGTGGGCGGAGTGTGTCTATCAGCAGGGTGTAACGGCACAGGAAATGGGCCAGTATGATGAAGCCATTGCCTTCTACAGTCTGGTGGCAGAACTGCCCGAAGCACTGGAAGGCTGGCAGCAGTGCATTTATCTGCAGGCGGAAGTGCATCTTGCACAGGACGAATTGCAGATGGCGCTGGAAAAGCTGGAGCAGATCCCCGAATATCAGGACGCCGAAGACAAGATGCAGGACATTCGCTACCGTATGGCCCTTGCCAAACTGGAAAGCGGCGATACGGATGGCGCCATGGCCATGCTTGAAATGCTGGGCCAATATAAGGACAGCGAAAAAATGCTGCTTCGCGCCATGTACGAAAAGGGCGTGGCTGTGCTGGAACAGGGGCTGTATGAAGATGCCATTGCCTTCTTTGAGCAGACGGCAGGATATGAAGATACACAGGAGCAGCTTTTCAACGCCCGTTATCAGCTGGCGCTGGACATGAAGAAAAATGGAAATGCAGCAGGAGCCTGCGACATTTTTGCTGCCATCTCTGAATATCAGGACGCCAAAGCGCAGTATGATGAATGTATGTACATGCTGGCGTTGACGGCGCTGGAGGATGGGGAAAACCAGACTGCAGCCAACTATCTGGTGCAGATCGAAAACTATCTGGATGCCCGTACGCTGTATCAGCAGACGGTGTATGCATTGGGTCTGGAATGGATGGCTTCCGGTCAGTACGGCAAGGCGGCGGAGGAATTCCGCAAGGCCGGCGATTATCAGGACGCCCAAACGCAGGCGGAAATCTGCTTTGATACCTACTACCTGGATTCCTATGATACGGCCGTTGCCGCCTATCAGGAAAAGGATTACAAGGGTGTTATTAATGCGCTGAGCGGTCTGGACCTTTCCTACCTGCCCGAAAAGTACGAAGAACTGGGCGATATGTATCCCCATTCCGTGTATGAATATGCCGAAAGCCTTTATCAGGACAAGCGTCCCTATGAAGCGCTGGTTTATTACAAGCTGATCCCCGATTATAAGGATGTAACCAGCAAGAAACTCAGCCGCACCTGCTACCGGCTGCTGGGTGACTGGGTCAGCTCCAAGGGCGCGGAAATGTCCTTCCGGGAGGACGGCACCTGCCTGATTGAAGGCAAGGAATACTGTTTCTTCGCTACCCAGTATGCCATTTTCCTGGGCGATACGCTGGAATTTGACGATATGGAATATGTGTTCAATATTCTCAAGTGCCGGGATAGCGTGCTGGACCTGAAGAATGAAGAAAAGAATATCGTTTACCGGATGAGTCCGGCGGAGTAAAGCATGCAGACGATGGCAGCAAGCAAACAGAAAAAATACTTTGCGCAGTATGTTTCGCCTGTGCAGGATACATACATAGACGTGCTGGACGGCGTGCGCGCCATTCTGGTGTTTCTGGTGGGCGCTTTCCACATCTGGCAGCAGAGCTGGCTGACGCCCCATTTTACGCTGTTTGGTCAGCACTACAGTCTGGATTTTCTGCTGCGCTCGGGATATATCTGGGTAGACGGGCTGATTTTGCTCAGCGGCTTTCTGCTGTACCTGCCTTATGCCAGAGCAGGCAGGGACGGCGCTCTGCCCAGAACGCTGCCTTTTCTGAAAAAGCGTTTTCTGCGCATCTGGCCTTCCTATGCCCTGAACGTGGGGCTGTTTTTCCTGCTGGCCATTCAAAAGTACGGCGGAAATATCGCTTACATGGCCAAGGATGTGGCAACGCACCTCACCTTTACCCATACGTTTTTCTTTGACACCTACTACGGCAGTCCCATCAACGGTGCGCTGTGGACGGTGGGTGTGGAATTCTGCTTTTATCTGATTTTCCCCATCGTGGGCCGCTGCTACCGCAAGCAGCCGCTGCTTACGGCGCTGGGCATGATCTTTGCAGCATTTGCATTCCGTGCCCATACGGCTGCGCTGCCGGATACCCGCATGTGGTTTAATCAGCTGCCCGCATTTCTGGATGTATACGCACTGGGCTTTATGGGAGCGGATGCGTTCATCATTCTGAGAAAACGGCTTTTGCAGGAAAGTAAGCAGGAAAAGCGCCTGTTCACCCTGGTCTGCATCCTGTGTGTTTTGTTTCTGGGGTATATTGCCAAGGCGCAGGCAGCGTCCAACGGGCAGGAGGGCATCCGCCACGGACAGATGGCGCACCGCTTTCCTTTGGCGCTATGCCTGACGGTGTTCATGGTATCATCCGCCTTTGCCAGCGTGCCCGTTCGGTTTTTGCTGGGAAATCGGGTGATGCGGTTCCTGTCTGCCGTATCCTTCCAGTTCTATATGTACCATCAGGTCATCTCTGTGCAGATGCGGGAGCGCAGGCTGTTCCCCTCGGAGAGCCCTGTTCCCAATCAGGCAGGCGAGCGGCCGTGGCAGATCATGTTTACCATTGCCAGTTTCCTCATCCCGCTGGCATTGTCTGCCGTATTGACTTATGGCTTTGAGAAGCCCATTCTCCGCACTTTCTCCAAGTCCGGAGGCAGGAAAAAGAAATGATTTGGCGAATATTGCCAATATCGATAATTTGAATAGGAAAGGGAGCATGTCGCTATGAATCAGCAATATTTGTACTGGCTGGAAAATGCCCACGACCCGGAAGTGAAGCAGGAGCTGGAAAGCATCCGCAATGACGAAAACGCCATTGAAGACCGCTTTTACAGCGAACTGGCTTTCGGTACCGGCGGTCTGCGCGGTGTGATTGGCGCGGGCAGCAACCGCATGAACGTGTATACCGTGGGCCGCGCCACCCGTGGTCTGGCCAAGTACCTCACCGAAAAGTACGAAGCCCCCGTCGTCGCCATCGGCCATGATAACCGTAAGAACAGCGATCTGTTTGCTCGTGAAGCAGCCTGCATTCTGGCCGGCGCCGGCGTGAAGGTGCATATCTACAGCGAACTGATGCCCACTCCCATGCTGTCCTACGCCGTGCGCGAACTGAACTGCCACAGCGGTATCGTGGTGACTGCCAGCCATAACCCCGGCATTTACAACGGCTACAAGGTGTATGGGCCTGACGGCTGCCAGATGACGGATGATGATGCCCATGCTGTGGAAGCTGCCATTGCTTCTCAGGGCTACTTCGATGCCGGCAAGGCCGATTTTGAAGAGTGCCTGAAGGATGGCCGCATTGAATACATTTCTCAGGAACTGATTGACAATTATCTGGCCATGGTCAGCAAACTGGCTCCCGGCTGCGAAAAGGAAGCCGCTGCCCTGAAAATCGTGTACACCCCCCTCAACGGCTCCGGCCGCATGCCCGTGACCCGCATCCTGGCCATGAACGGCTTCAGCGATGTGACCGTGGTGCCTCAGCAGGAAATGCCCGATCCCACCTTTGCCACCTGCCCCTATCCCAACCCCGAAATCAAGGAAGCACTGCAGCTGGGTCTGGAACTGATGAAGGAAACCGGCGCGGATCTTTTGCTGGCTACCGACCCCGACTGTGACCGCGTGGGTACCGCTGTGTGGGACGGCGAAAGCCAGCGCCTGATCACCGGTAACGAAATGGGCGTTCTGATGCTGGATTACATCTGCCAGAAGCGCACTGCCGAAGGCACCATGCCCAAGACTCCCGTGGCCGTCAAGACCATCGTGACCACCGACATGGCCCGCCGCGTGGCGGAAGCCTACGGCGTGGAAATGCGCGATGTGCTCACCGGCTTCAAGTATATTGGCGAACAGATGGGCCTGCTGGAAAGCGAAGGCCGTCCCGAAAGCTATCTGCTGGGCTTTGAAGAAAGCTACGGCTACCTGACCGGCACCTCCGTCCGCGATAAGGATGGCGTGAACGCCGCGCTGGTCATCGTTCGTATGACCGCCCATTACAAGGCTCAGGGCAAGACGCTGGCCGATGCGCTGCGCGAATGCGAAAAGAAGTACGGCGCCTTCCGCAACGGTCTGGAAAACCATTCTCTGCCCGGACAGGACGGCATGAAGAAGATGGCTGCCATCATGGATGCCCTGCGCAATGATCCTCCCAAGTGCGTGATGGGTCTGCCTCTCATGCGCGTGCAGGACTACCTGACTCATCAGGATCTGAACGTGGCCACCGGCGAAGCTGTCACCATGACGCTGCCCAAATCCAACGTGCTCAAGTTCTACTTTGGCGAACGCGTGACCGCCGTAGTCCGTCCCAGCGGCACCGAACCCAAGCTGAAGATCTACCATGCCGTGCGCGGCGACAGCCCCGCGGAAGCAGATCAGCTGCTGAAGGATTGGCAGGAAGCCTTTGCCGCCATCACCGAAAAGCTGAAGGCATAAAATTCAATCAACCCAAACAAGCGGAAGCCAACCGGCTTCCGCTTTTTGCTTTTTCTGATTTATTTAGACCATAGCATTATGCATATTCCTAATAATATCATCTCTGCTCTTTATCTTATCCAAGTCAAACAGTTTGACAAGTTTTCTGTGCTTTACATCGTATCGATACATTGCGTATACATCGATAACAAACATAAATTCCTTTTCGAAATCTGTTATTTTCTTGCATTGATCCGTGGATAAACAAATTGAGTCAGCACATATGTACTGATTCAATTGAGAAATCAAATCACTTTCCAATGCAATATTAAGCTTTACCTCTAATAGTAGCGTTTTTCCATTGAACTCAAACACATTATCCACTCGTGCCAGCGGTGTTTTTTGTGTATGGCATTGGCATTCTCTGAAAACGTTTTTGCCCGATAATGTTTGCAGAAAATAGTCAACATAATATGAGCGAAAATTGACTTCCAACGGAAAACGCTTACGATATAAATCTGTTATTTCCAGAAAGTTATTTTGGTTTACTTTTGAGAGCATGTTGTTACCAATCTTGCTCTCTAGGAACCATTCCGGAATGTGAGGGTTTTTTGTATGAACGATTTCTTTTAACTTTTCAAATTCATTTGATGGTAATGGTGTTATTGCACTTTGACGAGAAACTAAAATAAAGGAATTGAATTCTGAAATATCAACGGGCGTTTCCAATAAGTGCAAATCCTTGATATCAGCATATACACGTCCGGACCAATGAATAGGCTCTACATCGTCTTCGCGTTCGGGGCGGCTACTGACACGCCCAATGGCGAAAATCTTTCCACCATATAAGGCGTATAGTGCTCTCGCTCTTTGAAGCCATTCCAATAAAAGTGCTTTATCGTGCAGTTCTGGATTCAATGTCTTGGTGGCAGTTTCCAACTTCCTTATCCACTGTATTGCAGTTTTGGCGTGGAAGTAAAGAACAACATCGCCAACAACACTACTCCGCGGAACCGTCCAAATGGTATAGCCGTCTGCGGCTTCATTGAGTACATCCTCTACATTGTAGCAACCATGTTCATAGATAAATTCTTCAAGTTGTTTTATGGTCTTTGGAAAACTAATATTATTGATATGTGCATTCACGAAAATATGCTTCTGCTCAAACATGCTTACTATTTCTCCATTCTGTTTTTTAGAGAATCAAAATGTAAATTATAGGTTATGTTTTTATTTGTTGATCAGATAAATTAATTTTAGCATATGCTTGTGCAATAAACAAGAACAGTCCCGACGCATAATGTTGTCGGGACTGTTGTACTTGTGAATAGCCGCACTATATCGGCGTTGTTGATATTTGATTGCTTATTCCATGGCCAGCAGTAGGGAACCGATGAGGCCGCTGACAGGGAAGCACTGCGGAGGCACGATGGTGTCGTCCAGATTCAGTGCGTTGGGGGACTGGAGATAGCCGTTCAAAAGTTCTGCGGTCTTCTTGCGGATCATGGGGAACAGGTGGGTCTGGCTCATGACACCGCCGCCGAGGATGATCTTTTCGGTAGCCAGCGTAGTCAGTGCGATGGCGCAAACCTGGGCCAGATAATAAGCTTCCAGTTCCCAGGCGGGATGATCGGGGCTCAGTTCCTTGGCGGAAACGCCCCAGCGCTTTTCAATGGCGGGACCGCTGGCCAAACCTTCCAGGCAGGCGCCGTGGTAGGGGCACATGCCCTGGGGCATGGGATCATCGGCGCGCACATGCAGCGGCATGTGGCCCCATTCGGGGTGCAGACCGCCGTGCACAAGCTTGCCTTCGCAGTACACACCGGCGCCGATACCCGTGCCGATGGTGAGATAAACACAGTTTTTCAGGCCCCGGGCAGCGCCCATTTTGGCTTCGCACAGGGCAGCGGCGTTCACATCCGTATCCAGCACGCACTTGACGCCCAGTGCCTTTTCCAGTTCGGGAATCAGCGGATAGTCGCGCCAGGGCAGCTTGGGGGTGGAGGTGATATAGCCAAAGGTGGGGGAGTTTTCGTTCAGGTCCAGCGGGCCGAAACTGCCGACGCCCAGCGCTGCAATGCCCTTGCCCTTGAAAAAGTCGATCATCAGGGGCATGGTCTCATCCGGGGTCAGGGTGGGGAGGCTCTGCTGCTCAAGAATGTTGCAGTTCTCATCGCAGATGGCCAGCACCATTTTGGTGCCGCCGGCTTCAATGGCGCCGTAAAGCATGGGTCGTTTTCCCCTCTCGTTGAAAATCATCAATCAGGCTTCGTCAAACAGGGCTTTTTCAGAGTTCAGCACATGCTGCTGGTCTTCCACCAGGCGCAGGAAACGGTTGCGGTAATCCCGGGCGGCAGCTTTCAGCATATCAATTTCGGCTTCCAGTTCGGCCTTTTCTTCTTCCAGATCCTGCAGGCTGTTGTGCTGCTTGGCACCGCTGAGAATCTGGGCAGCTTCGCGCTTGGCTTCGGCGATAGTATCATCATACACCTTCTGGGCGCGGGCCAGCAGCTTCTGGGCGGCTTCAGCGGTGTTTTCCTTTTCGGCGGGTTCTTCCTTCTTTTCGGGGGTGAAGGGAGGAGGAACGGGCGCAGCATTCTGGGTATAGGGGTAAGGAGCAGGCACCACGGGGGTTGCCATGGCCTGCGCATTCAGCTGGGCTTGCAGACGGGCTTTTTCTTCCTGCAGGGCGATGATGAAATCGCAGATCTCATCCAGAAAAATATCTACATCTTCGGGATCGTAGCCGTTAAGACGCTTGATTTTGAATTCTTTGCTTTCGATGGCTTGCACGGTAATGGCCATGGAAAAAACTCCTTTCAGGAATTAGGAAATGAGAAATCAGAAGAGCCAGTCCAGCACGACGGACAGCAGGAAGAATACGCCGCAGCCCATCAGAGCGGCCATGTCCACTTTGAAATCGCGGGCGGGCAGAACCTTGGCAGCAATGCTGCGGCCGATTTTTACGCCGGGTTCGCTGATTTTGGCAATGGTGGCCATCCAGGGCTTCTGGGCGTCAAAGCACAGGGGCAGCAGGAAGTTGACGAGCAGGATCAGAGCATAAATGGAAATGGCGAATTCAAGAATACCGAAGATAAACATGAGCATGTTCTCCTTTCGTATAAAGACAGGTGAATTGATAAATCAAAGGTTTACTGGGCGTTTTCCAGGGGCATGTCCGTTACATGGCCGTTAAAGGGCTGGCGGGCCTGATTGGGCGCCATACCGGCGTCGGAAGAAACGGGGCGGGTGTACATATGCATGGAATTGGCGGCCTGCATGGGACGCTGGTAAGCGTTCTGCTGGGGCTGCTGATAGGGGGTTTGCTGCTGCTGAGGCGGCATCTGCTGCTGGAAGGGCGATTGCGGACGCTGCATGCGGCTGGCGGGGCTGTTGAACTGGTTGGTGGCAGCATCCACGCAAACCCGCATGTGGTTGGGCGCGATCAGGTAGGCGCCATGGCGGCTCAGCTTGGTAATGGTGCCCTTCAGCGCGTAGCAGGCGCCGGAGAGCATGTCCACATAGTGGCGCATTTCCATGGTATCGGTGATGTTTTCCAATACCACGATGACCATGGAGCCGCTGCGCAGCTGAACGATGGCGCTGTAGCATTCGCTCACATTGCGGGCATTGATCACGCAGCATGCGGGGGCATTGTCTGCTGCCTGCTGCTGGACATTGGGGAAAGGCACCACGTTGGGCTTTTCCTGCTGATGAGGCTGCGCATTTTCAGTCTGCTGCTGATATGCATTTTGCTGAGGCTGCTGGTAAGCTGCCTGCTGGTATGCATTCTGCTGGGGCTGCTGGTAAGCTGCCTGCTGGTATGCATTCTGCTGGGGCTGCTGGTAAGCTGCCTGCTGATAGGCGTTCTGCTGAGGCTGCTGCCAGGCTGCCTGCTGCTGGTATGCATTCTGCTGGGGCTGCTGGTAAGCAGTCTGTTGGTAGGTGTTCTGCTGGGGCTGCTGCTGCCAGCCCTGCTCAAAGGCATTACCCTGTTCCGCGTAAGCGTTTTCGTAGGGGTTTTGTTCCTGCTGGGCATAGCCGTAACCGTTTTCCGTTTCGCTCTGCTCGTAAAAAATGGTTTCCGCCTTGTTTTTCAGGGTATTGAAAAATTCTTTCAGTGATGCCATCAGAGCACCTCCTTGGATTCATACATCAGGGGGTTGGTCAGCGCGGAGCCAACGCGCACCATGGTAGCGCCGCAGCGGGCGGCGAGGGCATAATCCTGACTCATGCCCATGGAAAGTTCGGTCATATCCGTATTGGCAACGCTTTCTGCCTGCATCTGATCCAGCAGACAGCGCATGGCCGTGAATTTTTCCACAATGAAGTCTTCCGGGGCCAGATGGGGCATCATGGTCATGAGCCCGCGCACATGCACACCGGGCAGACGGGCGGCGTTTTTCAGAAGTGGCAGCACTTCATGGGGTTCTGCGCCGCCTTTCTGGCTTTCGCCTGCAATGTTGACCTGCAGCAGCACATCCATGCGCGTACCGTGCATCTGCGCCTGCCTGTCAATCTCCTGCAAAAGGGACATATGATCCACCGAATGGATCATAGATACATCCTTTATTATATATTTTATTTTGTTGCTTTGCAACCTTCCGATCAGGTGCATGGAAAATTTCCCGCTGATGAGGGGCAGCTTATCCCGGATGACCTGCACGCGGTTTTCGCCAATCTGGGTAATGCCCAGGGAAGCAAGCTGCAGCGTATCCTCCGCGTTCAGGTATTTGGTTACGGCAATGAGCTGCGGCACCCGCCCGAAGGGCGCGCTTTCCTTTTCCAGCACGCTTTGGATGTGGGCAATGTTTTTTTGAACTGCTGCAATATCCATGCGTCACCTCAGAACAGAAGCACGGGAATGCCTTCGTACAGCACGCCGGCATTTTCGGGGACGATGTGAGCATAATCACCTTCCGTGCCGATGACGGTGACGGGGGTCCAGTAAGAGCCGCTTTCGGTGGCCATGACCACGCCCGTTTTGCCGTTCTGGCTGTGCAGTGCGCGGGCGGGCACCGTCAGGGTGTCCACGGATTCGCCCAGCTGCACGGAGCAGTTGCGGGTGTACATGATATTGCCCAGGTTGATATCGCCGGACACTACCAGGCGCACCAGCAGTTCGCCGCCCGAACGGGTGAAGGATTCCACTGTGGCATCTACAATGGTGGTATCAAAGTTTTCGATGCGCAGCTTGTAATTGCGGCCCTGAACGGGTGTCCAGTCCGGATCATCGCACAGCATCAGAACGACGAACTGGCCCTGACGCACCAGGCGGTAAACGGGCACGGTGTTTTTGGTTCTGCTTTCATCCTGCGGGGCCAGACCGTTGAGCATGGCGCGTACCTGCACGGGGGAATAATCGGCATAATTATAGAGATTCAGCACGTTTTCAAAACCGTCCGTGTAGAAGGAAACAATGCCGTTGGAGGTGGCGGCGTACTGCTTGGTCCAGCTGGAGATCTTCTGCTGCTGGCTGTTTTCATCGTCGTAGAGACGGCTCAGCTTCTGATCGTCGGGATACTTCTGCTTGAGGTATACCTGACGTTCCTGCATGGCCTTGCGCAGATTTTTTTCCTGCTCTACCAGAGAGCCGCGGGTCAGCCCCTGCACCAGGTTCTGGGCTTCCATGACCTGGGTGAGCACTTCGTTTTCCAGCCGGTCCAGGCGCATGTCCTTGGTGGTGGAAGTGGACAAAAGGGTTTTGTGATATTCCTTGATCTGGCTGCGGTAATTTTCCAGCTTGGTCAGTTCACGGGTGTTGAAGCCGGCAGTGTATACCACGCACACGTTGGTGGCACGGCTGACTTCTGCGCCTTCTTCCACATTCTGTTCAATGAGGGAGGCGCCTTCCTGGGTATAAAGTGTTTCATTGCGCACGATGACGGCATCGCCATGGTAGCTGGCGTTCAGCGTGCTCATGGTGACGTAGCCGTAATTCTGCCCGCCGCGGTTGAGCATGGACATGACCGCGATACCGCAGACGATCAGCACCACAAGAAACAATACCAGAAAAATGACCCAGACGGGTTTGCGCTGCTTTTTTCTGCCCTGAATGCCGGTGGAAGGTACGGCCCGGGGTCCCTGCGGCGGTGCGGGAGGCACATAGGCGGGAGGCGGCGTGTACACAGGAGGCATTTGGGCCGACTGCTGCTGATAGGGCGCGGAAGAAGGCTGCCCGTAGGGAGGCTGTTGGGAGTAGCCTTGCGGATTCTGGGGCTGCGCGCCTACATAGGTCCACTGTGTCTGGCCAAAGCCGCTTGACTGGGGCGGTGTCTGCCCCATAGGCTGCTGACGGGGGTCTTGCTGCATGTTTTCTCCTTCGGAAAACGGAGCCGAAAACGGCTGTCCGCATCATTTCATCATTCTGCCGGGGCAGGAAAATTTCCTGCTGTTTTGCAGGATTTTACATCGTGTTTATTCGGCACATTCTGCATCCAAACTGGGCAAAAAGGTAAGCAAACAAACGAGGGGGAAATCCCTCCCTACTATTATATAGGAAAACGCCCCGGGACGCAACGGTCCGGGGCGTGAAAGGATGAAAAGTTTCGGTAAAAATGAAGAAAATCAGAGGGCAAAAAGGCATCAGGGCAGTGCAGCCCGCTTGTGCAGTTCGGAAAAGCCCCAGGTGACCACGGTGTTGAGCAGCAGATAGACCAATCCTGCAATAAACAGCGGTTCCAGAGAACCTGAAGACGAGGCGGCATTTTTGGCGGCGCGGTAGAGGTCCACAATGCCGACGGCCGTCACCAGTGCCGTATCTTTGACCAGCGTGATCACTTCGTTGCTGACGGGCAAAATTACATTCCGGAGCACCTGGGGCAGCACCACTTTCACAAATACCTGTGCGCGGTTCATGCCCAGCGCTGTTCCCGCTTCCCACTGACTGCGGGCAATGGTATCAATGCCGCCGCGGAAGATCTCTGCAAAGTAGGCGGCGTAATTCAGCACAAAGGCGATCACGGTGGCCGCCATGCGGTCAAATGCATGGCCTACCAGCAGGGGGATGGTAAAGTAGATGGCGAAAATCTGCAAAATCAGGGGCGTCCCCCGCATGATGATGATGTAGAAGGAAACAGGGGCACGCAAAGCGATCTTGCGGCTGCGCCTGAGGAGCGCTGCTGCAAGCCCCAGCGGCAGAGACAGAATGAGCGTGGCAAAAAAGAGGTACAGCGTATTGCCAAGCCCGCCCCAGAGCTGGGTGAGCAGCTTCATCAGTTTTTCCGGATTGCTAAGGTACATCATACACAGCGCCCGCTTTCAGTTTGGCATGAAACCCCGGAGCAGAGCTGCTCCGGGGAAAAAGACCGGGGGAAAGGTTCTTTATCTGCGTATTGTCTGGTTTTCGTTATTCCGCTTCCTTAGTCAGCAGGGAAATATCTTTTCCGAACCATTTGATGGTGATTTCGGCCAGTTTGCCGTCTTGGGCCATGTCCATGAGAATTTCTTCCACTTTGCCATTCAGCGCTTCGTCTGCCTTGCGGAAACCGATGGTGTACAGTTCGGGCACCAGATTTTCGGTCAGAATGCGGTAATCAGCCTGCTTGGCGGTGATGTAGTAGTTGGCCACAACTTCGTCCATCAGCACGGCATCCACCCCGCCCACGTCCAGATCCATCAGCGCAATGGCATAATCGTCCACGGGGACCACTTCGCCCAGCGTTTCCAGCAGATCAGCTGCATCGTTCAGGGCATCTTCTGCACTGGAGCCGCCCTGAAGACCTACGATTTTGCCGCTGAGGTCCCGGAAAGTTTCAATGGCGCTATTGTTCTTGACCACGAACACCTGATTGTTGTTCAGGTAGGGGATGGACAGGTTCATGCTATCTTCGCGGTCCGGGTTGATGCTCAGACCGTTCCAGATGCAGTCGATGTTGAAACCATTCAGTTCCATTTCCTTGCTCAGCCAGTCGATGGGCTGGCAAACCAGTTCCACGCCCAGCCGTTCGCATACTTCCCTGGCCAGGTCAATATCATAACCCTTGATTTCGCCGTCTTCATCAAACCCCATGGGCGGGAAGGCGGGATCCAGACCGACGATGAAAGTGCCTTTGTCCAGAATGTACTGCAGGCTGTTGTCGTTTTCAGCCAGCGCGGTGCAGGAAAGCAGCATGATCAGGGAAAGAGCCAGAGCATACAGTTTGGACAGGTTCTTCATCACAATATCTCCTTTGAATGTTTAAAGATTTTAGCAATTTAGCGTGCTAAACTGTTAGCATAATAGCACACAGGTGAAGGTGTGTCAAGCGGGAAAATGAAAAATTTTCGAGAATGATTTTCCGAAAAAGACTCCGTCCTCTGACAAATGATACGCCGGGAGCACTACGTCCTTATTTTGACAGGTTTATATAAAAATGAAAAACCCCGTCATCCGACATGCAACTGCTCGTCGGGGGACGGGGTGTGGCATCAAGTCAACACTGTCGATAGTGGGACCAGGGCTCAGCTCATGATCATATGATTGCCCGCCAACATACATGTCGGGGGACGGGGCGTGGCATCAAGTCAACACTGTCGATAGTGGGACCAGGGCTCAGCTCATGATCATATGATTGCCCGCCAACATACATGTCGGGGGACGGGGCGTGGCATCAAGTCAACACTGTCGATAGTGGGTCCGGGGCTCAGCCCATGATCATATGGTTGCCCGCCAACCCACATGTCGGGTGACGGGGTGTGGCATCAAGTCAACACTGGCGAAACAGGGGTCCAGGGCTCAGCCCTGGTCCTCGCTGATTTCATCCAGCGTCATGGAGAAGCCGGGCACGAATTCGCTCATGAAGTCCTGCACTTCAGGAAGTCCCATACGGTCCAGAGATTTCTTGGTGGATTTGCGGGCCTGCTCAAATTCCAGGTTGCCGGCTTTGCGTTCTTCCAGGCACTTGATGTAGGCGCAGATTTTGTCCGCAGCCTTCACGATGGCCCATTCATCGGTGGTTTCATCATGACGGATGAGGGGCGTGTAGGCGGGACGCAGGTCATTGGGCAGCATGGACAGCAGCTTATCTGCGGCAATTTCTTCCAGCTTGTTGTATTCCATCTTGATGGCGGGGTTGTGGTGCTTGATGGGGGTGGGCAGATCGCCGGTGATCACTTCGCAGCCGTCGTGATAGAGGGCAAGCGCCATGATATGCTCGGGGTTGTATACCTTGTGGTAGCGCTCCACGCCGATGATGGCAATGGCATGGGCGAACATGGCAGTCTGCAGTGCATGCTCCATGTCATTTTCCGGAATGGTGTTGCGCATCAAGCCCCAGCGCTGGATGAACTTCATGCGGGAGATGTAAGCAAAAAAATGATGTTCCATGGTTTCAATCGCTCCTTGCGTATGTGGAATGTATATGATATAATATGCCCGACAGCATCCGCTGGGGGCGCCGCGCATGTACGCGGCTGAGAGAGTACCCTTGGAACCTGATGTAGTTTATCCTACCGAAGGGAAGCGGCGCACGGGGTAAGCAGGAATATGTTTCCGTCGTGCCATTCGCCGTTTCCCACATAGTTTTGCTATGTGGGTTTTTCATTTGGCAGACTGTGTGGGATATGAAGCCGGATGCGGAAAACAAAGGAGGAGACCTGTATGAAAACCCTGTTCCCTTTCCTCATGGCTTCGGCATCTGCTGAAGAAGTAACGTACGAAACCGAAGCTGCACCTACCTATCTGGAAACTGTGTTCGAGCAGTTTGCCGAAACCCCTGCCACCACCTGGATCGCTGCCGGTGTGCTGGTGGTACTGGCGCTGATGCTCCTGCTTATCGGCAAAAGCCGCAAGCAGTGGACGGCTAAAACGGTGGCCTTTGCGGCGCTGAGCATTTCGCTGTCCTTTGTGCTGAGCCTGATTCGGCTGTATCGCATGCCTTCCGGCGGCAGCGTGACCCCTGCTTCCATGCTGCCGGTGATGCTCTTTGCGGCGGCCTTTGGCGCAGGCCCCGGCGTACTGGCGGGAGCCGTGCTGGGCGTTTTGCAGTATATGCAAGGCGGCTGGTTCCTGAATGTGTGGCAGTTCCTGCTGGACTATGTGCTGGCTTATGCGGCGCTGGGCCTTTGCGGGCTGTACAAACCTTTCAAAAAGGTAAAGGGCAGTCTGTACATCGGCATGGTGATCGCCGTACTTGCCCGCCTTGTCAGTGCCACGCTGGCAGGTTATATGTTCTGGGATACGGCGTTCTGGGCCAGTGTCGTTTATAACGGACTGTACCTCATTCCGGATACGGCAATCTGCATGCTGCTGGCTGTGCCGCTCCATAAGCCGGTGCTCAAAATTCTTGGTACCAAATAAGTATAACAGATTTACCTCAAAAAAGGTAGACTGCTTGCGAAAATAACAGGGAGCCTCCGCGCGGGGCTCCTTTTTTGTTGTTTCTCTGTTATTTTTGCAGCTTCTGTGGTAAATTGTCTCATTTGTGCGGCTTTTGACGAAATATTCTGCCCATTTTGTGCGTCATAATAAATGGGAGGTCTGCATAAAATAGGCGTGTGGCCACGCACGCACAAAAGCAGACCGTTCTAAACATAGGATTTTCCGCATACCTTTCTTCCAAACGGAGGTAAGGAGCGGAAGACATGATCAAGTATTTGAATGAACAGGAAGATACACACCCGCAGCAAACGGAGCGGAAAAAACGAAAGCTGGAAGCAGATGCAAAAAAAGGAAAAAGGAAAAGCGAACAGCACTTCAAAAGCGGTATGGCATTGTATACCGCGGCGTTTTTGCTTGCCATGAGCATTTTTTGCATGGCGCAGCCTGCCTGCATCACGGCATCTGCCCCTAAAAAGGAATTGCCCATCTACTTTGTAGACCGGGACGACGGAAAAATTTCCATTTCCTTTGATGCGGCATGGGGCGGCGACAAGACGGAGAAAATTCTGGATATTCTGGATGAGTACAACGTGAAAACCACCTTTTTCCTGGTGGACATCTGGACCGAACGCTTTCCCGAACTGGTGAAGGAAATTGTCGCCCGGGGGCACGAGATCGGCAACCATTCCACCACCCATGCGGAAATGAGCAAGCAGGGGCATGATGCGATCGTGCAGGAACTCAAGGTGATGAGCGATCACGTGGAGGAATTGACCGGCATCCGTCCCACGCTGTTCCGCCCGCCCTATGGGGATTACGATGATGAAGTGGTGCGCACCGCCCGCAGCGAAGGGTATGAAGTGATTCAGTGGAGCGTGGATAGCCTGGACTGGAAAAATAAGGGCGTTCAGGATCTGGTTTCCCGTTCTACAAAAAAGGTGAAAAGCGGCGATATCATCCTGTTCCATAACGATTCCCAGTACATTGTGGAGGCGCTGCCTCAGATTCTTGAATCGTACCAATCTCAGGGGCTGCAGGTGGTAAAAGTCAGTGAAATTCTCCTGGACGCTCCGTGGCAAATCGATCATCAGGGCTGTCAGAAGCCCGTACCTGTGACCACAGCTACAAAAATACCGGAGGTGGAATCATAAAGATGGATATACAGCAAAATCAGCTTTGCCTTTGCGGCATGATTGAAACCGAACCCGTGCCGGACCATGAAGTGTTCGGCGAAAAGTTTTACCGGATGGACCTGAAGGTGCCACGGCTTTCCGGCACCAACGATGTGCTGCCCGTTACCATCAGCGAACGGCTCATGGATGAGCAGATTGCGCCCGGCGTGCACATCTGCATCACGGGCCAGCTGCGTTCCTATAATAAGGTGATGGGCGGTTCGGGCAGACTGCTGCTCACCGCCTTTGCCCAGCGGCTTTTGTCGCCGGAGGAAGCGGAAAACCCCAACATTGTGCATCTGACGGGGGCGCTGTGCAAGCCGCCGTCCTTCCGCACCACCCCCTTTGGACGTGAAATTGCCGATCTCATGCTGGCGGTGAACCGGTCCTTTGGCAAGAGCGATTACATTCCCTGCATTGCCTGGGGACGCACCGCCCACTATGCAGCTTCCCTGCATGTGGGGGATAAACTGCAGGTGCAGGGCCGTTTCCAGAGCCGGGATTACCAGAAACAATTGCCCGACGGCACCACCGTCAGCCGTACGGCGCTGGAGGTATCCTTAAGCCGCCTGACCCGCATGGATGCGGAAATGCCGCTTATTGCCCGGGAAGCTGCATTGCAGGATGTGCCTTCCAGTCCCGGAATGCAGTAAAAACAAAGAATGTTCCACCCTCTTTCCTGTCCTGGAAAGAGGGTGTTTTTTGTGGGAGAATGTAAATTATGAAGGGATAATATTGACAGATGTGTAATAAAGATGTAATATTTGAGTGACAAAAACGTTTTCTTTCTGTGCTGAACGGGAGGTAATGTATATGCGGAAAACACTGGCTTTTGTATTGGCAGTGATCCTGCTGCTGAGTTGTTTTTGCGTGCCTGTATTTGCCGAAAGCATGCTGGTCATGACCCCCGGCGGCTGGCTGAACCTGCGCAAAGGTCCCAGTACCCGGGAGGAAGTGAAGCAGTACATTCCCAATGGCGACCGTGTGACGGTTATGGAACATCTGGAGGACGGCTGGACATGGGTTACGTGGAAAAACCACACCGGCTATGTGCAAAGTGAATTTCTGGGTACATGGCATGACTATCTCCTGAAAACGCATCCGGATGCGCAGAAGGCATATCCCACCGCCTGGACCACATATGTGCGCAGGGAAAAGGACAGTTTGTCTCCCGTGGTGAAAACGGTGGAACGGGATACCCCGCTGACCGTACTGGAAACGGACGGGGTGTGGAGTTATGTGTCTTTTGAAGATGCGAAGGGCAGCCGCTATGAAGGATATGTCCTCAGCAGCAGCGTTCAGGTATCGGATGAACCTGTGGGCAAGGGCAGCAGCACGCCGCCTGTGGAAGATATGCGGATCGTGGAAAAGGGAATTGTGAAAAGTGAGCAGCCCATGTACATGGATCCGGATATTGACTCCCTGGTGCTGCGAAATGTGCCTGCCGGCACGCAGGTGACGGTGGAACAGGTCCAGTTTCCCTGGTGCTTTGTGAACATTGGCGCCTATGTGGGCTGGATGATGATGGAAGACGTGCAGCTTACCGGCGAAAGCCAGACGGAATGGCACGACCGTACCCTTTACAATTATGTGGCCAACCATTATACGGCAAAAAGCGTGGACGGTACGCTGGAATTCTACATCTATCCCCGCAGCGAACTGGATATGGTCCACAAAACCGTGGAATGGGATCCCGAAAAGCCTCTGATCGTGCTGGAAAAAGCCAAGAAACAATATGGACAATACTGGTCCCGCGTGTGGGACGGGGAGGATTTGCAGGGCTGGGTGCTTTCATCTCAGCTTGATATTGGTACAGAACTAAAACAGTATGAATACGACCACAACGTACCTTCCTTTTCCACTGCCATTGCCTATGCAGGGGAAAATGGTACACGTCTTTTTACGGACGGTTCGGCCCTTGCTGAGGTCAAAATGACCGTTCCTGCGGGCACGGAAGTGTATGTTACGCTCAATCCGCAGGGATACGCATATGTGACGTATGTACAGGAAGATGGCAAAGAAGTGACCGGTTATGCACTTTATGAAGATCTCATGCTGGGCTTTGCCGACCAGACGGATGAAAACTACCCCCGGCGCGAAGAAGATACCCGGGCGGAAATGCCGTTGGAAGATTTGATTGCGCTGGCGGAAAAGGCGCTGAAGCAGCAGTATGCCGACTTTGACGCCGGCAAACTCACCCGCACCGAAACTCATGGGCAGAGCCCCTCCGGCGATCAGAAGTTCTATGACATTGTCTATTTCGAGGGCGATGTGTACCGCTATTCTGTACGCATTCACGCAGTGACGGGGGCCGTGCTCCGGGCAGTCAGCTATGCCGGCTTCCATGACGACCCTCTGGATCAGTACACCACCCGTTCCGATGCGCTGGAAACGGCGGTTGCTGCGCTGATAAAGAAAGACAAAAACTTTGATCCCGATACGTATCAGATGTTCTGGGGGTATTCGAAGTCCGGAGATCAATACCAGTTCACCTTTGCCGATGATCAGGGCGAAACCCATTACAGCGCCGGCGTATATGTGAAAAACGGCAAGCTGGCTTATGCCCGCGCGACGAAGAAAGATCAGGCGCAATTGGAAAAGAACGAACAGAGCAAAATGTCTGAAGAAAAGGCAAAGCAGCTTGGCGAAGATACGCTGAAAAACAGGTATCCGGATTTCGATCCTGCAAGCCTCACTCTGCGGTATGACAGTTCCTACAAGGACGGCGTCAGCCGGGGCGAAATGGCTTATTATGATAAAAACGGCAAGTATGTTTACGCTGCCCAGATCGATCTGGTGACGGGTGAAGTGCTGTTTGCGGCCGATTATACCGGCGGCGATCATGTGCCCACCTTGTCCACCCCTGCGCCGGAGCGCACGCCCGAACCGGGGGAAAGCGATATCGGCAAATCTGCCGCCCGCAGCATTGCCGACAGCACGCTGGCAGGCAAGTATGCAGACTTTGATCCAAGCCGTTTCCCCATTATCCACAACACACGAAAACTGGTAATGCCCGGTATCGGCGGCCCCTTGTACCAGATCGATTACTATACGGGGGATGATAACGGCTATGCCTGCTGCATGGTGGATTGCGCAACAGGCGAAGTGCTGTATACCTCCAACCAATATAATTCGGATCTGACCGAGATCGATTACGATCCCACCCCCGAACCCACGCCCAGACCCATGGGAACGGATATGAGCGAAAGCGCTGCCCGGCAGATTGCCGATGCGGCGCTGAAGAGAAGCTATCCGGAATTTGATCCGGCTCAGATTGACTGGGTACGCTGCATCTATTATGACCTGGATTCAAGCGGCGGCTGGGACAAACCCTACTACCAGTTCGATTACTTCAGCGAAGACGGCGATATGCAGTACGAGATCATGGTGCATGCGTACACAGGCAATATCCTCTACATGTTCGGCGGTCTGCCCGGCGAGGGGAATGGATAACCATCTAAAGAACGCGCCGCTTCCCAAAGTGGGAAACGGCGCGTTGTTTATTCTTTTGGGGTTGCGATGGAAAATCAGATTTCGGGGATCACGATTTCCACTTCGCGGCCTTCCTTGGCGGAGCGGACGATGCCGTCGATGATGGCCTGGTTGTACAGGATCTGCCAGGAGGGAACGGGAGCGGGCTTTCCTTCCTTCACAGCATCCAGGAAGGTGCGGCACTTGCGTTCGAACAGGTTGCCGTCGTCATAGACCAGGGGGATCACGGTTTCCACATGGTTGCCGGCCACGTCGCTGTACAGCGTCATGGGGCCGCCGGTGGTGCCGTTCCAGCATTCGGTGGAGGGAATGCGCAGGCTGCCCTTGGTACCCATGATGATGGTGTCGCCGGGGGTGTCCAGATGCATGGCCCAGGCAATACGGAAGTCCAGAATGATGCCGCCTTCCAGACGGATGAACGCAGCAGCGAAGTCATCCACGGAGAAACGGTCGGCGTTTTCCTTGGCGGTATGGTCCGCATCGGCGTACTGGTATTCTTCCTTGGTGCCGAAATGGCTGCTCATATAGCCGGAAACGGTCAGGGGCTTGGGATTGCCGATGGCGTTGAGCACCATATCCAGACTGTAGCAGCCGATATCGCCCACGGCGCCGATGCCGGCGGTTTCCTTTTCAATGAAGGTGGAGTTGGGAATGCCGCGGCGACGGCCGCCGCCGGTCTGGATGTAGTAAATATCGCCCAGAGCGCCGCTGTCCACCAGCTTCTTGATCATCTGCATGTTCTTGTCCATGCGGGGCTGGAAGCCAATGGTGAGCACCTTGCCGGAAGCCTTTTCGGCTTTCATGACCTGAACGGCTTCGTCCAGGGTGACGGTGAAGGGCTTTTCAAGCAGCACGTTCACGCCGGCGTTCAGCGCGTCGATGGCGCATTCGGCGTGGGTGGCGTTGTAGGTGCAGATGCTGACCGCATCCAGCTGTTCGTTTTCCAGCATGGACTTGTGGTCGGGGTAGAAGTTGATGTTGGTGGCGTCAATGCCCAGGAAGTCGCAGAACTTCTGGCACTTGCCGGGGATCAGATCGGCCATGGCCACCAGTTCCACGTCCGGGAACTTCATGTATTCGGGAGCGTGGGATTCGGCGATCCAGCCGGTGCCGATGATGCCGACGCGCAGCTTTTTCGTGGTATCAATGACTTTTTCTTCGGTGGCAGCTTTCATAAACTGGCCCAGAACGGCGTCTTTTGCCATGATAAGGATCCTCCCTGTGTTGTGTATTGCTTCGCTTTGCAAAACGAATGCATTGTGTTTACGGTATTATAGCATCTTTTCCCGGCTTTGTCGAGAACGCTGCTCCTTCAGATGGTGACAAATTCTGTCTGATTTGTGACAAATGTCTCCGCTGTATGCATCCGTTTGGCCTTCTGCCGCTCCTCCCAAGCGCCTTTTTCGCCGGCGGATTCTTGACTTGCGGCAGAGCAGAGAGTATAATAGCAAAAGTATCATTATGGATTATCAGCGGAAATGGTTTGTTTCCGTTGGATTTATTCAGAGAGGAAGAGATTTTTTATGGCAAAGAATCAGAAAAAGGGTCTGATCGCGCTGGCACTGTTGCTGGTGGTGACCCTGGTCATTTCCTACTTTGGCATTGCCGGCACCGTGCTGGGCCCCGAACAGAGCCGCAGACTGCTGCCCTATATGCCCATGAACGGCGACATGGATGCTTACACCCTGCCTGTCCAGATGGACGGCGGTGTGCTGTATGAAATCACCCTGCCCGCTTCCGAAACCGATTTGTCCGATGAAGCGTGCGCTGTGATGGAAGCCCGTCTCAAGGAATACGGCGTGCGCAACTACAAGGTGGAAAAGGAAAGCGCCGAACTGATCAAGGTGACCACTCCTTTCTACAGCGAAGCGGAAGTGCTGGGCACCATGCTCAGCGCCGGCGGTCAGTTCACTTTCACCGATGCCAATGGCAACGAACTGCTGACCAACGAAGAC
>JAFYLS010000035.1 GCA_017550035.1 Clostridia bacterium
GTCGTTAAGGCTATCATAAGACCGAAAAAATGTTTTGTCAACAGATGAAAGGTTGATGTTTCAACATTCGGAGGTTGGGTATCATCTTGATATCAAAGGGCTGAATGTATCCTTTTGAAAGGAGAGAAACCAAATGAAGAAAATGAGCATTGCACTCCTCCTCCTTGCGCTGATGGCGCTTGCCTCCTTGGGTGCCATGGCAGAAAAGGCGGATCTGACGCCGGAAGAAAGGCTGCTTGTGCCCCAGGGCAGCATCCTTATTCATCAGGAACGGGATGACGGCGTGCTGGAGATGACCTACTGGCACGGCGAAGGCAAAACGGTTTATGAAGTGAAGCTGCATCCCGATACGCAGGATGTTTTGAAGGTGGAAAGCGATCACCTTTATGATAACGGCAGCCTGAATGTTGTATTGACCGAAGCGGACGTTCTTTCTCTGATCGAAAAAGAATACTCCGATGCCCGAAACGTGCAGATCACCCTCCGCACGGATGACGGATTGAAGGTTTACCGCGCGCAGTTTGCTACGGCGCTGTTTACCGCCCGGGTGGACTTCCATCCCGAAACGGGCATGGTGCTGGAAAGCGAAATGGATTACACCCGTCCCTGGCGGGAGGCAGAGCAGAAGCAGCAGGAAGCAAAGCCTGCGGCGGCTGCAAAAGATTCTTCTTCTGCGGACAGCGCCCTGATCAGTCAGGATCAGGCCTCTTCCATCGCCCTTGAAAAGGCGGGCGGCGGCACTGTGCGCTTCATCCGCCTGGAATGGGACGACGGCAGGCAGGTTTACGAAGGCGAAGTCATCAACGGTCAGTACGAATACGAATTCGAGATTGATGCGGAGAATGGCCGCGTTCGCGAATGGGACAAGGACCGCAAGGGCGACGATTAACAAAGGAATACCGACAAAAAAGGCGGACGCTGATGCGTCCGCTCTTTTCATTTAACAGGGGTTTACCGGGTATGCAGCTTTACTTCCCGGGGAGAGAGGGTGATACTTTCGCCGTCCACGGTGATCTGTTTTTCGGTATCGGCAAAGTTCATGAGGAATACGTATTCTCTTTCGCCGTCCGTGCGTCTTTGCGCGCTGACGCCGTTGAAGGGCTGATCCTTCAGCACGCCGGAAACGCCGCTTTCGTCCAACACGGTCTGATAAAAATCGCTGAGGAAATCTTCATCCGTGCGGGCGGCAATGTAATAAGCCTTGCCCTTGCCCAGCACGTTTTCGGTCAGTGCCGCCATGCCGGCATAGAAATCGCTGCCGTATTGCCCCAGCATTTTGGCCGTTTCGGGGTGAACAAGTTCGCACAGGCTGTGGGCGCGGTAGCTTTGCCCGTTCCATTCAATGCTGTTTTCGTCCTCGGGATAGAGGGAATCCAGCTCCTCCGCCCAGATGCCCAGCGTTTTGCGAAGGGGACCGGGGAAGCCGTGGCGGAAGCAAAGGTCGGTATCGTCCACATAGCCGGTGAGATAGGTGGTGACAAAGGTGCCGCCCTGCTCCACATAGGCTTCCACGCGCTTTGCAAAATCGCCGCGGAGCATGTAGCTCATGGGGGCGAAGACCACCTTATAGGTGCTCAGGTCGCACGTCTGGTCAATGATCTCTACGGGCACGTGCTTTTTCCACAAAACGGCGTAGTGCTTTTCGATCTCGGTGCGGTAGGCCGTTCTTTCCTGCAGTGCGCCGCGCATATCCTGCAGTGCCCAGTTGTTGTGGTAGTCAAAAATCAGCGCGGCTTTTCCGTCCTTCACGGTACCCACCACGTCGTCCAGCGTTTTGAGCGTTTCGCCTACCGAGCATACGTCCTTGTACACTCTCGTCTTTTCGGTGCCTTCATGGCTGACCACGGCGCCGTGGAATTTCTCACTGGAGCCGCGGGACTTGCGGAACTGGAAGTACTGCACGCTGTCGGAGCCGTGGGCAACGGCCTGCATGCTCTGCCGCAGGAGATTGCCGGGACGGTGCAGCTTTGCCACCGGCTGCCAGTTGGTGCAGGAGGGGCTGCTTTCCATGAGGAACCAGGGCTTTCTTTTCAGACCGTACATCAGGTCATGGCAGAAGGCGGCGTGGATGGCAATGGGCACGTCGCCCTTTTCATCGCCCCGCCAGCACGGATAATTGTCCCAGGAAACGATGTCCAGTTCTTTGGCGTAGGCATAGTAATCCAGTTCTTCGCAGTCGGCCATCAGATTGGCGGTGCAGGGAACATCCGGGGTAATTTCCTTGAGCGGCGCCGTTTCGGCCCGGTAGAAGGAAATGTGCTGGTCGGTGGTAAAGCGCAGCCAGTCCAGGCGCAGGCCGTGCACGTCCCTTTCGCCCATCCAGTTGCGGGTGGGGCTTTCGATCTGCTCCCATTTGGTGTAGCGGTGGCTCCAGAAGGTGGTCCACCACTTTTCGTTGATGGCGTCAAGAGAGCCGTACTTTTCTTTCAGCCACAGGCGGAAATTCTGCTGGCACAGGGGGCAGTGGCAGTCGCCGCTCACTTCGTTGCTCACGTGCCACATGCCAAGGGCGGGGTGATCCTTATACCGCTCAGCCAGCTTGGTATTGATGATCCTTGCCTTTTCCCGGTAGGCGGGAGAGGACATGCAGTGGTTGTGACGGCCGCCGAACAGATTGCGCACCCGCTGATCGTTCATGCGCAGCACTTCGGGGTACTTTTCCGCCAGCCAGTTGGGACGGGCGGCGGTGGGGGTGGCCAGCACGGCCTTCATGCCGTTTTCGGCTAGCAGGTCCATCACTTCGTCCAGCCATTCAAAGTGGAACTCTCCTTCTTCCGGCTCCAGCATGCTCCAGGCAAAAATGCCCACCGACAGGGAATTCATGCCGGCCTGCTTGGCCAGACGGATGTCTTCCTGCCAGATTTCATCCTTCCATTTCAGCCACTGTTCGGGGTTGTAGTCTGCGCCGTGGATCATATGGGGAAATGCGCGGATAGCGGGGGGATAGCGTTTCATATCGTGTCCTCCGTACGGATCGTAGGATTTCTGTGCCTTGATGTATCCATTGTAACCGAAAAAATCTTCTGTTACAAGAGGATATAGGGTTCGTCTTTTTGCCGTTTCATGTAGATGCATTGCATCTCCGAAAGCACTTCTTCCCGCGGGCGCACCAGGGGGTCATGATGGCTGCACACAAAACGGGAAGCCGTGGTTTTTTGGAGGGCCTTCAGGGTCTCCTTCAGCACGGTAGCGTTGTATACCCTCTGCCCGTTCTTCTGCGCGGCATAGAGCCCGTCGCCGAGAAAGAGAAAATCTTCCGTTTCCAGCATGAGGGAGCCTTTGGCGTGGGAAGAGGGCAAGGGCCATATGCGCAGCGTGATGCCGTCTTCCATGACGGTTTCTGCTGTTACGCACGTTACGAAAATGCCGTTGCCCAGCTTTTTGCAGGCATAATCGCCCAGATACAGCTTTTCGGATTGCAAAAATGCGGCGTTTCCCATGTGGTCGGGGTGGAAATGGGAAATGACGGCGCGGATGGGGCGGGGGAGCGTATGCAGTTTTTCCAGCACGCGGCTACCGTTTCCCGCATCAAAGAGCCATGTGTATGTTTTGCCGCGGATGACAAACACCTCGGCGCTAAGCGGCGAAATGCTCTTTGGCAGGTACGAGATGCGGTGAGACAAAGGGATAAGCATGCATACCTTCCTTTCAGGGAGGTTATTGATTGCCGGTGTTTTCCGGGATATTCAGCGCGGCGTCAATGCGGGCAAACAGTTTTTCCATCTCTTCGCTTCGGACGGTTTCTTCAGGCAGCCAGAAGGCGCAAAGTTCCTTAAGCAACGGAGTAGCTCCGCAGAGAGACTGTACCTTTTCGCAGGCATAACGGTTGGCGTCCAGTTCGTAGGGAAGGGACAGATAAGCGCTGGAAAACATGTCTTCCGTCCCTTCCAGTTGACAACTCAGCCATGCATTGCCATTCAGTTTGAAACAGCGCCCGTCAAACAGAATAACGTAAAAACGGCTGGTTTGGATGCGTTCATCAAACCGCTCGGGGTGCAGGTACTGCACGGCGTGGCGCAGTTCGTGGTACAGGGTAAAGAGCAACTCTTCTTCCTGTGCATCCTGCAAAAGAGCGGTATTGAGAAACAGGGTGTTAACGGTTACATCATAGGTGCCGTAAGCGTCTTCATACCCTGCAGGCATATCATGTGAAAGAAAAATGGAAATGTCGTTTTCCCGGCAAAAGGCTTGTACGGCGGCATCTGTATTGATCATAAATCCTCCGGTCATTATGGGTGTGATGATGTTTATATGCTGTGTCCATCATACAAAGCCGTGCACGGAAAGTCAATGAAAAAAATATTTAGGCACCGATTGATTAGGTGCCTTGACAATGGGTGCGGACAGGTATATAATCGTTAGGCACCTAAAGGAAAATATGGAGATTCCCAACACATTCCCAGGAGGAAACGGCTGTATGACGGAGGAAAAGAACCTCTCTCCCCAGCCGGAAAACGGGATACAGCCCAAGTCTCTGGACCTGATGCGGGGCATGCGCTGGTGCAGCCATCTGCTCTACCACCGCTACAACCTGAATTTTTCTCGCAACAAGATTCTGTATCTCATTTACCGGCGCGGGCCCATGACGCAGAAGGCCTTGATGGATGAACTGCGCATTCAGGCAGGCAGTCTGAGCGA
>JAFYLS010000036.1 GCA_017550035.1 Clostridia bacterium
AAAAACTGCGGATCGTTCTAACTTGGCGTGTCCTTACAGCAGCAAAATTGACTTGAAAAGAGAACGCCAATCCCTCCACCGCAAGCGGTCCCCCTTCCGCAACCTCAATCGTCGCTCTGAGCCTGTCGGCTCATTGCTCGTTTCGGTTGATTCCTCCGCTTCGCTGCTTCCCGCACTGCGGGCGCTCAGCTCCGTCACCTTTCAACAAGAGGGCCTTTTGATTGTTTCCGTTCCGGCAGAGTTCTGGTTGAGTAGATGCACACAGCATTGGGAAATGACTTTGACCGAAGGCAATCAACTATGACCAATACTGCGGGGTCAAGGGGTATTCAATACCCCTTGTAGGGGTCCAGGGGGCAACGCCCCATGGCGTGGGGATGCATAACCCCCACAACGCCCCATGGAAAAAATCCGCAGCAGCGTTTCAAAGACACCGGAGTAGGGTATGATCTTTGCGTAACAAAGATTGCAAGGAGGCAGCGTCATGCTGAATGAACATATGAAGGCCCCCGAATTCACCCTGAAGGACCAGCACGGAAACGATGTATCCCTCAGCGACTTCAAAGGAAAGAAAATTGTTCTCTACTTCTATCCCAAGGACAACACCTCCGGCTGCACCAAGCAGGCCTGCGCCTTTTCCGCGCTGAACAGCGAAATTGAAAGCAAGAACGCCGTCATCATCGGCGTGAGCCGGGATTCTTCCGCCTCCCATCAGAAGTTCGCGGAAAAGAATGGGCTGAATTTCCTGCTTCTGTCCGACCCCGGCGCCGAAGTGACCAACCTCTACGGCGCATGGCAGGAAAAGACCATGTGCGGCAAGACCTCCATGGGCGTGGTGCGCACCACCGTGATCATTGACGAAAACGGCGAAGTGGAAAAAGTGATGTCCAAGGTCAAGGCGGAAAGCAACCCCGCCGATGTAAACCGGTATCTGGGCTGACGGCAAGCCGTTTGACCCTCGGCGGTCATCAGCCAGATATATATAAAAGGCAGGCCCGATCACCATCGGGCCTGTTCTTTTTGATTGCTTCCATATGATATTTGGGCAAAGAAAAACTGTCAGGCAGGCGCGTCCGTTTCGGTAATGCCGTCGGTTTCGCCGGGATTGCCATGATCCTGCATATTTTCCTGAGAGTTGTTCTGCATGCCGCCCGGCGCCTGTTCCTGCTGCATATCATCCGCCAGCGTCACGGTCTGGGTGTTGCCGGTGCGGGCGGCGTTCAGCGCGGCAGCATAGAGCCTGCGTGCCGTCTGGCTGCTGGAAGTCGCGCCGGTCACCGTATCCGCCAATGCACTTTCGCTGCCGGATGCCTTCAGGTTATCGCTCAGCTGCTTGGACCACTGGGAAGGATGCGGCTCCATGGGATACTCTTCCTGGGTCGTCTGGCTCTTTTTCTTGCCGTCCTTTTCGGCGTCATACTCCACCTGGGCAATATTCCCGTTGCTGATGGTCACGGTCACATATTCCCGCCAGCCCTGCCACTGCTGGGCATACGCCTGAGAGGTCTGTGCCGTGTAGGTGCCGTCCTTATACAGGCTCTCCATGCCGGGCGCAGCGGAATTGAGCGCCTGAGGGGAGGGGGATGTGTTCATGGCGGGCGACTGGGTTACTGCATCATTCCTGTCCAGCGCGGCGCAGCCCATCAGGCTCATGGCGCACAGGACGCATAAAAGGGCCACCATTCCTTTTTTCATTTCTTTTCTCATGTGCAACGTTTCCTTTTTCATGCCGGAACCTTCCTTTCGCGGCGCGTACATGCGCGCTCATGCCCACATGATACCCGAAGTGTCCGCAAAATATACGTATCCCTTGCGCAGTAGAATGAAAAATGCTATAATCAAAAACGGTCTGCAGTTTTCCAAAACATGCAGTTACAATGCAGTAATGCACAGTATTTACGTTTGGAGGGAATCTCTTGGACGACCCGTTAGGTAGTTACTTCATCGCCGGTATCTTTTTTGTGCTTTCCGCACTGCTGTGCGCCTGTGAATCGGGCATCAAGCATGCCAATGAAGAAAAAGTGTCTTCTGCCGGCAGCCGCATCATGCGGTATGTGCGGGAAAACAAGTATCCGCTGGCCACGCTGGGCGCGCTGCGGACACTGCTTTTGATGGCCGGCGCCGCAGAGCTTGCGCTGGTGCATGCATCCACCGCCCTGAGCGTGCTGCTGCTGTGCGCTTTGTGCATGCTCATTGCCATGCCGGTATGCGTGCTGTTTCCCAACCGCCTGTGCAAGCGCCATGCAGATAAGAGCGTTCTTGCACTGAAACCGCTGATCGTGTTCATCTGCGTGCTCTTCAAGCCCTTCTCCCGGTTCGCCATCTGGCTGAGCGATGTGTTCCTCCGCCTGCTGGGCAACGATACGCAGGACAAGGAAGAAGTGACCGAAGAAGAAATTCTGGCCATGGTGGACATCGGCGAAGAAAGCGGCGTCATTGAACAGACCGAGCACGAAATGATCACCAATGTGCTGGAATTTACCGACATGACCGCCGCGGACTGCATGACCCACCGCAGGGACATTGCCGCGCTGTGGATCGGCGATGATGATGAAACCATTCTTTCCGCCATTAAGGAATCCGGACGCAGCCGTCTTCCCGTGTATGACGAGGATATTGACGATGTGATCGGCATTCTCTTTGCCCGCGACTTTTTCCTCAATGCACGCAGCCTAAAACCCCAGCCCATCCGCGCGCTGCTGCACGAACCCTATTTTGTGCCCAAAACGGTGAAAACCGATGTGCTGCTGCGCAACATGCAGCGCACCAAGACCCACATTGCTCTGGTGCTGGATGAATTCGGCGGGCTCAGCGGTCTGGTCACCATGGAAGACCTGCTGGAAGAGATCGTCGGCAACATTTACGACGAATTCGACCCCCTGGAAGAAAAGGACATCGTCTCCGTGGGCGATGATGTGTGGCAGGTACTGGGCGGCACCGATCTTGGCACCCTCAGCGAGGAAATGCAGGTGACCCTGCCCGAGGATGAGGACTACGATACCATCGGCGGTCTGGTGTTCAGCAAGTTCACCGCCATTCCCGATGACGGCGCCACCCCCGAGCTGAACATCTGGTGCACAACCGACGGCGAAAAGCCCGAATCCAAAGACGATGAGGACGAAGAGCTCCTGTGCGATATGCTCTCCGTACGCGTGGATAAAATTCTGGACCGCCGTGTGGAAAAGGTGACCATCCGCGTGCTGCGCGGACAGATGGTGCCCAAAGAGGACGAGCCTGCTGCGGAAGAATGACCCTTCCCGAACCTGATACAACCCTTGCATTTCATGGAGCGGACCCTGATCCGCTCCTTTTTTGATGCCAATCATACATCCGTTTTGAAATGAAGTTGTCAAATGGAACAAAATGATGTATAATTGAAGGGTAAAGCATTGTTGACTATGCAACAATGCGAAAGGAGGTTCTTCCATGCTGAATCAGCCTTATGTGTTTATGACGGACAGCGACAGCGACCTGCCCTTTGATATTGCCGATGCGAAAAACATTACCGTTGTGAAAATGCCCTATGTGGTGGACGGTCAGGAGTACTTTGACGAAAACGGCCGCGAAGGCGAGGAACAGCAGAAAGCCTTCTTTGACCGCATGCGTCAGGGCGCTGCGCCCAGCACGGCATGCCTCAGCACGCCCATTTATCTGGAATATTTTGAGCCCATCCTGGCTTCCGGCAAGGATATTCTGTTCATTTCCTTTTCCGGGCAGATGAGCGCCACGCTGAACTTCGTGTACGAAGCCCGCAGCGAACTGATAGAAAAATACCCCGAGCGGAAATTCACCGTGGTGGATACGCTGTCCATCTCCGGCCCCATGACGCTGCTTCTGCTGGGCGCCCATACGCTGTATGAAAACGGCGCATCCATGGACGAAATTGAGCAGTGGCTGCGGGACAACCGGCTGAAGGCTCAGGCCTTCTTCACCGTGGATGATTTGAAATACCTGCGCCGGGGCGGCCGCATCAGCGCGGTGAGCGCGGTGTTCGGCACCATGCTGGATATCAAGCCCATCATCTGCATGAGCAAGGCAGGCAAACTGGAAGCCGCCGAAAAGGCTCAGGGCCGCAGGAAAGCCATCCGCACGCTGGTGGAACGCACAGCGGAAAACATTGAAAACCCCGAAAATCAGGAACTGATCATCCTCCACGCCGACTGCCGCGAGGAAGCAGACCGTCTGGAAGCGCAGCTGCGCAGCCGCATCCCCAACGTGGGCGGCATCCGCGTGCAGATGATTGGTCCGGTCATCGGCGCCCATTGCGGCCCCGGCACGCTGGCCGTGTGCTTCATGGGCAAGGAACGCGCCCATTAACCGGGCAGTGCCCGGACCCCATTTCGACCATATTGACTTAACAAATAACCCCGTCCCACGACCTGTTGCTTGTCGGGGGGCGGAGTGATGACAACTTTCAACTTCGTCGAAAGAAAGTGACGAAGTCACCGGGCAGTGCCCGGGCCCCATTTCGACCATATCGACTTAACGAATAACCCCGTCCCACGACATGCTACTTGTCGGGGCACGGAGTAATGGCAGCATTCAACTTCGTCGAAAGAAAGTGACGAAGTCACCCGGCGGCCATTTTCGACCAAGTTGACTTTAACCACATCTCCGTCACCCGACCTGTTACTGATCGGGAGGCGGAGTTTTCATATTCAAACAAAATATACCCGGCGGGCATAAACGCCGGTTTTAGGAGGTTTTCACACCATGATCAGCGTACAGGGCAAATGGGCGCTTCTGACAGGCGCCAGCCGCGGCATCGGCTATCTTACGGCGAAGTTCATGGCGGAGCAGGGGTGCAACCTGATTCTGCACAGCCGCAAGAAAGAGCACTGCGAAAAGGTGTATCAGGAAGTGACAGCGCTGGGCGTGGAAGCCCGCATCGTGGCTGCCGACCTTTGCGACCCCGATCAGGTGCAGCGCATGCTGAAAGAAATCGACGATATGCACCTGCAGGTGGATATCGTGCTGAACAACGCCGGTGTACAGATCGCCTACCGCACAGATTACATGAACACCCCGGTGTCCGATTACACGAACAGTTTCATGATCAACACCATTTCGCCCGCCATGATCTGCTACCACTTTCTGCCGGGCATGATCGAGCGCGGCTTCGGACGCATTCTGAACACCACCAGCGGCATCCGCTATGATACCCAGCAGGCGGGTTATTCCGCCAGCAAGGCCGCGCTTGACAAAATCACCATCGATCTGGGCAGCAAGGTGGAAGGCACCAATGTGATGATCAACCTGACCGATCCCGGCTGGTGCCGCACCGACCTTGGCGGCCCCCATGCGCCCAATGCCCCCGAAAGCGCCATCCCCGGCATTGTGGCGGGCGTGTTCATGAACGATCAAAAGTCCGGCCGTTACCTGAACGCACCCCACTTCACCGGCATGACGCTGCAGGAAGCCGTAGCCTACGGCGAAACCTATTTCGACAGTCCCTACGGCAACTGACCAGGGGGCGTTGCCCCCTGGTCCCCTACAAGGGTGCTGAGCACCCTTGACCCGCATTTTCGACCAACTTGAATGACAAAAATGACCCCGTCCCCCGACATGTTGCTTGTCGAAGGACGGGGTGTTGTTTACTCAAAGGCTCCCTTGTCGAAAGGTGACGGAGCTGAGCGCCCGCAGTGCGGGATGCAGCGAAGCGGAGGAATCAACCGAAACGAGCAATGAGCCGGCAGGCTCAGGGCGACGATTGAGGTTGCGGAAGCTGTCACCGGAGGTGACTGAGGAATTGGCTGCACACTCCCAACAGATTGTGGGACTGAGATATTCTCCAATCCAACACGGTCAAAACTGGCTGGCGGCACAGCCGCCCGATCCGCCGGTGCAGCTGGCGCTTTGCGCCGCTGCGCCTTCTTCTTCAATAAAAGGACGCGAGAGAGTTTACTCTCTCGGCTCCTTTTTTGAAG
>JAFYLS010000037.1 GCA_017550035.1 Clostridia bacterium
AGGGACGGCGAAGGCGCACGGGGGCAGAGGCTTCAAATTCGTGGGGATTGAATACCACCACCGGGGTGCCCAGGTCCTTATCGTTCCAGAGGAAGATCTCGCCTTCCTTGTTGCGTACGGGATGGGGCTGCCCCTTGGACGTATCCACCTGCCAGGAGATGCGCTGGAGGGCACTGTTCTCTTCTCTTGCGGCAATGGACAGCGTTTCGTCCAATTGCAGCACCACGGTTTCCATCACGTCTTCTGCACTGCAGCCGCCCATGGCATCGTGGAATTCGTTGAAGAGAAGGTTCTGCCATGCTTGACGGACGAAGGGCTTGCGATGCTCAAAACCGGTCAGGCGCCGGGACATGACCCCCAGCTTTTCCATGCGTACCAGTGCGTTTTCTGCCATGCGGTGTCTGCGTTTGCTGATGGAATGGGTGGAATAGCAGCCGCTGGCGTGGTGCTGCAGTTCTTCTTTCCATATCGGCAAAGGTGTATCGCAGGCACGAACGGCGTCAAAGAAACGGTCGGGAGAGGAATAGGTAGTTTTATCGCCGTTTGGAGATTGGGCAAGATAACGGTCGATCTCCGTCAGATTGCGAATGGTGGGGCCGCCGCCGTGATTACCGATGCCGTAAAAGCACATGGCAGGAAGGCGGGTATTGCGGGCATGCGCCCAAAGCCGGTCGATTTTTTGATCCAAATCGTAATCGCCGTAGTATTCGCCTTCAACGCGGCAGGCCAATACACTGCTGCCGTCCGGGCTTTCCCACTGCATGGGATGATTGGGGATGTTTGCATTCTCCATGGGACCAGGGCGCATCCACACATAGGCATGCATACCGGCTTTTTTCAAAAACTGGGGCGTCATGGCGTTGTGGCCAAAGCTGTCCACATTGTAGCCGGTCTGGGCTATGCGGCCGAACTTTTCCATAAAGTAGCGCTGGCTGTACAGAAAATGCCGCGCAAAGCTTTCAGCTGATGGAATGTTCATATCCGGCTGCACCCACATCCCGCCAGATAGCACCCAGCGTCCTTCCAGCACCCTTTCTTTGACGCGGGCAAACAGGGCGGGGTCATTTTCCTCCGCCCAGCGGTAATAATCTGCGCAGGCGCATGTGAAAATGAAGTGTTCATTTTCGTCCATCCGGTCCAGTGCGGATAGAAAAGTGGCTTTGATTTCCTGATAGCCTTCCTGCCAGGGCCAGAACCAGACCGGGTCCAGATGGGCATTGCCGATGAGATGCAGTGTTTCCATGTTTATGCTCCTTTGGCGGAGAGGATTTGTATTTGTGTATGAATTTATTATAGCATAAGGGGGAAACAGAAGGAATGGTCAGTTTAAGCCCTGTATCTTGAAAAATGTATATTCATTGTATTTTGAAATGGGATGAATTGACAGTGCGGCTTTTTTATGTATAATGATGCAAGACAACTGAATCTATGCATGATAGAGGATGCGGCTGAAAAGAGTATCCGCCCGTGAAACAGGCATGAGGGCGGAGAAAGGGTCAGCTGCCGAGGGGATGATAGCTGCTGCCTGGCAGCGCATTGCCCGGGACGCCGGATAAGATCCGTCGGACTGTCGCCCGGAAACGGGCGGAGCGCTGTCATAAAATCGTTGGGATACCTTTGTGTGTTTTGATGGAGTTATGGCGGATGGTCATGACTCCATTTTTCAGTTGTAAAACAGGCATCCGGCACGGAACGGTACACCCGGATGTATACACAAAGGAGAGATTTCCCATGAAGAAAACCCTGCTCAGTGCCGGTGTGCTGCTTGCGGTCACCGCGGTATTTGCTCTGCTTTCCCTGCTGCCTTCTCCTGTTGCGGCGGATGGCTTCAAGCAGACTGTGTGGTCCCTGTTTCCTCCGGTGGTAGCCATTGCGCTGGCTTTGATGACCAAGGAAGTGTATTCCTCCCTGTTTGTGGGTATTTTGACCGGCGGCCTGTTCTATTCCAATTTCAATTTTGAAGGCACGCTGGTGCATGTATTCCAGGATGGTATCGTATCGTCCCTGGCGGATAGCTACAATATGGGCAACCTGGTGTTCCTGGTGGCGCTGGGTACGCTGGTGTGCCTGATGAACCATGCAGGCGGATCAGCCGCTTTCGGACGCTGGGCAGCCAGCCACATCAAGTCCCGGGTAGGCGCCCAATTGGCGTCTGTGGCGCTGGGTGTGATGATCTTTGTGGATGACTATTTCAACTGCCTGACAGTGGGCAGCGTGATGCGTCCTGTGACGGACAAGCACCGTGTTTCCCGAGCCAAGCTGGCGTATCTGATTGACGCCACGGCGGCGCCTATCTGCATCATCGCCCCCGTATCCTCCTGGGCGGCGGCTGTAGCCAGCTATGTGGATGACGGCAACGGTCTGCTGCTGTTCATCAAGGCTATTCCTTTCAACTTTTATGCTATTCTCACCATTATCATGATGCTGGTGCTGGCCATCGCCCGGTTTGATTACGGCCCCATGGCCAAGCACGAAAAGAACGCTAAGGAAACCGGCGACATTTTCTCCGGACTTCAGCAGATGGCCAATTCGGCAGAAGAAAATGCCAACCCCAAGGGCAGAGTGATGGATCTGTTGTTCCCTGTGGCGGTGCTGATTGTTTCCTGTTTGATCGGCATGATCTACTCCGGCGGCTTTTTCGCCGGTGCAGGCTTTGTGGAAGCTTTTTCCCAGTCTGACGCTTCTGTGGGCCTGATGCTGGGATCCACCGTAACGCTGCTGATCACCGTAGTGTTCTACCTGCTGCGCGGCGTGCTGAAGTTTTCCGCTATCATGGAATGCCTGCCCGAGGGCTTTAAGGCCATGGTGCCTGCCATTCTCATTCTGACCTTTGCCTGGACACTGAAGACCATGACGGATTCTCTGGGCGCGGGCGAATATGTGGGCGCACTGGTGAAGAATTCCGCCCAGGGCTTCCAGGCTTTCCTGCCTGCTATCGTGTTTGCCATCGGCTGCGGTCTGGCTTTTGCCACCGGTACCTCCTGGGGCACCTTTGGTATTCTGATTCCTATCTGTCTGGACGTGTTCCCCCTGACCGATCCGCTGGGTATCGTATGCGTTTCCGCCTGCATGGCGGGCGCCGTGTGCGGCGATCACTGCTCTCCCATTTCTGATACCACCATCATGGCTTCTGCCGGTGCCCAGTGCGACCATGTGACGCACGTACAGACACAATTGCCCTATGCGTTTACGGTTGCGGGCGTCAGCTTCGTCAGTTACCTAATTGCAGGTTTCGTGCCCAATGCCATGATCGTGCTGCCCATTGCGGCGGTATTGATGATCGCAACGCTGCTTGTGATCCGCAAGACCTGGATTGCTTCTGCTGCTTGATGATTAAAAGAAAACGCTCCCTTCAAGGGAGCGTTTTTGTTTTGAAAAACATCAGCTGTTTTGCAGTGCAGACAGTTCATCCAGAATGGCATAAAGGTTTTCGTCCGAGTATTCGATTTCAGAAGAATACATGCGGCAAAGGTCCGTAAAACCATCCGGAGAGAAGGCGCTGCCTTTGGCCATGCCCATACTGCTAAGCAGAAGCGGAACCAGCAGGCAGAAGGCCAGACGGGCTTCCGTGTCGCCGTCATCCAGTGCGCCGGGCAAATGCCGGAACAGAAGGTAGCAGGTCAGCTGCTCCAAAGCGGTATCAAAGCAAGAGGGAAGCCAGCGTGTTTCAGCGTGCTGCAGGAGATGGAGCGACTTTGTCCAGGCTTCATCCAGCCGTTCCAGAGCAAGAAGTTTTTCTGCCCATGTATGGGTGGAAAGAGGAAGAAGAGAAACCGGCAGTTCCTTTTCCAGTTTTTTCCAGCGGGCGGAATAGGGCAGGGTACGGTCCTGCAGCGTTTTGATCCATGCGCTGCGCAGTGAATAGATATAGATTTCGTCGGCGTCCGTAAGTGCGGGAATATTTTCCCCTTCAAGCGATACAAAATGCATTTTTTCTTCTCTTGTAAGGATGAGCTTGGCAGCCGCTTCGCAGCACAGCCCCAATCCCATTTCGGTGTGTGTGGAAAAGTGGTTGCGGAAGCGGGGATGATCGGCGCAGATATGGCACAGGCTGTCTTCGCCCTGGGCGAGGATCATATCGCAAAGTCCATCTTGATTCAGAAAGGGACAGCGCTCATTTTCCATCAGACGGAAAAAGGCAATTCCGTCTTTTTCTTCCAGGTTTTCCCGGATACGTTTGCCCATTTCGCCCGGCATTTCTTTATATCGGGCAAGGCTATCTTCGTCAATATCAATTTCCCAGCCGATGCAGCAGCTGTGGCGGCAATCGCCTTTGATGCAGGCAAAATCGGCGTAATAATCGGGTATCAGGCAGGGCATGGCGTTTCAACTCCTATCCATATCATTGTAGCATATTTGCAGGCGGGTGTAAATTCGTATGGCGATACGGGGAAATATTGTGCAAAGCAAAAATGTGTGGTATGCTGTAAAGGTAGAAAAAGCAAAAAATCCTGCGGAATACGGGAGGATGTATATGAGTTTGGAAATGCGCGTGCTGACCCATCTGGATAAGGTGTTTCTGGATGAAGCGCCTATGGAAAGCACCCATCGGTTTCAGGGTTTTCAGAATGAAAAGATTGATTTTCAGCTGGCGTTTAGGGAGTTTTCCGATTATTGGAATGAAGTGCAGCTGACGGTAAGCAGTCCTATTGAAAAATATATTTCCGTGCGGGAAGCAAAGCAGGTTCCTGTGGGTTTCCCCATGTATCCTTCTGCCGGGGAAGATTGTCTGCGCACCGAAAACGGGTTGTATCCCGATCTGCTGACCGAAGTGCGTCCCCATGCACTGCACAGCAGCAGACGCTGGACTTCCCTTTGGATCCGGGTGGAAACCAATGGAGAAGTAGAACCCGGTGTGTATCCTATTGAATTTTCTTTGAAGAACGAAGAATGGGACCTTGCCGGAAAACGAACTGTGCTGGTGGAAATTTTGCCCGGTATGCTGCCTGAACAGGAACTGATCCACACCAAGTGGTTCCACTGCGACGGTCTTGCCCAGTACTATCATGTGGACGTGTTCTCCGAAAAACACTGGGAATTGATCGAAACACAGATCAGATGTGCTGTAGATAACGGCATCAACATGATCCTGATGCCTACCCATACGCCGCCTCTGGATACCCGCATCGGCGCAGAACGGCTGACCACCCAGCTGGTGGGCGTGACGGTGGAAAACGGCGTCTATTCCTTCAATATGGATCTGGTGCACCGTTGGATCAAGATGTGCAAGCGCTGCGGCGTGAAGTATTATGAAGTGGCGCATCTGTTCACCCAGTGGGGCTGCCAGCATGCGCCCAAGGTGATGGCTAAGGTTGACGGCGAGGCCAAGCGCATTTTCGGCTGGGATACCGATGCCGCAGGGGAAGAATACAAGCAGTTCCTGCATGCCTACATTCCTGCACTGAAGGAAGTGTTTGCTGAAGAAGGTATTCTGGAAAATGTGTTCTGGCACATTTCCGACGAACCTTCCGAACAGCATCTGGAAAATTATAAGAAAGCCCGCGCGCAGGTGGACGAAGTGCTGCAAGGCTGCAGCATCATGGACGCACTGAGCGAATACGAATTCTATGAACAGGGCCTGGTACCTATGCCCGTTCCTGCCAATGACTGTATTGAACCCTTCCTGGAGCATCAGGTGCCGGGTCTGTGGACCTACTATTGCTGCGGTCAGGTGAACAAGGTGTCCAACATGTTCATCGCCTTCCCCTCTTACCGCAACCGCATTCTGGGCTGCCAGCTGTTCAAGTTCAATATCCGCGGCTTCCTGCAGTGGGGCTTCAATTTCTACAATAGCCAGTATTCCGATTATCCCATCAATCCTTATGCCACCACGGACGCTGATGGCTGGGTGCCTGCCGGCGATCCCTTCCAGGTGTATCCGGGCAAGGATGGAAAGCCGGAAGAATCCATCCGCCTGGCCGTGACCACCCAGGCGCTGCAGGATCTGCGCGCTATGCGTATGCTGGAGAAGCTGACCAGCCATGAATACGTGGTTTCCATCATGGACGAAATGGCCATGGAACCAGTTACTTTCTCCCAGTATCCCCGGAACAATATGTACCTGCTCACTCTCCGCGAAAAGATCAACAAGGAAATCGTGGCTCGGCAGTAATAAAGAACAGACGCTGTATGGATTTGTTTCCATGCAGCGTCTGTTGTGTTTGAAAAGGATGTGTGGTACAATAATACACACAAGGAAAATTCAATCCGGAACCTGATTTGTATGGAGAGGTGAAAGTGCTATGAGTATGATGAAACCTGTTCCTGCCCCTTTTGAGAAAGGCGTCAATTTTACCAATTGGCTGGAATACCGCAGTGCTGAAGAAATTGATGCGCAGCATTTTACGCGTCAGGATTTTGAGAATGCGAAAAAACTGGGCTGCGACGTGATCCGCCTGCCCATCCATTTTGAAAAGATCTGCCATGAAGCGGACGGGTTCCTGATCCCCGAAAAGATTCTTACCATTCTGGACAATGTGACGACCTGGTGCGAGGAACTGGGTTTACATATCATTCTGGATTTCCATAATGACTGTACGGCAGATTCTGCCACCCCGCCGGATGTGGACAGGATTCTCATTCCGGTGTGGACGCAGCTGGCTTCCCGCTACAAAGACCGTCCTGACCACATTGTGTATGAAATTATGAACGAACCCCACGCTATTCCCATTCCCCGGTGGAATGAGATCATCTGGGATGTGTTCTGCAAAATTCGTAAAATTGATAAAAATCACTGGATCATTGTGGGCGGGGCGGACTGGAACAGTACTGCCGCCATGAAAACGCTGCCGGATTTCAAGGATGACCGGGTGATTTACAATTTCCATTATTACGATCCCCATACCTTTACCCATCAGGGCGCTTCCTGGTGCCATATGGAGCGTGTGCTTGGGCTGCCGTTCCCTTATGATGCGCAAAAGATGCCGCCTATGCCGGAAAATCCCACTGAAACGGAAATACGCTGCTTTGAAAACTATCCTGTGACCGGGCAGCTTTCTGCTGTGGTTGACTGCTTTGACCAGTATGCAGCGTTCAGCCGGGAACGCAATGCACCTATTTTCTGCGGCGAATTCGGCTGCTTCATGACTGTACCCAATGAGCTGCGCATTCAGTGGTACCGCATTGTGGCGGGGCTTCTGGCAGAAAGGGGCATTGCCCGCACCAGCTGGGATTATTTTGATGGCTTTGGTGTATTCAATAAGGTTCCTCATGGCGTGCGCCCCCGTTTTCCGGAAGATTTGAACCGGGAACTGCTTCGGGCCATGGGGCTCAATGCGGACGTGGAATAAAGAAATTTTACGGAAAAAACTTTACGGAAAAAACTTTACGGAAAAAATTGAACAAAAAAGCACCTCTGCACGGCTTTGTGCAGAGGTGCTTTGTGTTTAATTGGTTAAGCGGAAAGTGACGCTTCCATCTGGTGAAGCTTTTTGCGCCCCCAGATCATGTAGCAGGCAATGTGGGCAAAGAAGGTCAGCGCCCAGGAAATGGGGTAGGAAGCATACAGGATTTCCATGGTGGGGTGCGCGGCGTATACTGTGAAAATCCAGATCAGGCGGAATGCACATGCGCCGGACAGACTGACGATCATGGGCAGCATGGAGAAGCCCATGCCGCGCATCTGGGAACCGGCTACGTCCATCAATCCGCACAGGAAGTAAGTGGGCAGGATCATCGTCATACGCACCATGCCCCAGTAGATCACGTCCGGATCACTGTTGTAGATGCCCAGCAGGGTTTCGCCCAGCAGCAGGAACAGAAGACCGATGGTGACGCCGGCTACCAGCGCTGCACCCAGCGTTACCCACAACACACGCTTTACACGGCTGTAATTCCGGGCACCGCGGTTTGTGCTGGAAAAAGTGAGCGTGCCCTGTGCCACGGCGTTCATGGCTACATACACAAAGCCTTCCAGGTTGCCGGCGGCTGCATTGCCTGCCATGACGATGGAGCCCTGCGCATTGATGGTGGACTGGATGGTCACGTTGGAAATGTTGAAAACGGTGCTTTGAATGCCGGCAGGAAGACCGATACGCAGGATTTCCTTGATATAGGTTTTGTCCAGTGTCAGTTTTTTCAGATCCACGCGGATGAATTCTTCCGTGCGCATCAGGTACATCATGACGAATGCGGCGGAAAGCACCTGACTGACCACTGTAGCAATGGCTACGCCTGCTACGCCCATGTGGAACACAATAACCAACACCAGATTCAGCAGTACGTTGACTGCACCAGCAATGGTCAGGTAAATCAGCGGGCGGCGGGTGTCGCCCATGGCGCGCAGCACACCTGCGCCAAAGTTGTACAGCATGTTAAAGGGCATGCCGATAAAGTATATACGCATGTATAGAGAAGCCAGGTCGATTACGTCGTCCGGGCTGCCCATGAGCTGCAGCATGGGGCGGGAGGCAATGAGCCCCAGGATCATGACCAGCACACCGGACACCAGTGCCAGCGCGATGGTGGTGTGCGTGGCGCGGGATACAGCTTTATTGTCTCCGGCACCATGGGCATGGGCAATGACCACATTTCCGCCCAGGGACAGGCCGATGAACAGGTTGGTAAGCAGGTTGATGAGGGAACCTGTGGAGCCTACGGCAGCCAGCGATTCTGAACCGGCAAACTGACCTACCACTGCCACATCGGCGGCGTTATACAAAAGCTGCAGAATGCTGCTGAGCACCAGCGGCACGCAAAAGCGAATCAGCGAGGGCAGAATAGGGCCCTGTGTCATATCCAGTTCATGGTGTTTTCCCTTTGGCATGGTAACCCCTCCTTGCAGCAAACAGCATTCTTTTATTATAGCATGCCTTTTGCATGCGTAAAGAGAATAAGCAGGAAGATACCGAAAAAGTACAGCGTGGATTGGATGCACGGAAAATACGCCATGCGTGTTTCGATGTCATTTCAGGGTCATGCGTGTGCTGGATATTCTGGGTGCCATTTCTCTGCCGCCTTCGTCCCAGGGGGTGTTTGGCGTATCCTTTCGGGAAATGCCCATGAAATAGTCGCCTTCCATGCCGTCGATGGTGATGGTATTTCCTTCCACTGTGATCACGGCGCACAAAGGCTGATTGTATACCAGCATATGGTTGAGATGCCGGACTTCCCTGCACAGATCTTCCGGATACTGTTCATGGGGCAGCGCCAGCCAGTCAAAGGATGCGGAATTCAGGTCCAGATACAGCGTGTTGTCCAGAATGCGCAGGTGGTCGCAGTGGTAGTGTCCGTTGATGCACATCAGCACGCGGCATTTCTGTTCATTCTGAAGACGGCTGATCAAAGCACGTACTTCATGCTGGTTTTTCACTCCGTCAGGCAGCCGGTCAAAGCTGGCATGGCTGATGATGATGCAGGGATGAGGAGAAGAAACAAGTGTTTCCTCCAGCCATTTCAGCTGTTCGGGAGGCAGATAATCCCGTGTATCCCTTTTGCCGAAGTAATTCTGCAGTTCATAGTGCACGTACTGTCCATCTTCCAGCAGATAATTGGGGTCCAGACAGATGATGCGGATGCCTTTTGCATCAAAGAAATAATAGGGCGCGGGCATTTTGTATAACTGCAGGGTTTCTTCCAGCGTGGTTTCGTCCGTGTCATGGTTGCCCATCACGTGATAGACGGGAAGATCGGTAGCGTGGAAGATATCCAAATATGGCTGTTTGATTTCGGCACTGCCGTGGCAAAAATCACCGGCATGGATGATGAAGTCACAGCCTGTTTCTTTTGCCCGGCTGTGGAAGAAATGCAGATCTTCTTCCGTGCCGCCTAAAAAGGCGCCGGGAAAGTGATGCAGATCGGAAAAAATGAGGAATTTCAAAGAAGCACCTTCTTATCTGGATATAGTGTTAATGAATCAAAAGCTTCAGACCATGCGGATCAGCGTGGTTTTGCCGGCAGGAATAACCATTTCCTCTTCGCCGATCACGGCTTTGCCGGTGCACCCGTCGGGCAGCGTGAACGTGTAGGCGACGCGGTCTTCCTGCCATTGCCAGCTGCTTTCTACTTTTCCGTACTTCGTCTGATAACTGGCGGAAACATAGCCCATTCGTTTGTCCGGATGAGGGGTGAACAGAATGGATTCATAGCCGGGGGATGCCGGATTGATGCCGGCGGATACGCCGAACAGCCAGTCGCCTACTGCACCGTATGCATAATGGTTGAAGGAATTCATATCGCTGGACCACATGGAGCCGTCTTCCTTGAGGCTGTCCCAGTGTTCCCACATGGTGGTGGCGCCCATTTTGACGGAAAACAGCCAGGAGGGGAAGGTGCGGTTCAGCAGAAGCTTGTAAGCCAGGTCTGTGTATCCGTGGCGGGTGAGCACATGGAGCAGATAGGGGGTGCCCACAAAGCCGGTGGTCAGATGATCGTTGTATTCGTGGATGATCTGGACCAGTTCGTTGGCAATGGAGGCGCGGTGCTTTTCCTGGTACAGATCAAAGTGCAGCGTCAGGATATGGGCGGTCTGGGTGCGGCAAAGCAGTTTGCCCTTCGGCAGGAAACGCTCCTGATAGGCGTTTACGATGCGGGGGTAAAGGCTTTCGTACTCCGACACATCTTGCTCAAGGACATGACCGGCTTGAATGAGCAGACGGGTGGAGTTGGCATACATGGCTGTGGCGATCAGATAATAATCCGTGCTGCCGGTGTAATCGCCTTCCTTGGCGTCCAGTCCCAGCCAATCGGCAAAGTGGAAGCCGGTATCCCATACTTCTTCCTTGTCGCCCTGAGCGCGGATGTGATCCACCCACTTTTTCATCATGGGAAAGTGTTCGCGAAGGAGCTCTGTATCACCATAGTTCTCGTACAGCTGCCAGGGGCAGATGCAGGCGGCGTCTGCCCAGGCGGAAGAGTATTCCCGACCGTCGTCTGGCGTGTAGCGGGCAGAGTCCGGAATAGTATGAGGAATGCCGCCGTCTGCGCGCTGTTCGCTCTTCATATCCCGCAGCCATTTGGTAAAGAACTTTTTTACGTCATAATTGTACGCACCGGCTTTGATGAAGACCTGCGCATCGCCGGTCCAGCCCAGGCGTTCATCCCGCTGGGGACAGTCGGTAGGCACATCCAGATAATTGCTTTTCTGGCCCCACACAATATTGTGGTACAATTGGTTCACATCCCGGACGCCGCAGGTAAAGTGGCCGGTGCGGGGCATATCGGAATGAACGACTACGGCGGTAAAACAGTCGGGATCCAGGTTTCCATCCCAGCCGGATACAGAAATATAGCGGAAACCGTAGAAGGAATGGTGACGGCTGAGGGTATTGAGACCTTCTTTCAGGGTGATTTGCATTTCGGCTCTGGCATCGCGCAGATTTTCCGTATACAGGTTGCCCTGACTATCCAGCACTTCGGCATGGCGGATCAGAAGCTTTTCACCGCCTTTTGCAGAAAGCGAAAAGCATACGTAGCCGGTCAGGTTTTGCCCAAAGTCCATGATCCAGGTGCCGCCTTGCCCGAGCGTACAGGAAATAGGCTTCAGCCGCTCCATTTCCCGGATATATTCTCCTTCCTGCTCAATGAGCATGTGAAAGGGCGCCGGATGGATGGCAACGGGCTGGTTTTCATTTTCGCAGGCAGACAGATCGATCACTTCGCCGTGATAGATGTGAGCATACTGCCATGCGCCTGTGTGCCATTGCCAGCTTTCGTCCGTGGAGATGCGGCGGATGATGCCCTGTTCATTCAGCGCAACATCTGCCAGCAGGCACAGCGGCGTATGGCTGCCTTCCGGAATGCCGGGAAAACCAAATTCTTCACAGAACCAGCCTTGGGGAACTTCGACTGTCAGAATATTTTCTTCCTGCAAATAGGGGGTCAGGTCATAGGTCTGCACCTGCAGTCTTTTTGTATAGTGAGTCCATCCGGGAGCGAAAATAAAATCCCCGATACGGTGACCGTTAAGGCGCGCTTCGTATATTCCCAGTGCGGTGATCGTCAGGGTACCATGACTGTCCGGAGCAGCTTGAAAAGCAGTTTGAAAAACGGGTACCTGATCCTGCGTCAGGGAAGGAGCATAAATCCATTTGCAGTTGGTAAGGTCAAACATGCAAAACCTCCGCGTAGCTATTTGTTTTCTGTTGTTCAAAGCATACCAGAAGCGCATGGTGTCGTCAAGCGTTTGCGTAACGAAAAAAGGAACGGCAACAGCCGTTCCTTTGTGTTATTGAAAAAGGTTGATCAGCGTGGTAATGATCCATGCGCCGCATACGATAGCTGCCAATACGGTGGCCTGACGGAGGATGCCGGAAAGACCTTCTGCTTTCTTCTGCTTCTTTTCCTGCAGTTTGAGCAGCTTGTCCATTTTATTCTGCAGCACATCCATACGGTCGTTCAACTCGCCCACATCCACGGATACATCGTGAAACTTCCGAAGGGTTTCCTCTTCGAAGGCGGTTTGCTGTGCGCTGAGCAGGTCATTCTGTCTGCTGAGCCTGTCCTGATCTTCGCTGAGGCCTTCGGCCACCAGCGTCATTTCGGAGGTAAATTCCTCAATGGCAGTGCTCAGGTCCGTATTCTTCCCGCCGAAAGCATTGCCCAGAAAATCTTTGGCAGTTTTGACCAGATCCTTTTTCTGAGGGGCGGGAGCAAGTGCGTTCTCTTCGTGATGGGTCATGGCATATTCCCCTGTTGCTTAGTCCTTGAGAATGCCGTTCTGCAGCTGCTTTTCCTTGTAGTTGGCAACCAGCTTCTGGATGCGGTCGGCGGGAGACAGGAGGCCGCTGAGGGAACGGTCGTGGTTCAGCGTGGCAATGATGTAGGAAACATACTTGCTCATATCCGCTTCGAT
>JAFYLS010000038.1 GCA_017550035.1 Clostridia bacterium
CACAGCAGCTTCCAGAGCGGGCAGGAATTCGCCGGCTTCCAGAGTGCAGGTGGTGATGATGTCAACGATCTGGCCGTTTTCGTTCTGTTCGGCAGCCTTCACTTCTTCCAGGGTCTTGCCCACGCAGAAAGCGGCGAAAGCGTTAGCCTGTTCGTTCCATTCAGCAGAGATGGAGGAAGCGCCACGCATAGCATAGCCGTCGCCCAGTTCCTGCTTGGATTCGAAGGAGATCGCCTTATCGGTGGTGATCACGCCAGCTTCGTCAATGGCAGTCTTAGCCTGCACATAGTCGAAAACACAAGCATCGATAACGCCGTTGTCATCCACGGTCACACCAGCCAGCAGGATGTTGGTCTGATAGCCGGCACCGCCGCGACCGGTGGTGTTGGACACTTCGAAGCACAGGCCGGTCTTCACGGCAGCAGCTTCTTCCGCCATAGCGGGGATGCAGCTGACGACCATGATCAGGCACAGAACCAGAGAGAGAATCTTACGCATTGTTATACCCTCCGTTTATTTGTTTGCTTTTGCAAACTTTTTCCAAACGGCATTTTAGCACGCATATCTTAATACAAACTAAACAGAGCGTGAATATTTGTTAAGTTAATTCATTGTTCTCATGATTCTCAGCACAGGGAAAATACATCGTAAATGCCGTGCCCTTCCCCGGTTCGCTGTCCACTTCAATGCGGATCCTGTGGTTATCCGCCACCTGCCGAACAATAGCCAACCCAAGCCCTGTACCCTTGCCAGCTTCCTTGGTGGTAAAGAAAGCATCAAAGATATGGGGCAGTGCATCATCTGCAATACCGACGCCCGTATCCCGAACACACAGCACCACTTGATCCGCTTCTTTTTTAACGCTCACAGTCAGCGTACCGCCATCCTTTTCCATGGCATGGTAGGCGTTGAGATACAGATTCAGCAGCATCTGGGAAAGCTGCATTTCATTGCCGGAAACAAGGCACTCTTCCCTGCATGGAAGCATGATGCTTTTCACATGTGCAGGTTCGGAGGGCGCCGCAACATTCAGCATTTTCTCCGTCAGTTCATTCAGAGACAAAAGTACTTCGCTTTCCTCTGCATTCTTGCGGGCCAATGCATTCAAACGGGTAACCATCACTTTAGCTTTTCGTGATGCTTCGTATATTTCTGCCACGTTGTCCGAAAGATCACCGCAGCTTTCAGGCAGCCCCTCCAGCGTGAGAATGGAATAACCCATAATGGGCGTCAGCAGATTATTGAATTCGTGGGCAATGCCGCTGGTCATGGTACCAATGGTTTCCAGACGCTGGTGATGGGCCAGTTCTCTGGTTTTTTCCAACAGCTTCTGCATTTCTTCGTTTTTCTGGTTCAGCTGCAGCAGTTCCCGGTCGGTACGGCGCTTCTGAACGATCATGCGCAGGGACAGCATGATCAGCAGCACAACACCCAGCAGCACCATGCCGCCGAAAAGCAAAAGATAGATGACCGCGCTGTGCATCGGTCTGATGATCTCATCATAATCGCTGATCAAACCAACGGTAAAATACCCGTTGGTACTCCTGGGCAGGGGAATAACAGCCATACGCATATCATGCGCCGTATTGTCTCCCGAATATTTTATGCTATAGGACACCATATGCACATCTTCCGCCATGCTGCCCGCAACCATCAACTGCACCGCCTGCAGATCGCAGTTTTCTTCCTTCAGAGTTTCCACATCATCCGTACGCACCACATCCTGCCATGTATGCAGCAGCATTCTTTCATTTCCGCCCAGCAGCATCAACGACGTGCCTTTGCTGCATGCATAACTCAATAACCCGTACCAGGTTTCAAGGTCGATCAGCGCCGCATACTGCAGATTTTTTGTATTGATCATAAGTGCCAGGTACATTTTTCCATTTTCCGAAACACAGGGAACCATTGTCTCCTCTCTTCCGGAGGGAAAACGGTAGTTGGTATTCCCATTGGTAGACAGCACGATGCCGTTTTCATCCAGCGCCAGCATGGAAGTAACGATGGGGTTGCTGTTGATGAGACTTTCTTCCATACGGTACAAAAGCCCTTCTACCGCTCCGCTTTCCCTCCAGTTTTCTTCCGCCTGCATAAAACCGCGGCGCTTCACCACATATTCCAGGTCTCGGCCAATGTTGTTCAACTGCCAGTCTATGCTGACATCCGTGGCATGCACCATTTCCGTCAGTTTTACATCCTGCCTCTCCAAAGACAGCTGATTATATTCCGAAAAGGTATTCACCATCAGATAGGTGCCGGCTGCAATGAGCACAAAAATGCACAAAAAGGCAATATATGACAGTATTCTGACTTTCCTGATCAATTTCAAGGCTCTCCCCTCTTGTCAAATGCATCATATTCAGTTATGATAACTATAATCGAATACAATCTTCCTGTAAAGGAGTTTTTATATGGCAGACCATATTTTGATTGTGGATGACGATGCAGTGGTGCTGGGCCTGCTGAGCAAGGTCATCCGCTCCAACGGTTTGAATGCCGAAGCGGTGGACAGCGCTGAAAAAGCCCTGGAGCTGCTGAAAGATCATACATACGACCTGATCCTGATGGATGTGAATATGCGGGGGATTGATGGCTTTACTGCCGTGGAAAATATCCGCAGCAAAGGCATCCGCACACCCATTATTATCGTCAGCGGGCGCAAAGAAGATTTTGATACCCTTTACGGGCTGGACGTGGGCGCAGACGACTACATTACCAAGCCTTTCAACCCCGTAACACTGGGCGCCAAAGTAAAAGCGCTTATCCGTCGCAGCCGCAATACCCTGGCGGAAGCCGATCCCATCATCACAGCCGGACCCTTCACCTACAATACTTCTTCCCTGCGCCTTTACAAAAATGGCGCGGAGATTTCCCTTTCCGCCAAGGAAAATGCCATGATGAAGCTGTTCATCGACAATGTCAACCGCATCTTCTCCAAAGACATGCTCTACGATATGATCTGGGGCGAAGCGGTGATCGACGAAAACGCCATCATGGTCTATATCAGCCGTCTGCGTCAGAAAATCGAAGACAATCCTGCCGCGCCCAAATACATCCAGAATGTACGCGGTATTGGATACCGGTTTGTAGTGTAAAAACAAACAAGAACGGCAAACAAAAACAGCTTCCTTAAAGGAGGCTGTTTTTGTTTTGCAAAAGCTGTCAGCGCTTGCTCCGAATCAGGCATATGCCAACTAAAGCAGCCGACAGCAATCCCATGCAGCAGGCAACTCCTACAGCATTTCCAGCTGTCTTCGTTTCATTCCTGCCCGTATCGTTCGCAGAGAAATCAGATCGCGTACGAGCAGCTTTCTGACGTTCTGCTTGCTTTGCCTGTTCTGAATCAACCGCAGAAGACTGAGCGGAAGGTTGGTCCGAAGGCTGCTGCCCCTGTCCTCCAAAGAACGGAAAGGTATTTTCCTGCATATCGCCCCACCCGCCCGGCGGCGTCTCAAAGTTTCCGAATCCGCCTCCCA
>JAFYLS010000039.1 GCA_017550035.1 Clostridia bacterium
ATCGACTTCCTGAAGAAGTACGTGTGAGGTTAAGACAATGGACGAATTTGAAAAGTTTCTTGCGGAACAGTTCCAGTTTTCTCTGATGGACGAATCCTTCCGCGTAGTCCGCGGCTTCCGCGTGGCGGATGAAGACGTGCGTCTCCATCAGGATGTGCGCACGCCCCGCAACTCCTTCGTGCAGCTCAATATTGCCGTGAACTGCCCTCAGGACGCCCAGCTGCTTCTGGAAGAACGCATTTCCTTCGTGAATCTGGATCCCAACCGTTTCATGATCGTGCGCGCCGCCATGGAAATCGAAGGTCTGGAAGGCAAACTGCACCTGATTGACACCCTGATGGATGACGACGGCCTCCAGCGCGGCGACGTGGTGCTGGAACAGCCCTACATGAACGTGCATCCCTGGCAGGTGAACCAGATTACTGCCCTGATCCCCGTGCCCGAAACGGTGGCTCCCGGCGAATACAAGGGCCGCATCCGCTTCTATGCCCATTCCATGTTCTATGATGAGAAGCTGGCCCGCGAACTGACCTTCACCATCAAGGTTGAAGAAACCGTTCTGCCCAAGCCCCAGGACGGCAAGTTCTACCTGAACCTGTGGCAGCATGTGTACAACATTGCCCGCAAGCACGAAGTGCGTCCCTTCACCCCCGAACACCTGGAAGCCCTGCGTCCCTACGCCAAGGCGCTGGGTCAGCTGGGCAACAAGGCCGTCACCGTGCTGCTGAGCGACATTCCCTGGGCCGGTCAGCGCTGCTGGACCGAACTGTATAACCCCAGCGATCTGTTTGAATACAACTACGTGCGCATCCGCCGCAAGGCAAACGGCGAATTTGTGTACGATTTCTCCTTCGCCGAAAAGTACATCGCCCTGATGAAGGAATACGGCGCCACCGACGTCATGTTCACCGGCATTTACGGCCTGTGGGAAGACGCCAAACTGGGCTTTGGCGTCATCGTGGAAGACTGGGCCGACACCATCCGCCTGAGCTATGTGGATGAAAAGGACGGCTGCATCCGCTTCATGCGCAAGCGTGACGAAGTGGTTGCCTATCTCCGCGCCGTGTACCAGTGGATCAAGGACCAGAACCTGCTTTCCACCTCTTACCTGATGGGCGACGAAGTGGACCTGCCCGGCAAGACCGAAGGCTGGACCGCCGTGCTGGAAACCCTGAAGGAAGAACTGCCCGAAATCCGCCGCGACTGGGATATGCTGCCTCACGTGCTCATGAGCGACACCTACAAGGATGAACGCGTGGACATCTACACCCCCCAGATCGACGGTATTCCCATGGAAGAACCCGAAGTGTGGAAGGCTGCCATGGACCGCGTGTCCGCAGGCGGCAAGAAGCTGTGGAGCGTCTGCTGCTGGCCGCCCGTCATGAACTCCTTCCTGTACACCAACCTCAACGAAGTGCGCCTGCACGGCCTGATCACCGAACATGTGAAGCTGGACGGCTTCCTCCGCTGGAACTTCACCGTGTGGCCCGATGATCCCCGCCGCGATCTGCGCTTCTTCGCCCCCGGCTGGCCCGCAGGCGATACCTGCTTTGTGTATCCCGGCAAGGGCGGCCAGTGCCTGCTTTCCCTGCGTTACCTGGCCCTCAAGCGCGGCATTGAAGATTTCGAACTGTGCCAGCTGGTCAAGGAAAAGTGCGAAAATGCCGATGAAGTGATCAACAAGGCCATGGCTTGCGTGCTGCCCGAAACGGACGTGCGCAAGTGGAACTTTGCCGACTATCACGGCCGCACCAAGTACCTGAGCCACAACAATCAGGATTACGTGAACGCCCGCAACATCCTGCTGGATGCTTTGAAAGAGGTGTAACATGAGCAAGATTTTTGACACCCATATTCATATTGATAACTTTGCCACCCCCGAGCAGAAGCGCATTCTCAATGCCATCGACGCCGCCAAGGTAGACAAAGTAGCCCTTTTTGCCGAAGAACCCGCTTACTTTGAAAAGGACTTCCGCAAGGTGAAGGAACACAACAAGGGCCGTATGGACCGTCTGTTCCAGTGGTGCGACCACAGCGACAACCGCATGCTGCCCATCTACTTCCTCAATCCCACCGAAGTGGACGCCATCCAGCAGGCTGAAGAAGCCGTGGAACGCGGCGCCGTGGGCTTCAAGGTGATCTGCGATACCCATATGCCCGGCGACGAACGCGCCATGCCCGTGTACCAGCGCATTGCCGATATGGGCAAATCCATCCTCTTCCACACCGGCATTCTCTGGGACTGGGGCGATAACGGCAACTACAACCGTCCCTGCAACTGGGAATGCATGATGAACGTGGAAAACATCAAGTTCGCCATGGCTCACATTTCCTGGCCCTGGACGGATGAATGCCTGGCCGTGTACGGCAAGTTTGCCTGCATGAAGTGGCATCCCAGCTACCGCAATCAGGAGATCTACATTGACATGACCCCCGGCACCCCCGACAATTACCGCCAGAAGGTCATCAACAACTTCCACGACGTGAACTACGAAGGCACCTGCGAGCACCTGCTCTTCGGTACCGACCTGTTCACCGGCGATTTTGACGCCAACTGGATCGTGGAATACGCCAAGCAGGACACCGAGCGCCTGCTCAAGGCCGGCTTTACCCAGGAAACGGTGGACAAGATCCTCTACCACAACGCCATGGAATTCTGGGGTCTGAAGGACTGATCCCTGATTTCTCTGTGGAGGTTGCGCCATGCGTATTTTTGACACCCATTTCCACGTTCTCAATTTCGATAAGCCCGATCAGAAAACCGCCCTCCTGGGCATGGATAAATACCATGTGGACAAGCTTGCCCTGCTGGCAGAAGAGCCCATCTACACCCTGAAAAGCTACCGCGATATCCGCGAGCATAACAAGGGCCGCATGGACCGCCTGTTTCAGTGGTGCGACGGCTCCGACGGCCGCTTGCTGCCCATCTGGTGGGTCAATACCACCGATCCCGATGCCATGCAGCAGGTGGATGAAGCGCTGGACCGAGGCGCCGTTGGCTTCAAAGTGATCAACGAAACCACCATGCCGGGCGATGGACATGCCCTTCAGGTGTACCAGCGCATGGCGGACGCAGGCAAAAGCATCCTCTTCCACACCGGCATCTGCTGGGACTGGGCGGACATGGGCAATTTCAACCGCCCCTGCAACTGGGAATGCATGATGAATGTGGAAAATGCCAGGTTTGCGGCAGGCCATGTTTCCTGGCCCTGGACGGACGAATGCCTGGCGGTGTACGGCAAGTTCAACTCCCTCCAGTGGCATCCCATGTACCGCGGTCAGGAAATGTATCTGGATCTGACCCCCGGTACGCCGGACTGCTACCGCCAGAAGCTGCTCAATACGTACTACGACGTGTGCTATGACGGCATGAACGAGCATCTGCTCTTCGGCACGGACTTTGGCACCGAAATTTTCCACGACGGTCCGGACGCTGCAAAGCGCATCGTGGACCGGGCAAGGCAGGACACCGAGCTTCTGCTCAAAGCCGGCTTCACGCAGGAAACCGTGGATAAGATCCTCTATCAGAACGCTATGGATTTCTGGGGTCTCAAGGACTGATCCATTCAACATCAACACGGAGGGTAACACATGAGCCGTATTTTTGATACCCATGTGCATATTGACAAATATGCCGCTCCCGAACCCAAGCGATTGCTTGACAGCATGGACAAGCACCACATCGACAAAGTGGCTTTGCTTGCCGAAGATCCCGAGTACACCATGGAAAAGGATCTGGACAAATGCCGTGAATACAACGACGCCCGCCTCAAGCGCCTGAAGGAATGGTGCGACCACTCCGACGGCCGCCTGGTGCCCATCTACTACATCAATCCCGTGGAACGGGACGCCATGCAGCAGGCCGAAAAGGCTGTGGATGCAGGCTGCGCCGGCTTCAAGGTGATCTGCGAAACCCACTATCCCGGCGACGAACGCGCCATGCCCGTATACCAGCGCATTGCGGACCTGGGCAAATCCATCCTCTTCCACTCCGGCATTCTCTGGGACTGGGGCGACAACGGCAACTACAACCGTCCCTGCAACTTTGAATGCCTGATGGGCGTCAGCAACATCAAGTTCGCTCTGGCCCATGTTTCCTGGCCCTGGACGGATGAATGCCTGTCCGTGTACGGCAAATTCACCAATTTGTGGGATCATCCCAGCTTCCGCAATCAGTTCATGCACATCGACCTGACTCCCGGCACCCCCATGTGCTACCGTCAGGATGTGCTCAATACCATTCACGACGTGGACTACTGGGGCATCCGCGACCGCATGCTCTTTGGCTCCGACGCCTTCACCGGCACCTTCGACGGCGCTTTCATTGCCGACTGGGCAAAGAACGACACCGAAATGCTGCTGAAAGCCGGCTATGATCAGGAAACCGTAGACAAAGTGCTCTACGATAACGCCATGGCCTTCTGGGGTCTGAAGGACTGATCCTTTCAGGAACGTCCTCCATCCGATTTCACCCATCGTTCACCGGAACGATCATGCAGCGCATTGAAAAAGCAATGCGCCAACCGTGCGCCTGAGGAACCGGTTCTGAAGCAACCGGTTCCCGGCGTGTCACTCCCGGCGGCAGAAAAATAAAGGGAAGTAATTGAACCATGAAAAAACGCGTATCCTGGTTTTCCAACAAACCCAGCGTAGCCTTTGCCTTCAGCATGCTGGCAGTATGCATCCTTCCGCTGATCTGCGGATGGGTGTTCTATACCATGTCCAGCAACGAAATGCAAAAGCAGCAGGAAAACCTGGTGGAGCAGAGCCTGCAGCTCACCATGCATCAGTTCGATGCCGATCTGCAGGACGTGACCAACCTGGCCATCCATTTGAGAAAGCCCATGCGTGCGCTGGCCATGCCCGAAGAACAGGCTTTGACCAATGCGCAGCGTTTTGCGATCTTCGAAGCACGCAAGCTGCTGTCTGATTCCGTCAAGTCCGCCAATGCCATCGTCAATGATGTGTATGTGGTTGGCACTGCGGCAGAATACGGCGTTTCTCCCATGGCCCTCATGGCGCCTTCCACCATTCATACCCGCTACTGGAAGCCTTACGGCATTTCCGAGGCGGATATGCACAGTCTGCACAGGCAGAATGCATCCGGGAGCATCTATTCCCCCAATCAGACAAGACCCGTCTATCTCCTGACGCTGTCAAAGGACGCAAGCGGCCAGCTCGCGGAAAAGCAGCTGGTGATCGTCCTTTCCGAACACTATTTCGGCAATCTGATGTCCGGGTTTGTGCTGCCCGATGTTGCCTATTGCCTGTACGACAGCCAGAACGTCCCGATCTACAGCCAGAACATGCTGCAGAGCGAAGAAGACACCACGGTGTTCACCCTTTCTTCCGCAGCGGGACAATACACCCTCAAGGCCTTTGTGCCCAACGCCTACTTCTACAACCACGCCAGCATGCTCCGCATTCTGTACCTGAGCCTGCTTGGCGCTACGCTGATTCTTTCCGCACTGCTCATCTTCTCTCTGACTCGCCGCACCGTCATGCCCATCAACAAGATCATTTCCTACATTAAAGATCATTACGATGTGCAGGATGACGGCAGCAATCACGCAGGTCTGTACATGATCCAGAGTTCTGTGGAAAAAATGCTGCAGGAACACAACATGCACCAGCGCAAGCTGGAAGCCTACCAGGAACAGGAAGAAATGCGCGCGCTGGCCGGCGCACTGCTGGGCCAGAACACCGAAATGAAGCAGCCCGTGGAAGCGGACAAGCCCTATGCGGTGGCTTTCTTCCCCCTGCACGGCGAACAGGACCCCGAAAAGATCCGCGCTGCCATCGACCGGTACGTGGACCGCAAGCAGTTCATCTGCCGCATCGTTTTCCTCTCCGGCGACGTGTTTACCATTCTCCGCAAGGTGAACGGCTGCATTACCGAAGACGAATGTGCACATCTGCTGGAAATGCTTTTGCAGCACATGGATGACGACGGATTGCAGGGTCTGTGCTGCACCATGAGTACGGTGCACGAAAGCAGCTCCGAACTGGAAAAAGCCTACCGCGAAGTGCTGATGGCCTCCGAATCTCTGCGCTATAAGGCGGAAATTCCCCCTGTCATGCGCTACGATACCATCCACTACAGTCCGGAATACTTCCTGCGCGACTACCATCACCTGGATAAGCAGCTGGCCTTTGCCAGTCAGCTGGACAGCCAGGACTTCGAATTGGCGCTGGCCACACTGAACACCCTTTTCCCCAGCGAATTTATGGACGACACTTCGTCCACCCTGTCCCAATTGCATCTGAGTTCGCTGAAATTCCAGTTCGTACACGATATGAACAACCATTCCGTGCCCTCTTCGGACGCGGACGAACTGAACCATATCCATGTACGCGACATTCTTTCCTGCACGAGCCACAGAGAATTGCTCTCCCTCATGCACAGGATCATCAGCGATCTCTCTTCCATGCCTAAAGCACAGGGCGAGGAACACGACATGCAGATCGATGAAATCAAGACCTACATCCGCAATAACTCCTGGGATAGACAATTGTCCGTTGCTGCCGTGGCGGACGCCTTCAGCCTGTCCAGCAATGCACTGAGCAAGCTGTTCTCCCGCAAGGCCAACATGGGCGTTTTGCAGTACATCCACAAAATCCGTATTGAAAACGCCTGCAATCTGCTTTTGCAGGATGAAGACAGCAACATCGCCGATATTGCCATGCAGGTAGGCTATGCCTCCACGCTGACCTTCAACCGTGCTTTCAAGGCCCGGTACAACATGACCCCCAGCGAGTACCGCCGACTGCA
>JAFYLS010000040.1 GCA_017550035.1 Clostridia bacterium
AAAAAAACACAAAACAAAAAACTCGCAGGATTTTTCGGTTCCTGCGAGTTTTGAATAGCAACATAACAACGGTAACGATACGGTGCTTTGCTTGAACGAGTAGGATCGGTTTGCGTTACCCTGTTATTTGTCAACAAAGCCATGTGCGCTATTTTTGTTCTGAAGTAAAATATAAATTGTAAAATATGATAAAATATATTTACACACCGGCCGCGCTGTGATATACTCCAAAATGAAGGGAGTGAAAGAATATGTTTGATTATGATGCCTTGTTCGATGTGCGCAGCAATGTTGGGATAAAACTTGAGGCGCTGCTGGCTGAGCGAAATTACACCAAAGCACAGCTCTGTAAAGAAACGGGTGTATCCCGCCCGACGATTGACAAAGTGCTTGCCGGTACGATCACCAGTAAAGCAAATTTTGTGCGCCATATACGCAAGATCCTGGAGTGCTTACGGATAACGCCGGATATGCTCATGGGCAACCGTCCCTCCATCACGAGAAATCAGCTGCATGCGATCAGAAAAACGATGCGGGTCAAAGTTGAAGATATTGCTGAGTTTGCTGGTGTGCCAGCAGAGCGGGTGTTGGCGATCGAAAGTGGAGAAGAACCACGCATTGCCGAGCTGCGGGACATTGCGCTCTTCCTTGCAACAGGAACCCGGAGTATTATGGGAGATGGGATCTTTGATGATCAGATCGCGCGGCTGGATGATCTGTTATTCGAAAATGAAGAAGAGCGAATCAGCAAGGGCTGCGGGTTTTGGGGGCATATCGGTATTCTCCCTTCTGGAAGCACCGAGTATTTGTGGTTTCCCATTTCCGCTAATACCCGCGAAAAAGTGTATCGCCAGATGGAGTGCATGGATCGGCTCATCGTTCCGTGCATGAATAATAAACTGCTATATCTCAACTTGAAAAATGTAAAGCAGATTCTGCTGTTGGATGATGCCTGCGACGAACCGGGTTTTACCAATTGGGATGCTGGTGTGGATTGCGGAGAGATTCCTCAAGTGATATACGAGGCGCTCGATGATTATCTTAACTGCTCTGAATATGGCGAAGAGCGAGATCCGGATCTGATGTCAGAGAATTTCATGGAGGTGATGAAACGCATTGCAGATAAGAAGGGTTGGACAGCGAATGTCATTGAAGAAATGCAACAGATAACGCTTCGCTACAAAGATGGAATGACAACCTGTACTGATTTTGAGCCAGATGTAGACTCTTCTCTGGTTTCTGAGATAGAAAGGCTGTACAATTTCGATAATGATGAATACGCTGACAACATGCTGTACTATTCAGACTTGAATGGTGCGGAAATCATCGTGAACATGCGGGAAATCTCACTAATCGAGCTCCCTCTGATTAAAACAGAGGATGCCATCTGTGCTGGTTTTCTTGACGAATAAGTGTTGCATTAATGGCTGCTGAAAAGTACGGGAGGAAGTCATATGTTTGAACAGATGAAGTGGGAAGAGGTTTACCAACTGTGGAAACATGGTGCCTACTATTTTCCGCAATCTTTATCAACCCCTTTGCCGATTGAGAAGGTTGCCGTTGAATACAGCGGCGGCGGATACTTTTATGGATATGATTGGTTGGAAAACACAGAGGCTGAACAGCGGAAGAAGATGATTCAGACCAATGTTGCTGAATTTCTTTACTTTACGAAGCCAACGAACAAAGGAACCATTCAGACAATTGAGATGCTTTCTGAGGCTATCGATGAAGAAGAACGTGCTGCGATATGGATTGCCGCTACTGCATTTGAATTGCAGAACAAACATTACGCAAATGGTATTTCAACGTTTGCTTATCAAATGTATAATGCAGCATGGAAATTCTTGCGAGAACGATTCTATATGTGGCATCATGCGATGAAGCGGTTGGTGCCGGATGTTTTGATTCCACATAATGTACTGAAAACCATGTCGAATATGGATGCAGATACTGTTATGAAGTTGATTCAAATGAATACTCTAATGATAAAGGGAAGTCACAGCGTACTACTGTACTCATCATTGAAGGACGATAGCGTTCCAGAACGGGGCTCTGTGCGCTTGCCTGCTAACAGACGATAAATGTAAGCAATTCTTACGATGTACATATGATTTTGGCTGGTAGTAGATATTTGTCTTTAGCTTGACATAAGGGTGACGCAATGTATGGAGCCCGATCTTTCTGATTCCGGCAGCCTCACACATACGGTGCAGTGTGTTCAGCATATTACGTGGCCAGATCATTCTTCCATCTTTCGTAGCAATCACATAATCAGAATCCTGCGGATTGCTCTGCATAGACCGCAGATCCCTCAAAGCATCCAGTGCATCTCGCGTCAGCGGTATTGTGCGGATGCTGCTTTTCGTTTTGGGTATTTTTTGAACAACCAGCTCTTGTTTACTTCCTTTCCCATCACGATTCTGAATAACTACAGCATTCTTGTTAACCGACAACATTTTCTTCTCAAAATCAATATCACTCCATGTAAGTGGTATCGCTTCACCCATGCGCAGCCCCGTATACATTATCAGAACCATTGCAGCGCCGGTAGGATATCTGCGCACACCCGTATTCCAGCGGAAGTATGCAATTTTCTTCAAAAGAACCATTTCTTCCGTTGTAAGAACGTTTTCCGTGGTTTCTGTATTACTCTGCTCTTCTTCGTCATGCACAACTGTATCGGCACGAGGCACTTTCATAAGCCCCATCGGGTTTTGCGGAATCACTCCATGATAGGTTTCATACTTCAGGTAAGCATTCATAGCCATATATGCTTTCTTCACCGAGGATTCACCAAGGCCATTTCTTTTCATATCCTCCAGAAGTTCATCTTTGATCATGGCCTCTGTGATACCATTCACTTTGTAACCACCTATACGTGGTATAATCTGACATCTGATGATAGATTCAAGACGGTCGTAGGAAGATGGCTTCAAATCAGGCTTCTTTACACTATTCAGCCAGATCATGATTCGATCTTCCAGAATCAGTTCTTTTCTGCTGAATTCCTTTTTACCAGTAGCATGCTCAATCTTCCACTGGTTCATTTTCTTGATCACATCACTTTTTCTTCCGTTTTTACCAGAATAGAAGTACTCTCTACCACCCTCCCATCGAATGGAACCAATGTATTCTTTTCTAGTTGCGCTGTAGCTGATACTGCCTTCTCCATTAGATCGACGCTGAGCCATACAATACACCTCTCCTTTTTTCTCTGCGCCATGCATTGAGTATTCTGTTCTCAAGAATCAGCTTCGCAGCGTTAGCGGAATGACATCCTTTGACAACCATTTGGGCTGTCAATGACTGAAATCAGCTGTAATCAACCGTAACAACTGACCATTCTGCATTTATCCACAATTCAGCCTGAGAAAGCAAAAAACCTGAAAACCTTTGAAAACAAAGGATTTCAGGCTTTTCACTTTGGCAGGGGCACTAGGACTCGAACCCAGAACAAAGGTTTTGGAGACCCACGTGTTACCATTACACCATACCCCTAAACCGAACATTGATTATTATACAGCATTTCTGAAAAAAGTCAATAGCAAACTGCATACTTTTTCGCAGAAATTGTGTATTTAAGTCATACAGCGTTACAAACATTCATCTTCGGGTGTTTTTGCATCAAAAACGCTGCCGGGCATAGCCCATACGGCACAATGACCACTGCAAAGTGGATTGCCGGACCGCGTCCGCTGCAGACCAGAGCAAATCTTCAAAGTGCACATCTGCACCTTTGGCAAGCAATTCTGTCAATGGGTTTGGTATGATGCAGCAAGCGACCGGCGTTTCCGTTTTGGTAGACACATAATAACCCGCGTTTGCATCCTGAAGGACAAAGCCTTCCGGATCAAACTCGTACACATACAAAACAGTGCTTTCCATCGCGCTGCGCCATGCATTTTCCAGCACAATGCCGCAAGGATGACCCATAGGCAGAAAACGTTTCCGATCCGTATCAGATGCACCCGCCCAGTCATGGAAACAAACCCGCGGACAATTGCGGGGCGTAAGAAAATTGGGCAGATGCTTTTCATCAATGGCCCAGACCAGACCCACACCCGGATCCAGATCCTGTCTGGCAGGAAGCCGCGGAAGAAATACATCAATATTCGCTTCTTCGCTTACATGGAATAAACGCACGGTGCTTAATCCTCCTGCAATAGCATGATGGCGCCGGCAGGCAGCACAAGACTCTCCCCTTCATTACACTGCACCGCTGTTTCCGTAAAGCATTTTTCTTCTCTGGCATTGACTGCACACGGATCCGCTGAAACATAGCATATACCCTTTAAAGATGCAGGCACTTTGATACAGCATGGCTGCGCAAAATCCCGATTGACCAGCGAAACAAAGCGCTTCCCTTCCCGTTCCACTACTGCACAGGAAACAGCGGACATTTCCAAATCACTGCCAAGCGACAATGTATTCTCCCCCTCCAAACAGGGCGTCAGTCTTTTTCCGTACATTGAATGGCGGTATTTTTCGCAGGGCAGGAAAATGGTCTGCTCATAGCTTCCCTGGTCATCTGCCATAATGGGCGCAATGATATTGCAAAGCTGTGCCATATTGCATCCGGCGATATGGATGTCGCCAATAAAATGGTTCAGCATGGATGCCGCCCATACCGCATCCCGCCAGTTGTATGTCATATGCAGACCGTATATTTCATCATCCCGATATTCCCAGATGTTCCATTCATCTACCAGCAGGCGGATTTTATCCTGCCGCGGCGGAAAGCGATACCATTTACTGTAATTGACCGGCTCTTCCGGATAGGAATCCAGCAGTTCTCCCAGTTCATGTATGCGGTCAAGGAACAACTTCTCGCCATAAAACGGTCCGTACAGCCCCCGGTCGTTTTCCGCCGCATAAAAGTGATAAGAAAAATAATCCGCAAAATCCTGCAGCGCATCCAGCACAGGCTTGTTCCAGCCGGGCGTATCGTCGCAGCCCACAATCACGGTTTTGATGCTTTTGTCCTCAAGCTTCATGAACTTGATGAACTCTTTGGCATCGCGGATATAGGTATGCACATCGTGCTGAACGCCGATATCCGGTTCTGCGTAGCATTCGTTGCCGATACACCAGTATTTCACACAAAAAGGTTCTTCATAACCATGCTGCCTGCGCAGATTGGCATAATAGGTATCTTCTGTGCCGTTGCAGTATTCTACCCAGGCGCCTGCCTCTTCCGGCGTACCGGAGGCCATATTGACGCACAGCATGGGTTCTGCCCCTACCCTTCGGCAGTATTCCACAAACTCTGCCGTTCCAAATTCAGGCCGCAGCACACCGCCCCAGATCAGATTCTTTTTATGCTTTCTTTCCTCCACAGGGCCTACGGCATCCTGCCAGTGATAGATGCACATCACCGTACCGCCGGGAAAGCGAATAACAGGCGGCGCCAGTCGCTTTACTTTTTCCAGCACATCCAGACGGATATGCTTTTCATCACTGAATACACTGTGTTCGTCATAGATACCGCCATGAACGCAGTCGCCCAACTGTTCGATAAACTGACCATAAATCATGGGGCTGACCTGACCCTTATGCTCGTCTTTCCATGAAAGCTGTAAAGTGCGCATCGCATATCCTCCGTTGTAAAAAGGGAAAGCTTGCACTTTCCCTTTCTGATTATTAATCATTCGGCCACATACTTTTTCCGTACAGCCAGTTCGTTCTGATACTTCTGGTCAACCTGACCGCCTTCGCGGCATGTCAGGATAATTTTTACATCATTGTCGCCGCCATCAGCCTCTGCGTAAATGGCGTCATCGCCAAAGAGATCACTGCCAAGTTCCGCCTGATCGCACAGCATGGTCACAGTGAAACCGCCGGAAGTATAGGACACCTTGAAAGCCTTGGAGCCGATATTTTCAACCGAAGAAGGCACTGTCAGATTGCGCAGACTGCCTTCTGCAAAAGCCTGCTTGCCAATTGTCAGCAGTCCTTCCGGCAGTTCTGCAACCGTCAGCTTTTTGCAGCTGTAAAATGCACGCTGACCGATTTCGCGAAGCGTGGAGGGCAAATCGATCCGGCTGATAATCGTTTCACGAAACGCATCCTTACCAATGGTTTCAATCTGGTTGGACATACGTACGGAAGCCAGATATTTGCAGCTTCCAAAGGCGCCGTCGCCAATAGTTACCACGCTGTGAGGAATGGTGATTTTTTGCAGTGCCGTTTCGGAAAAAGTTTCGGCTGCAATCTCTTTAAGCCCTTCAGGCAGCACGGCAGACGCCAGCTGGCTGCAGCAGGAAAAAGCGCCCTCGCCGACGGACACAATGCCTTCATACAGTTTCACGCCTTTCATGGCAGAATAGGAGAAAGCATAGGCTCCAATTTCTTCAAGACCGGCATTGAAGGTAACATTCTGCAAAAATTCGCAGTTGTAATATGCATTATCACGAATCACTTTCAGTGTAGAGGGAAACTGTGCGCTTTTGACACCGGAACTGGTAAAAGCATCCACACCAATCTCCACAAGTCCTTCTTCCATAGTCAGGCCGGTCAGGTTCACGCAGCCTGCAAAAGCACGCTCACCAATCACCTGAACACTGCCCGGCAGTGTGGTACGCTGAATGCCGGCGCAATAGAAAGCATAGGGTTCCAGCGCAACGAGGCTATTCGGCAGCGTCACCTGCTTCAAACTTTCACAGCCGTAAAAAGCGCCTTCCGAAATGGTCAGAAGCGTATCGGGCAGCACAATATGCTCAAGCGCGCTGTGCTGGAATGCATAAGGACCAATCACCGTCAATCCCCGAGGCAGTTCCACTTCACGCACCGTAAGGTTTTCGCGCAGAAAACCTTCCCCGATGCAGGTAACCGCATATCCGTCCATTTCCCCAGGAACAATCAGTTTTTCAGGAATTTCACCTTCAAAACCGTCCAAAGACAGCGTGCCGTCTTCCAGCACGGTATATACATATGTATATGCAGGCACGGTTTCTTCAGCCGTCTCCTGCACATCTTCCAACGCAACGGCGGCAAACGATACGCAGCAAATCAGACATACCAGCAGCATAAAAAAGCGTTTCATGATTCTTTGGCCTCCGACATGTTCACTTAGTAGGAATATTATAGCATATCCGGTCATTTTTAGAAAGTACTCCTTCTGCAGAATACAGGAAAACAATGCTTCATGGCGAATAATTTACATTACCGACATATATCCACAACATACACGGAGGTATTCATCTTATGATCCCTTCTCCCCTTTCTTTTGCCAGGGAAGAACTGGTGCGCTACGGATGCCGCATGGATGCCGCATGGGATGCATCCGCCATTGCCTTTATCCCATTTTCAGAAGAAGACAAAATGCATCACAACATCCGCGATGCATACTGGGACGACGCATATGAAATCTCGATCAAAGACGGAAGCGGCGAAATCCGCTATTCCAATGAACGCAGTGCACTGCTGGCAGTGTACCACCTTTTGCGCAATGCAGGCTGCGCCTTTCTGCGTCCCGGCCCCATGGGCGAAATCGTACCTCAGAAACCCATGAATAACTTCTGCACCTGCGAAAGCGTCACCGCGGCCCATCGCCACCGCGGCATCTGCATTGAAGGCAGCAATCGGGTGGAAAACGTGCTGGATATGATCGACTTTGCCCCCAAAGCCGGTTACAACACTTATTTCACCCAATTCATGGACTGCTATACCTTCTTTGAGCGCTGGTACACCCATATGGATAACCCGCTTCTGCCTGGCGGCGAATTTACAGAAGATATGGCAAAAGCCATGCTGGATATATGCGTAAAAGAGATCAAACGCCGCGGGCTTCTCTATCATGCCGTTGGCCACGGCTGGACCTGCGAACCCTTTGGCATTCCGGGCAAGCACTGGGCGGATGACGGCACGGAAGCCACCCCGGAGCAAAAGCCGCATCTGGCCCTGGTAAACGGAGAACGCAAGCTGCGCGGCGGCATTGGTCTGAACACCAATCTTTGCTATTCCCGTCCCGACACCCGCAAAATCATGGCAGATGCCATCGCAGAGTACGCCCTTTCCCACCCCGAAATTGATGTAATGCACGTATGGCTGGCAGATGAATGCAACAATCACTGCGAATGCGATGCATGCAAAAAAATGATCCCGTCTGATTTTTATGTACTTCTGCTCAACGAAATCGATCAGCGGCTGACTGAAGTGGGAAGTCCGGTACGCGTTGCATTCCTGTTATACTACGAACTTCTGCTGCCTCCCATTCAGCAAAAGCTGATCAATGAAGACCGCTTTATCCTCATGTATGCCCCCATCACGCGCCGTTTTTCCCAGTCTTATCTGGAAGTTACGCCGCACTATGTCAATACCCCTTATGTGCGCAACAAGATGTATTTTTCCAGCGATGTAAGCGAAAACCTGGGCTTCCTGCAGCAATGGAAAACACAATTCCATGGCGATGGCTTTGATTTTGATTATCACCTGTGCGGCGTGAGTGCGTGTGAGCCGGGAGGCATGCTGGTTTCCCGCGTACTGCATGATGATATATTGTCGCTGCACAAATTGGGACTGGACGGCATGATCAACTGCCAGTTCCAGCGCATATCCATGCCCCATGCATTCGGTTTGTTCATAGGCGGACAGACGCAGCTCAATCCTGCGCTGGATTATGAAGAGACACTGAACCTTTATTTCCGGCAGTATTACGGCGATGATTATGAGCAGGCGCTCTTCTTCCTGCGTACGCTGTCCGCCATGATCCCGCTGGACAATCTGCGCAATTTTTCTCCCACGGAAGAAGCTGCAAATCGTCTTCTGGAGCTGCGCAGTTTCTGCGCAAATCATCAGCTTCCCAAGTTGCATCTTGACCACCCCGTGCAGCAGCGCTCCTGGGATATGCTTCATTACTGGAAGCAGTTCTGGCAGTACGCAGCTGAATACCTGCGCTGCCAGATGAACGGGGATGCAGATGGCCGAAAACAGGCTTTTGCCGCACTGGAAAAGTTCGCCTGGGAAACCGAACCCCTTTTCCAGAGCGAATTTGAAACGTATTATTTCCTGCACTACTTCCGCATGCGCGTTGGTGACTAAGGAATCTTTATTTACCGCCTTCGGGCGGTTTTTTTCTTGTGCAGGCACAGCATCCGGATATTTTTCCCTTCGTTTTCATATTCCTTTTACATCCGGCACAGATTTGTGCATTGAACGCAGCCGCGAAATATGCTATAATATGTTGTAAATATGTGCATTTTTACTATAAACAAAAGGCAGCGCAACCCGAGAAATCCTTGCGCAGATCGTTTCTTCGAGGGGGAGTATTCATGGATTCACGCAAAGTGCATCTGACCATTTGGAAATACGGCGCGCCGGTGGTGCGCTGGCTGATGCAGCATATGTTCAAAATTGAATATGAACCTTTTACGCCCGATACGCCCAGTCTGATCATTTCCAATCATGTTACCAGCTGGGATCCGCTGCTTCTGGCAGGCGGCGCACCCAATCACCAGATGTACTTTGTTGCCAGTGAGCATCTGTTCCGCAAGGGCATCATTACCAAAGTGCTTTCTTTTCTGGTCGGTCCCATTGCGCGTAAAAAAGGCTCTACCGGCGCCGATGCCGCAATGTCCTGTCTGCGCCATATCCGCAACGGACACAGTGTGTGCATCTTCGGCGAAGGCGAAGTAACGTGGAACGGCGATAGCATGCCCGCTTTTGCCGGCACCGGAACGCTGGCACGTGCATCCGGTGCCAATCTGGTCACCTACCGCTTTGAAGGCGGACACCTGACCCGTCCGCGCTGGGCAAAATCCATCCGCAGGGGAAAAATGAAGGGACACATCGTCAACGTTTACACCCCAGAAATGCTCAAAGCCATGACGCCCGATGACATCGCTGCCGCCATCAACCGCGATATTCACGAAGACGCCTATGCGAGACAGGCAGAAAATCCTGTAGCCTATAAAGGAACCCACCTGGCCGACCGCATTGAAGCTGCGTTGTACCTGTGCCCCAAATGCAAAAAAATCGGCACACTCAAAGGCAAAGGCAACAAGATCACCTGTACCTGCGGTTATCACACTTCCTGCACGGAATACGGCACCTTCCTCCCGCCCTATCCCTTCCAGCATTTCAAGGAATGGGATCAGTGGCAGTACGAACAGCTGATGAAGGGCGACTTTATACAGGAATGCCCTCTGTTCCTGGATCAGGGCGCTTCTTTGATCGAAATTGGCGATCAGCATCGCATCATTCCGCTGGCAAGCGGAGAAATGTCGTTGGACAATCAGGTGCTCACCTGTGTCAGCTACCACTTCCCGCTGGAAGAAATCACCCATATGGCAATTGTGCAAACCAATATTCTACTGTTCCAGCATAACGACAAGTACTACGAAATCCGCACCAAAGTGGGTGTGAACCTGCGCAAGTATCTGATTCTCTGGAATAAAACCGTTCAAGAAAATAAAGCTTAAATTCTTTCGCATACAAAAAGCGCTGCTTTCTGCAGCGCTTTTTTATTTACCCTTATTCTCCGTCATTCAAAAAGCCGTTCTCGGCAATATCCGAAAGATTGTGATACAGCCGGTCCAGTGCCTGATACAGTGCTTCTCTTTCTGCATCCGAAAGGCATTTCCCGGCAGCCCCCACAGCCACTTCCGCCTGCGTTCGCACATGTGCTGCTGCCTTTTGGCCATCCTCCGTCAAAAACAGAAGGGCACGGTATCCGTTCACGCCTTCCCGACGCACCAGACCTTTTTCGATCATCTCGCTCATGGCGCGGGACACAGCCGCTTTATCCTTTTCGCAAAGTTCACAAAGCTGCGCAGCCGTCACGCCCTGAGGATGGCGCAGCATTGCAGCCAGATACTGCGCATAAGCGCCCCGGTATCCCCGCTGATCCATCACCATTCTTTCAATTCGCTGTATGTTCCGGTGAATTCCGGAAACATAGAATGTAAACTGTTCATATCGGCTGATCACAGTTTTTCTCTCCTTACCTTCCATTTCACATCATTGTGTATGATAAACTCATTTTCACTCTGTGTCAATGCATCTTTCTGATGATTGCGCAGCACTTGCCTGCTTACGCGCATGATCCAGCACTTTTTTGTACGGTGCAATCATACCATCGTTCATGGCGTTCCCTGCTTTGCTCATCAGTTTGGGAGAACTGAGCAATGCACCCACCAGATACATTTTCAGCATTACAGGCCATTTTTTCTGCGGGAAATCATATTGCCCGTGCGCTTTATAGAATTTGTGATCCGCCCGCATCATCCCCTGCATCAGCCAGATCAAATCGCGGAACACCTTCATCCCGCCTACACCCAGAAAGTTTTGGGGCGGCACATAACGATTCTGAAGTGCATAGGTCAGTTTTTTCGCCAGCTGATCAATATCCCGGTCGGGGTTCTGCTCATCGGTTGCAATGCCGGCAAGATAATTCCCGCCAACCTGGGCACGTCCTTCCAGAATCATGCGAAGATTCATTTCATTTGTATAATCGCCGCTGATCAGGTATCCGTAAGGCATCCCCATCGTTACTGTCCGGTGACCATTGCAAAATTGCCTGTCATCATACATCTTAAACAAAGCGCCCATGGAATGATCCTTAATGGCAAAGGCATATACGATAGCATCCGCATTTTGAATGCTATCCCGCAGGAAAGTATCAAAACCATCCTTGTGGACGCATTTCCCCGTAACGGCGCACTTGAAACAGCCCAGGCAACCGCCCGCGAAAGGAAAGTCGCGCAGATTGATCAGACGCGTATTCTGCCCGCACACTGCCTGAAAGCGTTCAATCATCTTCTGGAGAGACACATCTTCCTGCCGGCAGTCCGTAACAATGACCACATCCCCCGTCCTGTTTTCATCCCCGGCTTGAGGAACGGATGCGAGAACGCCCTCACCGGGCGCGCGAAAAACGAGAATCGGTTCATATACATCTTCATTCATGCACCACAGCACATGGGAGAAGAACTTTTCTGCCTCTTCCCTGCCCTTTTCAAGCGTCAGGTCGTCCATATCGGCAGAAAGACCGGGAATAAACTTCATGCCCAGATCCTGACAGTTATCCTGAATATAGCGATGCGCCGTCATATCGTAAAAGTGTTTGGAAGTGGTCAGCTGCGTGGCAAACTTTCCGCGCAAATCAACGCCGGAAGCTTTTACCAGCTCCATAAAACGGTGCAGCTGGCAGGGCGCAATAAAGGTATACACGGGATAAGAAAAAATCACGGCGTCCGCTTCTTCCAGCATACGCACTGCAGGCGTAAAATCCTTTTCCAAAGCACGAATGCGCTGTGCAGCATGCAATACATCATACCGATGTTCCGGGAAGCGTATCTTCAGGTATTCCACCGTCTGCAGCGTAATGCTGTACTGCCCCTTGGGACTTCCGTTCACCACCAGAAAACGCATAGCACGTCCTCCTTTATTCCAGATAGGGAATCATATCCGCCAGCTTATCAAAAATCAGATGCGGCTTTACATCCGACTGTGCCACATCTTCCATCGTTGCTTCACCGGACAGCACCAGAATACCCGTCATACCGTGATTGACACCCGTCGCTACATCGGTATACAGCCGGTCGCCCACCATAGCCATCTCATGGGGCGCAAAGCCTGTCCGGAAGAGCGCTTCATCCACAATACCACGGTGAGGCTTGCCGATGATCACATCCGCATCCCTGCCCGTGCTGGCTTTGATCAATGCCATCATGGCGCCAAGGTCCGGCACGAACCCCGTTTCAGTAGGACAGTTGTAATCCGGATGCGTGGCAATATAGGGCTTACCCTCCCGAATCAAATCACAAACCAGGCAAAGTTTTTCATAATTCAGCGTAGTATCAAAGGCGGCCAGCACATAATCCGCATCCATCCCGGAAGTAAACACAAGACCCGTGCTTTCCAATTCCTGACGGAGCATGTCATTACCCATCAAAAAACCTTTTTTCTCGGGAAAGGTATTCAGACAATAGCGCGCAGCCGCATGCCCGGATGTAATCACATCCCGGTACATATCCTTGACCTGCATTTTTTCCAGCTTCTGCCGATATACCTGCGCAGATTTGGAAGAATTATTGGTCAGGAAGCGGGCCGTTCTGCCCGTTCTTTCCAGTGCATCCAGAAAATCCAGCGAACCTTCAATCAATTGATCTCCCAGATAAAAGGTGCCGTCCATATCCAGCAGAAAACAGCGTACATGGGAAAGTTTCTCCCGAATCTCTTCGTAAGTCATGGTATTTCCTCCCCGGTTCTTTCCGGTTTTATTCAAACAGCAGGAACAGCCATTGCAAAACCAATCCTGCCTGCAATTAAGCTGAACATCAGTTTATTATACCACATTCTTTACACGCATGCAAAAAGAACCGGCAAATACCGGTTCTTTTCATAAACTTTACTGACGGATATAAGCGTCAAAGCCGTCGCTGTAAAACTTTTCGCCTGCTGCGTTTACCCACAGCGCTTCGGCACCGAATTGCTTAAGCAATGCCTTGCCTTCTTCGAGTGGCAGAATGAACAGCGCTGTAGAAAGCGCATCTGCCTCACCGGAATCATCATGCGCAATGGTAACAGAGCGCCAGAGCGTTGCCGGGAACAGCGTGGCAGGATCAATAATGTGATGATAGTATTTGCCGTCTACCACATACGTCCGCTGATAATCACCGCTGGTCACCACACAGCCGCGGGTCAGGTTCAGGGTATTCAGATATCCGCTTCCTCCTTCCGGGTTTTCCACGCCTACTATCCAGGGAGTACCGGAAGGATCTTTGGGCCCGGACGCTGCCACATTGCCGCCCACAGAAATCAGCATTCCTTCAGGCGCCTGCTCGATCACACGCTGCACGGACCAGCCTTTGGCAACTGCGCCCACATCCAGGCGCACATTGGGATCGGCAATAAACACGGTAGATGCTTCTTCGTCAATCAGCACCTGATCAAAATCAGTGTACTGGCTTGCAGTTTGCAGTTCTTCCATATCGGGAAGCACGGCATTTTCAGGATCCATGCGTCCCACCGAACGAACTTCATGCCAGATCTTCAGCACGCTGCCCATAGCAACGTTCACTTTACCGCCCGTTGCTTCATAAAACGCTTTGCAGTCCTTCAGCAGACGGATAATTTCCCCATCCACTTTCACAGGCTCTTTCCCTGCCATATCATTGATGGTTTTCAGGTTGTTGATGCCTTCATACTCGCTGTAAATATCAAAGAGCTGATGATATTTTTCAAGCAGTGCCCGCATGGCTTCCGCCCGCTGATTGAACACTTCTTCGCTTTCCGCTTTGCCAAGAACGGTAGTCACGGTATCAAAAAGAGAAAGGAATGTACTGTTATACTGCGTAAGTTCAGGCTGCTGCGTACTTTGCACCTCAGTCACTTCTGTCGTTTTAGGCGCAGTGCAGCCGGAAAACAGCAGCATTGCCGCCAGCAGCAAAATAAACAATTTTTTCATAAAAACCACCCTATCTATCAATCAGGTAAAGCGGCGCTTTCCGCCAGCAGCATTCATGACACGCAGTACGCCGGCTGCGGCACTTCCCGTGGCAAAGCCGGTAAAGAGCGCCACAAGCAGCAAATAAGGCAGGTAGGTTCCAATGTAAGTCGACTGCATCAGCACAATGGCTGCACCAATCTGACCAATATTATGGGCAGCTGCACCCAATATGCTGACTCCGTACACTGAAAACAAGCGCATGCGGCGGGTGACACACATCACAATAACAGAAAGCATGCCGCCGGTCAGAGAAAACATGAGCCCTGTTACACCGCCGCCGAACATGGAACCCATCAGGCATCTGCAAACCAGAATGAAAAAGGCACTTTTCGCATCCAGCATATACAGTGCAATCAATGTAACAATGTTGGCAAGCCCCAGTTTGATACCGGGCAGCGGAATGAGCAGCTGCAAAGGAATAAACCGTTCCAGATAATTCAGTGCCAGCGCCAGAGAAATCATCACGGCACAAAGCGTCAGTTTTTTCGTCTTCTTCATGCCGTTACCTCAAAACAAAATCCACTTCAGTTTCCGCTTCCGCGCCTTCAATGCGGATTTCCACCCGGTTTGGAAGGCATACCAGCGTTCTGCCCGCGTCCTGAATACTGCCCAGGTGCACACAATCCTGCCCGGGGCAATTGCTGTCCTTCACGCATACAGAACCATTTTGGATTTCCACAGTGTTCAGATACTCACCGGTCACATCAAATATCCTGTTTTCATTAAGCGGAAATGTATGCAGTTTTTCACCGTCCCGGAAAACATGCACCACTGCCTCGTCAGGATTCACGTTTCGAGGCATAAAGACAACAAAAGCAACAACAGCCATCGCCAGCACCGCCAGGATAGCAATCAGGTCCCCTTTTTTGAAAGAAAGCCCCGCGTTTCTCTCCATGCTCTTCCCCCGAACAATCTGTAGGAATATGTCCTTCTCACCCTGCATTTATACAATGCGCAAATCCGAATACTTTATATTAACCGACACTTTCATTTCGGTTGCATACCATATTATCATATCTGATTTTTTTCTTTATGTAAAGCATTATTTTATCGGTTCCTCCTCCATTTGTCATCCGGCCGTTACGAATACCCTCCACAGCATGAAACACGTTCTATCCGGTTCGGCAACGCAAAATCCACGCTGCGTAGATTGTTCCTGCCTTATGTGCGTGCTATAATGGCGATATAAGGAGGGATCAATATGAACCGATATGTAACCGGTACCATGATCCGTCAGATGCGTGAAAAAAAGAACATGACACAGGAAGAACTGGCTGCCAAACTGTACGTCAGCAGTAAAGCCGTCAGCAAGTGGGAAACAGGACAAGGTCTTCCTGATATTTCCCTTTTGGAACCGCTGGCCAAAGCGCTGGACATTTCCATGATCGAGCTGTTTTCAGGCGAAACGGTCATGAACCGCAACCGTTCTTCCAATATGCTGCGTAGTGTTACCTATGTTTGTCCCGTGTGCGGAAATAGCATTTTTGCCCTGGGACAATGCGTGGTCAGCTGCTGCGGCATTACCCTTCCGCCGCAGCAAAGCGAAGAAACAGACGATGCGCACAGGATCCATGCTCAAATAGACGATGGTGAATACTACGTCACCGTCGATCATCCCATGGAAAAAGATCATTTTATCACATGCCTGACCGCAGTATCAGATCATGCCTGTCAGATTGTAAAGCAATTCCCCGAAGGCCCTGCAGAAGCCCGCTTCTGCACAGCGCGTGTACGCTGGATCTATGCGTTCTGCAATCGTCACGGCCTGTTCCGCATAAGCACGAAGGAAGTGAACAAATGAATATCCTGGTACTCAACGGCAGTCCCAAAAAGAAAAGCGATACCCTGCGCATGACCCACTCTTTTCTGAATGGTTTATCTTCCCGGCAGCCGTGCGATATTACGGTAATCAACGTAATCGAAAAAGATATACACCCCTGTCAGGGATGCTTTGCCTGCTGGCAAAAAGGTGATGGACGATGCGTGCAGCAGGATGATCAGAATACCATTTTGGAAGCCTGCATGCATGCCGATGTGATTATATGGAGTTTTCCGCTTTACTGCTATTCCATGCCTTCACATTTGAAAGCCGTATTAGACCGCACCATTCCCCTGCTTCAGATGCGCATGAAGGAAACAAACGGCAAAGTTCAGCATGTATCCCTGGCGGATTTTTCTAAAAAGCATACTGTCGTCATCTGCGGCGCCGGCTTTCCCGACTGGGAAGGGAACTTTGAAGGACTTCGCCTTCAGTGCAAAAACTCCTTTGGCAACCTGACCACAGTTTTTGTTCCTGAAGCACCGCTGATGAACATACCGGAAGCAGCGCCCGTGGCTGAACCACTGCTGGAACAGTTCCACAAAGCCGGTCAGGAATATGCAGCCACACTGACGCTCTCTCCGGAAACCATCCGCATTCTTCAAACACCCATGATTCCGAAAGAAGCATATCTGGCAGGCGTTAATGCCAAATAATCCTATCAAATCAAAGCGATAACGCATGAATAGGTACAGAAAAAACCGACAAGCATTGCTTGTCGGTTTTTGGCAACAGTTGATAATAATGATGCGGTTTCGTATGGTTGCATTAGGGTTGCATTGGAGCTGCAACCCTCGGTGAGAAAAATGCAACCCTCGTAAAAGGAGTTAGACAAATTGGAATTTGGTGATTTATAAATTGAATTTTTACAATGACAAATAAGCAGTTATACTGTTTTCACCAAGTACCTTTTCAAAGCCCAAGGATTCATATAATGCTATTGCTCCAACATTATCAACATCAACCAAAAGCATCATACTATTTGGCTTGTTAAGTTCTATTGCTTTTGCTAACATCGCTTTTCCATACCCTTTTCTGCGATACTCTGGTTTTACCAATATATCATATGGCTCATTTTCATCATACTTATGCGTAATGTCAAGGTATCCAACCACATCATCTTTTTCTATCGCAAGAATAACACGGAATATACCTGTTGCCGCAATAACCTTATCTGCTGTCCAATATGTATCTATAGAATGCATAGCAAAGTACTGTTCTCTGTATTTTGGACTATACAATTCTACCTGACAATTACTACAATAAACTACTTCGTTTTTCAGAACCATTTTCTGCTGTTCTACATCAAATTCAGCTTTTTCGTTTTCTAAAAGTCTATGCAGAATATAATTTCTGGGATTGTACACAAAATCAATATTATAGCCTTTATATTCTGTTTTCAAAAACGCTAAAATCTCTTCATATGCTTTTGGATTCTTTGATAAGCCAACTATCATTTCTATATAGTTCTCATCCTCGATAATCGCGAATACAAACAGACCAATCAGTTCTTGCTCCTCAAAGACTCCAAATATATGATGTCCCTTTTTGTTTTCAGCATCAAACAAATTAGACTTCATTTTCTTGTCAGTGCAAAGCTTCGGGTCACTGAAATTTGAATCACTATTTATCTCATTGATGAAATCTATATATTTTCTTGCACTATCCACCTTTTTTATCACATCACTTTTCTCCTTCAAATTCAAGTTTGTCTAACTAATTATAACATAGTTAGGTGAGAATTCAATGTTCAAAAATAAGACCGACCATTTCAGATACTTCTCGTATCAAAATGATCGGTCTTATTTGGTGGAGCATAGGAGACTCGAACTCCTGACCCCAACACTGCCAGTGTTGTGCGCTACCAGCTGCGCTAATGCCCCAAGAACAGGAAATAATATAGCACACTTTTTTCAGTTTGTAAAGTATTAATTTACACTTTTTCAAAAAAATATGCTGTTCAGTTTCATTTCCTGTCGTATGAAAGCAAATATGATCAAAGCACCCGGTGCGCCTCGTCCACCAAGGCGCGAATCATGTCATGATCCGGGCAAATCCCTTCGCCGGGACGCACATCTGCCAGGAATTCAATATTACCGGCAGGCCCCTTGATAGGCGAATAAGTCAACTGATGCACATGCCAGCCAAATGTAGGCGCAAACAGGCAAATCTCTTCCAGCACACGGATATGCGTTTCCTTTTCACGCACCACGCCGTTTTTACCTACCTGACCCTTGCCCGCTTCAAATTGGGGCTTGATCAGTGTCAGAAAGCGTCCTTCTTCTCCCATAATCTCAGCAGCCACCGGCAAAATCAGTTTGATGGAAATAAAGGATACATCCATGACCGTCAGATTGGGCCGTACTGGGAAATGGTCCACCGTCAAACTGCGCGCGTTGGTGCGTTCCATGACGGTAACACGCTCGTCATTGCGCAGTTTCCAGTCCAATTGACCATAACCCACATCAATGGCATACACATGAGCAGCGCCGTTGCGCAAAAGCACATCCGTAAAGCCGCCGGAAGCTGCGCCGATATCCATTGCCACTTTGCCTGTCACATCCGCCTCAAACGCAGTAATGGCCTTTTCCAGCTTGTGCCCGCCGCGGCTGGCATAAGCATCCACCGCGCCGCGAAGCGTAGGAAGATCCTCATCCCCCATCATTTCGGAAGCTTTCAGAATCTTCTTTTCACCCAGATACACCTGACCTGCCATGATCAGCGCCTGTGCCTTTTCACGGCTGGCGGCAATGCCCAGACGCACCATGCGCACATCTACACGTTCCTTCATTTGTTAACCCTCAATCCAATGATATTGGTCATATGGTTCGCATCCAACCCCTGACGTTCAAGCAGCAGTTTTCTGTCGCCATGGGGAATAAATTCATCCCGCAGCGCAAACAGATATGCCGGAGCGGACAGCTGATTTTGCAGGCAATATTCCGCCACAGCGCTGCCAAACCCGCCGGGCAGAACATTTTCTTCCGCCGTAAAGACAGGAATATGCGCTTCATTCAATTCTTTCAAAAGCGTTTCATCCATCCGGTTTACGCAGGAGGCATGCACTACGCGAATATGAATATTCTCTTTTTCCAACTGCGCCGCTGCTTCAAGAGCATTTACGCACATCGTCCCCACAGCAAGAATGCAGCCGTCTTGCCCCTGCTTCAGCGTTTCCCATTTGCAGGGCTGATAAGCCTTATGCAGATAGGACGGAATTTTCTTTTCTGCAGCACGAGGATAGCAGATGGCAACCGGTCCTTCCTGTTGAAGCGCCCAATCGATCATATCGCACAGTTCTTCCGGACAGCGGGGATAGAGAACGGTCATGCCCGGCATAGCACGCAGATAGGATGTACCAAACACGCCATGGTGGCTTGCACCATCCGCACCGCTGATTCCTGCCCGGTCCAAAAGGAGAAGCACAGGCAGCTGCTGCGCACATACATCTTCCAGAATCTGGTCATACGCACGCTGCATGAAAGTATCATAAATAGCAACCACAGGGCGCATGCCGCCTTTCGCCATGCCGCCTGCAAGCGTAACCGCATGTTCTTCCGCAATACCCACATCAAAAATACGTTTGGGCCACTTCTGCTCAAAACAGGAAAATCCCGTTCCGTATGTCATGGCAGCCGTAATGACCGTGATGCGTTCATCTTTTTCCGCCAGTTCTGCAAGACGCCGGGATGCGGTTTCGCCAAAGCTGATTCCGCCAGTTTCTGTACATTCGCCCGTCTCGACATCAAAGGGGGGCGTACCGTGGTAATCCTGCGGTCTTTCTTCGGCAGGACGGAAACCTTCGCCTTTTCGGGTCATCACATGCACTACCACAGGTTCATTCATTTCCGCAGCACGGTGGAACACCCGTTTCATGGCGCGAATATCATGGCCGTCAATAGGACCCAGATAACGGATTCCCAACGAAGCAAAGAAGGTATCCTTTACAAATACATTGCGCACATGATCCTTGAAGCGCAAGAATACATCATGCAGCTGATTGCCAATCAACGGTATTTTGCGAAGCAGTTTTGCCATACCGCGTTTCAGCTTTTGCCAGCCTTTACTGGTGCGCATATAAGTCAGATAATTGCTGAGTGCACCCACATTGCCGGAAATGGACATGCCGTTATCATTAAGCACCATGATCAGAGGCGTTCTTTCACTTCCGATATCGTTCAATGCTTCATAGCACATCCCGCCGGTCAGAGCGCCATCGCCCACCACAGCAACCACATGACGTTTTTCCTTTTTCAGATCCCGGGCATGCGCAAGCCCCAGCGCTGCAGAAAGCGCAGTGGACGAATGGCCCGTATTAAACAGATCATAGGGACTTTCGTCGCAGCGCGGAAAACCGCATATGCCATCTGTCTGGCGCAAAGAACCGAACATATCATAACGTCCGGTCAGCAGCTTATGGGTATAACACTGGTGACCCACGTCCCACACCAACTGATCCCAGGGAAAATCAAACACGGCATAAAGCGCCAGTGTCAATTCCACCGCACCTAAATTGGAAGCCAGATGACCGCCGTTGCGGGAAACGGTGCGGACAATTTCATCCCGCACATCCCGGGCCAGTTCTTCCATGTCCCCCATTTCTGCATCTTGCAGCATGCAGGGATTCGTAATATCCTTCAGCTTCATGCATTGCCTCATTGTACGTATAAACTGACTGATCCATACGGACAAATATTGCACGGATCACTAACCAATACATTATAGCATAAATGTAAGCCAGTTGTAAATGATCGCAAATCATCCCATATCCGGCAGGAATTCGAGCTTATAATACGAATAATATATAGATGCAGGTATATACCTGTCTGTTTCTGTTGTTCTTTTGGTATAGTACGGAGGTTTTTAGATACATGAAATGTCCTCAGTGCGGTCATTGGAACCGCGATTCTCTGCCCCGCTGCTTCAAATGCGGCACTGAATTGATCCACACGGCAGAAAACAAGCAGGCTTCCTGGCAGGAAAGCATGCGTCAGGTAAAACAGCAAAAAGTCTATATCCGTATGGACGATATGGGCAACGCCACATCCGATACGGACGCCCGGGAAGAACTGGCCCGTGAAATGAACAAACTGCAGGAACGCAAAGAGCGCGGCAAAGCCCATCAGCAGAGCCTGCGCGAAGAAGGCATACGTCAGGGCATGGCGCCAAGCGGACGGACAGTGGAAAATTTCACCAGCCGCGGCAGTTTTTACTCTCAGGCGCAGGAAGCCCATTACGTAGATATGAACGGCGAAACCGCAGAAGGCGATTTACGCCCCGGCGCTACCCAGGTAAAGAGCACCATGTACCACTTCGATTACCTGGACCATCAGGATCTTCCGCCCTTGCAGGAGGAGCAGTACACGCAGCAGCGCAACCGCCGCTCATCCCGCGTACTTCCTCCAAAGAGCGTGCATATCATCCGCAGAACGGCATTGAGCCGTATAGCGCGCATTCTGGCACTGTTTTTGCTGCTGGCAAGCACACTGTTTGCACTTTACCGCTTTGTGTACAAACCTTACGTGCTGGACAAACAGCATCCGCCGCTGCAGGAACTGGCTGAAATCTCTCCCTCTATTTTTGACGACAGCCCGGCTCACACCATCAAGATTCCCGGAAACGAAGGCGATGTAATCTACATCAAAGAGCTGCGCAAAAGCTACACTGTTACCGGCGGTTACGCGCTGGTAGAAGTTGCTGATCATACCTGGTATGAGGATGTGGACATCACTGATCAGATGCAGGTTATTGCCACGCTGACTCCTTACCTGAAAACCAGCGCAGGCGAACAGGTGCCCTTGGAGCAAATCAGCTACGAAGTGGATGTGCCTATGTCGCCTCTGACCATTATCTCACCCGACACTCTGCGCGATGAAGTTTCCACCGCAATTTACACCATTAAATTCCAGGTTGAAAAGAACAGCACCGTTCTCATCAACGGCGAAGATTTTTCCGACCTGGTGAACACCCAGGATGGCCTGATCTCCTACAACGCCAACGTGCTGCCCATCGGAGATAATGTATTCACCATCACTGCCCAGTGTCAGCATTACAGACCGCACACCGAAACGGTCATCATCCACCGCGCTGTGCAGGATATTCCCCTGGACTTGAGCACCACCTTGAGCAACCGCTGGCTTTCTCAGACCATGGAAATCAAAGCCACTACCCTGCCCGGTGCTACCATCACCATTGAATCTGACCATGTAAATCTGGACACTTCCTCCCTGGCTGCCACGGGCGCCTTCTCCTTTGAAGCGGTATTCACACGCATCGGCACTAACACGATTACGATTAAAGCTTCCTATCCCGGTAAAGAAACCACTGTGGTGCATTACGATGTATATTATCTGCCGGAATCCAAGGTATATACCGCCAAAGCATGGCCTCTAAATACCGCATGGGACTATTCCGATTTGCTGAGCAACATTTCTCTGCGCGTTTCCAATTCCCAGATTTACGAGTGTATCGGCACCATTACTCAAATCATTTCCGATTCTCCGCAGCTGGCCATCATCGAAATGGGCACAGAAGAATCTTCCCGTACGGCATTGCTGGAAAACCAATCCACCGATACCTGGGTAATCGGACAGCGTTACCGTGTTTATGCCGACGTATACGGCCTTTACAACGGTATGCCCCGTCTGGTAGGCCGCTATACTTACGCTCCGCTGAATTAAGCATTTCAAATGCACTGTAAAAGGCAGAAGCTGCGCTTCTGCCTTTTCTTTATTTCCGCTTATCCGTTTATGATTTTTTCGATTATCTTTCCCTTTGCCAGTTCGTCCACCAGTTTATCCAGACGGCGTATATCCTGCATCAGCGGCTCCTGAATTTCTTCTATTTTCACGCCGCAGATACGCCCTTTAATCTTTTCACGTCCGGCATGCATACCGGGTGCATTTCTAAAGAAATCGCCATATGTTATATCGCTATCCAGCAACTTTTCAATTTCTTCCGAATCATACCCGGTCAGCCAGCATGTAACCTGCAACACTTCATCATGTGTTCTGCCTTTCCTCATTGCTTTTGCAATCAGCAATGGATATACTTTGGCAAAGCTCATAGCATATACTTTTTCATTCTCCATATATACACCTCTTCTGGACGAATACGATTTGCAGGTTGCTCAAATTAATATGCTTTCGCTTTATGACATCTTAGCAGATCGCGCAGCCATTGTCTACAATAAATGTCTATGATTTATTTTCAACAAAAAAAGAGCCTCCCGTTTGGGAGGCTCCTGAAAAAGCAACTTAGCGCTGCAGAATGGTGGCTTCGGTTTCCTTATCGAAGAAGTGCAGACGAGCGGTGTCCAGCACAACCTTGATATCGTCGCCGGGACGGGTCTTGGTGCGGGGGTCAACGCGGGCGATGACGTTTTCTTCCTTGCCGGAGGTGGTGAAGTACAGGTAAGTTTCGGAACCCATCAGTTCGGTAACTTCCACATGCACGTTCATCACGGCTTCGGGGTTGGCGGCAACGGCTTCTTCAGCGTCGTCGATGTTTTCGGGACGGATGCCCAGCACGACTTCCTTGCCGATGTAGCTTTCGTCAACCAGCTTAGCAACCTTTTCAGCGGGAACGGTGATCTTGTTGTCGCCGAAGATAGCAACGACCTTGCCGTCTTCCTTATCCAGCTTGGCATCGAAGAAGTTCATCTGGGGGCTGCCGATGAAGCCGGCAACGAACTTGTTGGCGGGATAGTCGTAGTTGTTCTGGGGGGTGTCAACCTGCTGGATGAAACCATCCTTCATGATGCAGATACGGGAACCCATGGTCATAGCTTCGGTCTGGTCATGGGTAACGTAGATGAAGGTGGTCTGCAGGCGCTGATGCAGCTTGGTGATTTCGGTACGCATCTGCACACGCAGCTTGGCGTCCAAGTTGGACAGAGGTTCGTCCATCAGGAAGACCTTGGGTTCACGCACGATGGCGCGGCCCAGAGCAACGCGCTGACGCTGACCGCCGGACAGAGCCTTGGGCTTACGGTTGAGCAGATGGCCGATGTCCAGGATACGGGCGGCTTCTTCCACGCGGCGCTTGATTTCATCCTTGGGAGTCTTGCGCAGCTTCAGACCGAAAGCCATGTTATCATACACGGTCATATGGGGATACAGAGCATAGTTCTGGAACACCATGGCGATGTCGCGATCCTTGGGAGCAACGTCGTTCACCAGCTTGTCGCCGATATACAGTTCGCCGTCGGAAATTTCTTCCAGACCGGCAACCATGCGCAGAGTGGTGGACTTACCGCAGCCGGAAGGACCGACCAGAACGATAAATTCCTTGTCCTGAATATCCAGAGTGAAATCGCTGACGGCGGTAACGCCACCGGCATAAACCTTGTAAATGTGCTGCAGAGAAACGCTAGACATTGACATGTCCTCCTTATTTTGAAGTCGGCATTTCACACGCCAACTAAGTTGCTTATATTATATCGTTTTTTCGCCAAATTGCATAGTGCAAAACTACACAAATATTCCCCGTTTCCTTTGTGCACTTCGTGTGCGGGATGGTGTAATTTTAACCATTTTAGTCATATCTCTTGACTATTTGTCCAATTTGAATTCATAATTAATGCACAAACCCGCTGCATGGGAGGTTCTTATAGATGTCGAACAACATGCTACTTTCATTTGATAATCTGCTGAAAAATGCCCGTCATGCCGTATTCTTCGGCGGTGCAGGCGTTTCCTGCGAGAGCGGCATTCCGGATTTCCGCAGTCAGGACGGGCTTTACAACCAATCCTGGCAGGAACCGCCGGAAACCATCATCAGTGCCGGCTATTTCAGGCATCGCACCGCCGATTTCTACAAATTCTACAAAGCCAAGATGCTGTTTCCCGATGCCATGCCCAATCCTGCCCACAAAGCACTGGCTTATATGGAAGGAAAAGGGCTGCTCAAAGCTGTTGTCACTCAGAATATCGACGGACTGCATCAGGCAGCCGGCAGCCGCAACGTGATTGAACTGCACGGAAGCGTTCACCGCAATTTCTGCCGTCAATGCGGAAAGCTTTATGACATGAAGCACGTATTCCAATCAGAGGGCATTCCGCTTTGTACCTGCGGCGGAATCATCAAACCGGACGTAGTGCTTTATGAAGAAGCACTGCCTCTGGATGCATTGGAAGATACAGCCTTTCATCTGGACAGAGCCGATCTGCTCATCATTGGCGGAACCAGTCTTTCAGTCTACCCTGCGGCGGCATTTGCGCGGAATTTCAGGGGCCAAGTGATCATCATCAACAAATCCCCTACCCCCATGGATCATCAGGCAGATCTGCTTATCCCTCATCCCATCGGCCAGTTCCTGGGGGCATGGGAAGAAATGCACAGAGTTTCAAACCAGTAAATCCCTATCATCATGACGGCGCACGGCCATTCCGATTGAATCGATCTGCACCGTGCGCCATTTATTGGCTATTGCGGCGGTCACACGGCAATGGAGACTCCGCGCCGTTTGCCATATCCATGCACAGCAGTTATTCGCCCGTGTAATTGAAAATCACTTCGGCATCCGGGAACAGCGTAGAGCCGGTGGTCATCTTCCACTGGGCTTCAGTGCCGCGATAGTAGATACTCTTCATATTGCAGTTTTTAAGACCACCCGCGTCAATAAGGGAAACAGGCCAGACGACACTCTCAACCGCCGTACCCCGGAAAAACTCGGCGCCAATGTTGTTGAATCCATCAGGAAATGCCAGATGCTTGAGGGAAACGGCGCCGTCCAGCTGGTCATAGCGATCTGCAAAGATCACCAGATTGGGAGGCAGCAGCAGTTCCGTCAGCACGCCGCAGCCGCGGAAGTTGCCATAACCCATGTTGGTCATTTCTGTACAGTCGCTCATATCCACTTTTGTCAGGTTCTTGCAGTAGCCAAACACCTGATTGCCCAGCGCGTTCAGGGCTGCGGGCAGTTTGACTTCGGTCAGGGCACAGCCGTCAAAGGCGCGCAAATCAATGTTGGTTACCGAATCGGGAATGTTGATGGACGTAATGCCGCTGCCCTGGAACGCCTCGGTCCCGATATACTGCAGCCCATCGGGAAGTACGATCTCTTTCAGCGCCGGCGTATTCTTAAAGGTCTCGCTGTAAATGGTGACAAGAGAAGCAGGAAGTATCACACGCTCCAGCCCTTCTGCGCGGATAAATGTACCGCCGATGCTTTCCAGTTGGCAGAACATGCGCACATCCGTGATGGATTTATTCAGATACAGCAGATAGGTACCCAGTTTAGACACGCTGCGGGGAATCCACACTTCCTTGAGGGTATCGTTCTTGAAACCGGGCTTGTAGTTGCCATCGATGTAGGTCACTTCCTCACCGATGACCAATTTGCCCATTTGCATGTTTCCCTTAATCTCGATCAGCTGCTGTTTTTCGACCACAGCATAGCCGGCCGATACCATATCCTCCCAGGACATGACCAGTTCGTCTTCCACATACAGACCGGGCTTCATCCAGCCGCAGGAAGTGCATACGCCGTTTTCATCAAAGGAATGCTCTTCCAGCACAGGGGTCTTTTCATTGTACTGGTGGTATCCGCACACGGTGCAGTCCCTCTCGCCCGACCAACCCTCGCTCAGACAGGTAGCTTCCACCACATTGACAAGTTCCGTCCATTCATGTTCCAGTGCAGGAATCGTTTCGCCGTACACGAGAATACTGTCGCAATTGACGCATCGGATTTCGCCCGTGAAGCCGCTGTGGGAACAGGTGGGCTCAGCAGCATTAACAAGTTCTCCCTCAACATGGGGTGTCACAGGAATCATTTCTCCCTGTTTCAGGTATACGCCGCAGGTGCTGCAGCAAATATCACCGGTATATCCCTCCCAATGGCAGCTGGGGGCATAGCCGCCTTTGGGTTCGCCGGGCGTATGCCCCTGTGCAGGAATCGCTTCACCCACTTCGACCCGTTCCCAGCAGATCTCGCAGTACCTGTCGCCGGTATAGCCATCTGCTACGCAGGTAGCATTCACACAATCGGTGATTTCACCGGTTATATGTCCCATTGCAGGAATAGCGGAACCCTTTTCCACCACTTCGCCGCAATCATTGCAGACCTTGTCTCCAGTATAGCCGTCGATGGTGCAGGCAGCGTCAAGGAAGCCTGTAATGCTCGTTTCCTTGTGACCGCAGGCGCAGGATGTGAGGAACAGAGCCAATACGCCAAGCAGAATAAGGAGACCGATTCGTTTCTTCATGTAATCCATCCTCCGGTGTGAGTAGTGCAATGCTTCAAAATGCAGAACCACCTGTGAAATGCAGTACGCTTTTCGTAAAAAAGCGCAAGGCACAGCCAACCGGTCTGATTGGCTGTGCCTTGAATTATTTCACATTACACAGGATCCGCTTCGGGACGGAAGGGATGGTTCTTCAGATGGTTCATCAGTTCGTCCACAGTGGTGAAAGCAAGGCCGGTCACAGTGTCGGCAGCACCATAGTAGATGGCAATACGGCCAGTTTCACTGTCACACAGCGCAGCGCAGGGGAAAGTAACGCCGGGCACGTCGCCGGCCAGTTCATAGATCTCTTCCGGACCCATGATGTACCAGCCGCTGCGTTCCTTCACCTTCCAGGGTTCATCCTTATCCAGCAGGGCAACACCCATGCGGTACACAAAGCCGTTGCAGGTGTTGATAACGCCGTGATAAATCAGCAGCCAGCCTTCGTCCGTTTCAATGGGGCAGGGACCGGGGCCCACTTTCTTGCTCTGCCAGGCACCGGCAGCGCCGAACACGTAGCGATGCTTGCCCCAGTAGGTCAGATCCTTACTGCGGGAGCAGAAAATATCGCCAAAGGGGGTGTGGCCCGTGTCGGAAGGACGGGACAGCATCATGTATTCACCGTTGATCTTGCGGGGGAAGAGAACGCCGTTACGGTTGTAGGGCAGGAAGATGTTTTCCATCTGGTGGAAAGTTTCAAAGTCTTCCGTCCAGCCGATACCGATGGTGGGGCCATGGTAGCCGTTGCACCAGGTGATATAGTACTTGCCATCCAGGTAGCACACGCGGGGATCATAGCGGTATTCGCGGCGGGTGATTTCAGGATCACCTTCGAACTTGATGGGTTCGGTGGAGATATCCCAGTTGATACCGTCCTTGGAGAAGCCCACGTAGATGTTCATGTAAATGTTCTTGTCATCGCAGCGGAACACGCCGGCAAAGCCATCCTTAAAGGGCACTACGGCGCTGTTGAAAATGCTGTTGGAGATAGGGGTGTGATGACGGCCGATAATGGGGTTATTGCTATAACGCCATACGGGATCCTGACATCCTTCGGGCTTGTCCTGCCACGGGATATTGGGCAGAGCGGGGCCGATGAGCTTGCTCATGGAAAAAACCTCCTTGAATGTATGGTTTTTGATTGCTGTATCTATTTTATACTATT
>JAFYLS010000041.1 GCA_017550035.1 Clostridia bacterium
GCCCGCACGCTGAAAAACAGCTGCATGAACGAGATCATGAAGGCGGCGGACCGGCTGGGCGTGATGAAATGCTTCCGCTTCAACCGGTCGGACGGCTCCATCACCTGTTTGCATAACGGGGCGCAGATCCTCTTTGCCGGCATGGATGACCCGGAAAAGCTGAAATCCATTACCCCAAGAAAGGGCGTGCTCACCGATATCTGGCTGGAGGAAGCCACAGAGTGTGATTACCACAGTTTCAAGCAATTGGACAAGCGCCTGCGCGGCGCAAGCCCCTTTCCCAAGCGGTTTACTTTGTCCTTCAACCCCATCGACCGGGAGCACTGGCTGTATAAAGAGTTCTTTGGCATTTTCCCGGACGGGGGCAAGCGGGCGGAAAATGAACGGGTATCCATTCTCAAAACCACCTACAAGGACAACCGCTTTTTGACCCCCGAGGATATAGCTGCGCTGGAAAATGAAAAGGACCCTTACTACCTCCGGGTCTACACCCATGGCGAATGGGGCATGCGGGAGGGCGCGGTGTTCACCAACTGGAAAAGCGTGGACGGGGATGCGGACATGACGGGCGAAAGCCGGTTCGGGCTGGATTTCGGCTTTGCTCACGATCCTGCCGCGCTGGTGCATCTGCTCTATGACCGGAAGCGGGGCGTTATTTCCGTAATCGGTGAAATGAAAATGAAGGGACTCACCAATGATCAATTGGCGGAAAGGGTGCTTGCCATCGCCGGTAAAAACCCCGTGTTCTGCGACAGCGCCGAGCCCAAATCCATCCGGGAGTTGCAGCTCAAGGGGGTCATGGCGCATCCCGTGCGCAAGGGCAGGGACAGCATCCAGAGCGGCATCCGCTTTCTGCAGGGGAAGGAGATCCTCGTATCCGTCCGCTGCCCCGAAATGAAAAAGGAACTGGCGGGCTATGTCTGGCAGCAGGATAAAAACGGAAAGACCCTGCCCGTTCCCAGACCGGGAGACGATCATCTGATCGACGCCATGCGCTATGCGCTGGAAAATGATATGGCGTCCCGTTTCATCCGCACGGGCAGCAAGCGGGAGCTGGGTTTGTAATAATAATGAAGAAAAAGGAGTGGAAAAACAAAACGCTATGATCACGCGAAATCGAAGTTATGTAGAAAACGGCATCAGCGGCAAGCTTTTGCAGGGATGCCTGAATGAACACCTCAGACAGGTGGAAACGTGGAATAAGCTCCATGACCTGTATTTGGGAAGAGGCGATATTCTCACCCGCCAGCGGGCGGAGGGACTGCCCAACAACCGTTTGTCCCACGCCTTTGCCAGGTACATCGTTACCGTGGCCAGCGGCTATCTGGCAGGCGGACCTGTGCAGTATGCCATGGAGGAGGGCGCCTGCAGCGGGGGCCTGAGTGAACTTGTCCGCGCCTATCACCGGGCGGACGTGCAGAGCGTGGATATGGAACTGGCAAAAAGCGCGTCCCTCTATGGCAAGGGTGTGGAACTGATTTATGCCGATGAAAAAACCTGCATCCGCTCCTGCGCGACGGACGTGCGCAGCGCATTCGTGGTCTATGACGAATCGGCTGCCCATCTGCCTCTGTTTGGCATGACCGTGCGCCCTGTGCAGGGGGAAACGGGCAGCATGAAGGGGTATGAGTGCAAGGTTTACACCAAAGAGCACATCCTCACCTTCCGGGGCGGGGACATTGCAAAAATCATGCTGCAAAACCCCGTCAGCACCCAGCGCCATTATTTCGGCGGCGTGCCCATGGTGGAGTACTGGAACAATGAGGAAGAGGAAAGCGACCTGAGCGGCGTGATCACGCTGATGGAGGCCTACGATGTGCTGCAAAGCGACCGGGTCAACGACCGGGAACAGCAGGTGGATGCGCTGCTGCTTCTTTACGGCGCGCAGCTCATGGTGGACGAAAAGGGACGCACGCCGGCCCAGCAGCTGCGTCAGGATAAACTGCTCTACCTTCCAGACCGGGACGCCGGGGCGGAGTACCTGTGCCCCTCTCAGACCGGGCAGGATGCGGAAACCTTGAGAAAGGCGCTGGAAAAGGATATCCACAAATTCTCCATGGTGCCCGATCTCAGCGATGAAAGCTTTTCGGGCAATCAGAGCGGCATTGCCATCAAGTACAAACTGATGGGTCTGGAGCAGATGACCCGCATGAAGGAGCGCTTCTTCCGCGAGGCGCTGCGGGAGCGCATGCGTTTGTACATCCACTTCCTGTCCGTCAAGGGACTGAAAACGCCCGATGCGGACAGCGTGCGCATGGTGTTCAAGCGCACCTTGCCCGTGGACATGCTGGAAACGGCGCAGATGGTGAAAACGCTGTCCGGCATGGTGGATGACGAGGTGCTCAAAAGCCAGCTGCCCTTTATGGAAGCGTAAGGGGCTTTTTCTTTTGTGATCAACACTTTCTTCGTGGGGACCCTGTCCCCACGCCCCTGCAAGGGTGCTGAGCACCCTTGACCCGCCGTATTGGTCATAGTTGTTTCCCTTCGGACAAAATTATTTCCCAATGATATAATGACGGAACGGTGACGAAAAAAGCCTCCCTTGTTGAAAGGTGACGGAGCTGAGCGCCCGCAGTGCGGGATGCAGCGAAGCGGAGGAATCAACCGAAACGAGCTATGAGCCGATAGGCTCA
>JAFYLS010000042.1 GCA_017550035.1 Clostridia bacterium
TGAGCCTATCGGCTCATAGCTCGTTTCGGTTGATTCCTCCGCTTCGCTGCATCCCGCACTGCGGGCGCTCAGCTCCGTCACCTTTCAACAAGGGAGGCTTTTTTCGTCACCGTTCCGTCATTATATCATTGGGAAATAATTCTGTCCGAAGGGAAACAACTATGACCAATACGGCGGGTCAAGGGTGCTTAGCACCCTTGCAGGGGTGTGGGGGTGGTACCCCCACAAAGACAGTGTCCCTACAAAAAAAACACCCTCCGCTCGGAAGGTGTTTTTTATATGAATTATCTTGTAACTTTGATCACCTTGGTTTCGTTGGGGAAGCTTTGGCCAAACACGTCCTTGCCGCCCTCGATGGTGCGGATGATGTGAATGGTATCGTTGTCGGACACCATTACGCTCAATTTGCCTGTGCGCAGCGCAGGGCTGGCGTGGCGTTCGGCGATGATCTTTTTGACGGACTCTTTCAGTTCCTTATCCTCATGGTCCCAGGGATAGGTGCCGCGGCAGTAGGGGTCGGAGCCGCCGTAGAGGCCGGCTTCGTCGCCATAATAAATGCAGGGCGTGCCGGGCAGGGCGCAGATGATCTGCAGCGCCTTGATGAACCGTTCCTTACCCAGCACATATTCGCCGGGGGAAAGCTTGCCCGTGTGGCGTTCCTTATAGGGGATATCTTCAAAATCCTTGCCCACCAGTACGTTGATGATGCGGGGCCGGTCGTGGCTGCCCAGCAGGTTCATCAGCGCATAGTGGAAGGGTGCGGGGTAGTTTTCCTGCTGGGACAGGATGAGCCGCGCCAGGTCGTGGGCTGTGCCTTTGCCGGTAAAGAAGCGGATGATGGCTTCGCGCAGCGGATAGTTCATCACGCTGTCCAACGTATCGCCGGTGCAATAGCAGCGCACTTCATTGTAGGCTTCCTTATGACTGGCGTCTTCCCATACTTCACCCAGCAGCAGTGCATCGTGCTTTTCATCGCGGACGGCTTTTTTCAGCGTGCGCAAAAAGCTCATGGGCAGTTCGTCCGCCACGTCCAGACGCCAGCCGGCGGCGCCGTCCTTCAGCCACTTGCGAGCCACGCCCTCTTCACCGCAGATGAACTTTGTGTAGTCCGGATTGCCCTTGATCACGGTGGGCAGGGTATCAATGCCCCACCAGCAGTTGTACTTGTCGGGGAATTCGTGGAAGGTGAACCAGTTGTAATAGGGCGATTCCTTGCCCTGATAGGCGCCCTTGGTATCGTAGGTGCCGAACTTGTTGAAGTAGATGCTGTCGTCACCGGTATGGGAGAACACGCCGTCCAGCACCACGCGGATGCCCTTTTGCCGCGCCACTTCGCACAGGCGGTCAAAGTCTTCCTGCGTGCCCAGCATGGGGTCCACCTTGCGGTAATCGCCGGTGTCGTAGCGGTGGTTGGAGCGGCACTGGAAAATGGGGTTCAGGTACAAAACGGTAACGCCCAGTTCCATCAGTTCGTCCAGCTTTTCTTCAATGCCGCGGAGGTCGCCGCCGAAAAAGTCGCGGGCGGTATTGTCATACTTGCCTTCGGGCATCAATATGGGGCGTTCGTTCCAGTCCTGATGGATGAACTTGCCGTCCTTGGGGTCTTCCGGAATATGGCTGCGGTGATAGCGGTCGGGGAAAATCTGGTACATCACGCCGTGGTGCATGTACCGGGGCGTGCGCCACAGGGGATCATACACCGTGATCTGGAAGGCGGGCGGACAATCCTGTTCCTTGCCCTCGCCGCCCATGGAATCGGGCGCGTTGCCGTAAGCATGTTCGCGGCCGTCCTTATCGCTGGCGCGGAAATCGTACCAGATCAGGCCGGGCTTTTCTGTTTCCACCACGGTTTCAAAAATATTTTCATCCACCCGTTCCATGGGAATGTAGCGCACCGCGCCATCCCACAAACGCAGATGGATGCTGGCGGCGTCCTTGGCGCCCAGAATGCGCAGCGTGACCTTTTCGCCGGCTTTTACCGCGCCCTGGGGATTGCGGCAGGCTTCGGAACGGGAATTGTGATACAGATTCATGGAAGATGTACCTCTTTCATGGATTTTATTGTATTTCGGTAACAAAAAGAATGTCCCTTTCGGGGCTGCTTAGTACAATACGCCGCGGGGCCGTGTTATTCCTGCCGGGGGAAGGATACTTTCTTATTTACAGCTGCTTTGCAGGAATACTGTTTTCGTAGAGTAGAAATTCATGGATGATTTCGCCTCCCGCACCTTTCGTGGGGGTTGTGCACCCCCACGCCCCTCACCAGGGTCCTCAGGACCCTGGACCCGCCGTATTGGTTAAAGTTGCTTCCCTTCGGTCGGAGTGGTTTCCCAATGGTGCGTTTAAGGGTGCGGCAAGTGAGTGCGATCCGCAGTTGTTCTCCGGAAACCGCTGGGCAGTGCCCAGACCCGGTTTCGACCGTGTTGGGTGATGGCATATCTCCGTGCCACGACATGCATCTTGTATGGTATGGCAATCCCTCAGGCGCTATGCGCCAGCTTCCCCTCATCAGGGGAGCCTTTTGGAAGGCCCCCTTGTTGAAAGGGGGCTCCCGCGTAGCGGGTGGGGGATTGGGCGGTTGAGCCGCCAGCCAGTTTCGACCGCGTTTGGGGTAGAATATCTCCGTCCCACGACATAAAGTTGTATTGACAATCCCTCCACCGCAAGCGGTCCCCCTCCCTTTGACAAGGGAGGCAAAAAAACTCCGTCGCCCGACATGCAACTCGTCGTGGGACGGAGTAACGGTTTGATTCCAGTTAGTCGAAAATGGGTCCGGGCACTGCCCGGCAAGTTGGTCGAAAGGTGAGGTCCAGGAGGCTGGCCTCCTGGTGGGGGTGAAGGGGGCAAAGCCCCATTCAATGCCCCAAGGATTACAGCTGCACTTCGCGGCCGGTCGCGGCGCTTTCGTACATGGCGCGCAGGATCTTGATCATGTTGACGCCCTGCTGAGGAATGAACTTGGGATCTTCCATGCCGTTGAGCACCTTGTAGTAATGGCGCAGGTTGTTTTCGTGACCGCGGTCATCTTCGCCGAAGAGGGGTTCTTCGTTGATCAAAACGCCGTCCTTTTCGCCGAACACCTTGATCTTGCCCCATTCCCACTTGAAGCCGGCCTTGGTGCCGCGCAGTTCCACGAAGTTCTTTTCTTCTTCCACGTTGGAGGCCCAGCTCACTTCCACCTGCAGCACGGCGCCGTTTTCGAAGCGGATGAAGCCCATAGCCAGGTCTTCCACGTCGAAGGTGCCGTTTTCCTGCTTTTCGCCAAATTCGGCATTGGCGCTGTCGGCGGAGGCATCGTTATCGGCAAACTTGCAGAAGGTGGCGCCGGAAACGGCCACAGGACGGGGATTGCCCATCAGGTACATGGCCAGGTCGATCATGTGGACGCCCAGGTCGATGAGGGGACCGCCGCCGGACTGTTCCTTGGTGGTGAACCAGCCGCCCTTGCCGGGAATGCCGCGGCGGCGCTGCCAGCCGCAGCGGCCGCAGTACATATCGCCGAATTCGCCGCGTTCGATCTGCTTTTTGAGGTACTGGGAAGACTTGAGGTAGCGGTTGTTGCGCATGATCATCAGGCGCTTGCCGGTTTCCTCGCTGGTCTTCTTCATCATTTCCACTTCTTCCACGGTGATGGCGTCGGGCTTTTCGCAGAACACGTGCTTGCCGGCCTTCATGGCTTCAATGGCAATGATGGAGTGCAGGTAGTTGGGGGTGCAGATGTCGATGACGTCGATGGTTTCGTCCTTCAAAAGATCGTGGTAATCGGCAGTGGTGTAGGCATCGGGCCAGAATTCCAGCGGGGGCTGGGTCTTTTCCAGCTTGATGTCGCACAGGCCGACCACTTCGGCCAGACCTTCCTTGCAAAGCTGAGTGTAGGCAGGCAGGTGGGTCCAGGTGGCAATGCCGCCGCAGCCCACAACGCCAACGCGGAACTTTTTCATGGTACATGTCTCCTTTTGATGATGTTGTGATGTAGTTATGTCTATGAATTTGGAGTACAGTCTTCTTTGTGATTGACTGCGTTTTGCACCCAGGCATCAATATACCGGCATACGCTTTCAAAATCCTGATTCAGTTGCAGATTGAGGATGCGCATAACGGTCAATCCGTAACCTTCCAGAAAGTGGGTGCGTTGTTCGTCCTTCAGAAGGTTATCTTCAGTATAATGCTGAGAGCCGTCCAGTTCAATAACCAATTTTGCTTTTGCACAGTAAAAATCTGCAATGTAATTCCCCAAAACTTTTTGCCGCATGAAGCGTACGGGATAATCCCGCAAAAAATCATACCAGAGATGCCGCTCTTCCTTGGTCATTTCCCGACGAAGGGTTCTGGCAAACGGTACAAGCGATTTGTTGTGCTTGTAGGGCATTATGCACCTCCGAAGATTGCAAAAGCAGGTAGAAGGGGAATGTGAACGGACCAATCCCTCCGTCTTCCCGCTTCGCCTCCGCAACCTCAATCGTCGCGCTGGGCCTACCGGCGCCATCGCTCGTTTCGGTTGCGGAAGCTGTCACCGAAGGTGACTGAGGGGTTGGCATACTATACCAGAAACATGTCGTGGGACGGAGTATTTCTTTGCGCCAATATGGTCGAAAATGGCTGGCGGCTCAGCCGCCCAATCCCCCACCTGCTGCGCGGGAGCCCCCTTTCAACAAGGGGGCCTTTGGGGAGCCTCCCTTGTCGAAAGGTGACGGAGCCGAGCGCCCGCTGTGCGGGATGCAAGAGGGGCCGACAGGGAGCATCCACTGTGCGGGATACAGCGACCGTCAGCCCCAATGAGATAAGGAGTATTGCCTGTCTTTTGACTGGCAATACGACTATATCGAATTGTAAAATGAATCACCCGAAACGATCA
>JAFYLS010000043.1 GCA_017550035.1 Clostridia bacterium
GAAACCCGTTATCAGACCCTGCTGAAGATGTTCCCCGAAGCTGCTGAAAAGCTCTTTGCCCAGAACGAAGAAGATGCCAAGGCTCGTCTGGAAAGCTACAAGAAGAAGGTCGAAGCTCAGGGGTGACATTCGTCACATTCTCTCGACTGAGTTGAATTAAATCATTGCTCCGTCTCACGACATGTTTCATGTTGTGGGACGGAGTTTTTCTTTTACACAACGCGGGCGAGAGGAAGCGGCGAAGCCGCGGGATGCTTGATATAAGGCCGGGACGAAAATTTGGCGCCCGGACATAAATCACGCTTTCCTTTTTGGGAAGGACATGGTATCATTTTCATGCAGCAGCTATGGCTGATAAAACCAAAGGAGATCAGGGCGCTTTGCATAACCGCAGAAACAGCAGTAAGTACCGGAATGGTGCGTATCCCGGAAGCTTGCGCGGACAAAAAGCGAATAACAAACGCTGGTTTATGTTTGTTCCCCGAAAGCAGCGGTATATACGATGGGCCGCGGCTTTGTTTGCTGTGCTGTTTGTGGTGAGTGCGGTAAATGTGGTTTCCTATGCTTTTGACTATTTCAGAGCCCGCCAGGCGTCTGCCGCTCTTCGGGAAGCATACTATGCCGATGACGAAACGGAAACGATGATTCCTGCCGAATTGGCGGATGAAACGCCTGCGCCTTCTGCCGCCCCTGTGCCGACTGAAGCGCCGGAAGCAACTGCCACGCCGCCTGTCAGGCTTGAATCTGTACGTTATCCCGAAAACAGAAATGCTGAGATCAGCAAGCGGTTTCAGAAGATCCGAAGAGAGAACAAGGATATCATCGGCTGGCTGTCCATTGAAGGCTTGCTGGATGAAGCGGTTGTGCAGCGGGATAACGAATACTACCTGAAACGGGATTACCGCGGCTACCATAATGTGAACGGCGCTATTTTCCTGGATGAAGGCTGCGACCTGAGCACCCGCCCCTATACAATGCTCCTTTACGGGCACAACATGAAAACCGGGGCGATGTTCGGAAATCTTCGAAATTATGAAAACCTGGCGTATTATAAGCTCCATCCCTTCGTTACCTTTGATACTGCTTATGAAGACGGGCGGTATGTGATTTTCATGGTGGGCACCATCAGCACCCGGTCATCCTCCTGGCAGTTTGTGGATCTTTCCAGGCTGTGCTCCAGCATGATCAGTTACCGGGAGGAGGCGCTGAATACGCTGCTTCGCCGCTCTGTTTACACCTCCGGCATTGATGTGGCGGCGGATGATCAGCTGCTGCTGATGGTCACCTGTGTGGATGATGATACGGAACGCAGAGTGATCGCCGCCCGCAGGATCCGAACGGATGAAACGGAAGAAGATCTGAACGAGGTTGTTCAGCGAACAAGAAAAAAGTAAATACAGTTTTATTGCAAAAAGACGGTTTGTATAGGACAACAAACAGCCTGCCATCTGCTGAACAGGGGTGGCAGGTTGTTTGTTTAGATTTACGCGTATTTTTGTAATAACAGGGGTATGCGCGATGGCAGGGTTGGATATAACGCGGTAAAAAAGTGAAAAAATTCGGAATAATGACGTATATTTCGTAGTTTCTTAAACGATGTGTAATGGTGGGTATTTATAATGTAAAAGGATATTTATATTCGGTGTAATATGCCCGCTTTGCATGCATCAGACAGCGAGAGGGCGCATATAGAAACAGGAGAACAAGAGAATGAAGACTGTACACATGGTAAAAAGCTGGTCCAAGTTTGCAATGCTGGTTATGCTGGTGTTGGTGCTGACACTGAGCGCCGGTTTAGCAACCGAGCAAAATCAGCAGGCGACGAACGAACTCGACGGTACGAAGATCGAGGCAGTGCGCGTCATGTGGCTGACCCAGGACAGTGAAAAGGCGGCAGATGGGACGAGTGCGCCGGAAGCGGCGCTGGAATCGGCGGAGCATCTGTACCGTTCAGCTGCGTCCAACAGCGACATGCGCATGGTGTACAGGATCACTGCGGACTTTTCCGGACAGTATGACTATGAACCGGGTGATATAACCATTACCATTCCCGGCAAAGTCTGGCACGGAAGAAAGTATGTGGAAAAAGAAGGCCAGACCGTAGGCGTTGTGGATGAAGAAGAGCTGCAGGGAACGCTGGAACTGCCCGTGCCTGCGGCGCCGTCCACCAAGGCGGACTTTAACTGGCAGATCATAGATGGGAATTATGTACTGACCAATACCCGCACGATAGGCGCTACATCCAGCGTCAGTTTTGACGTAGCCATTTCCGGGATCAAGGCCATGAACATTGTGGATATGAGCCAGAGCGACCCGATCCGTGCGCATGTGGAAGTGGTGACCAATCAGGGGAATACCATTGAAATGACCAGTTCCGCCATTACGGCGCAGATCGATACGATTGCCCAACTTACAGGCGTACACAAGGATGGGGAAGTTTTTGAAGAAAAGCCGGAAAAAATACCGGAAGCATTGCTGAGCAAGCTGCCTGCAGGAACGGATGCCAATGATTATGTGTATGTGCGCTGGTATACGTATCCCAATGTAACGAGCAGCCAGCCTTATTCGCTGGAAATGCGGGATACGCTGAATGCGGCATATGAGATGGTCAATGGAGAAAAGAAGATCGTAAGCGAAGGCATATTCCTGGGCAGCACGCAGAAGAACGGAGAAATGCCCGGGAAAGAGGGAACGGACTTTTCAGCAGCGGTCGGCGAAAAGCTGACGGGCAGCGGAATGCAGTATGCCCATACGGTGGAAATGTGGTCGGCATATCTCAAGAGCGATTTTTATGTACCTGTATCCAATGAACCGGAACGGGTGTATTACTTTGAAAACAACGCTGTCTGGAAGCTGACGGAAGCAGACGGCGCGGCAGCGGATGACGATCAGGTCACAGTAGATAAAAGCGTCACTGCCACGAGTAAATATGCGCCCATCCGGTTCCAAGTGCCGGACGGCTCTTTTGACGTAGGAAAAACAACCAAGAATTCCAGCAGCAAGGACTATGTGTACGGCTATGCGCTGAACCAGTTGGAGCAGCGTGAAGATGTGGACGTTGAGTTTGTGCTCAGAACACTGGGTCAAGGTTATGCGTGGACAGCAGGGGAAACCCAGAACAGTGAAGAACTGGGGAAGCCGAATACGGAAGCGGAAGTAACGCAGGATCGGTTTGGACGCCTGGGCTGGAAACAGGTAACTTATGATACGCAGAACTTCTTCAATTTTGAAGCAACGCCTTTGACGGCAGAAGATTATGAATTCAAGAGTCTGCGTGTTGCTGCCCCCGTTAAAAAGGGGTATGGGAAAACCCTGAACGGTGCATGGGATTATATATCGGGCAGTAATCTGCCCAACCCGGACCTGATCATTGAATATCAGCTGAACAATGAGGAAGAATGGCTGCCAGCCGCAATTGCCATGTGGGGCGAAGACGGCTTGGGCGCATTGAAGTTCGAGGAAGTGGCGGAGGGGATCACCGCCTCCGGAGCTGTGCTGTATTTCCCGTCCAATGTAACGGGCGTGCGCCACAGCTTTACCAGCAACGTATTTGGCGGCAAAGCGGCTGACAAGTGCGGGATTGCGATGATTGACTGGAATGTGTATCCCACGATCACCCTGAAGGCTTCCGACCGGGTGTACGGCATTGTGCAGGCTTTGCTTGAGGAAAGTGAAAATCCCACCACCAAGCTGAAGAACGATGTGCAGATGGATGTTTACGGCTGGGTGGACGCTGATGGAAACGGAACCCCGGTGCTGGTTCGTGATCACAGTGCATCCCGTGCGACCTTTGAAGGAGCAAGATACGGCGCGACCATCACGGGCAGCAACAGTTATAAGAATGATATCGAGAACCAGCAGATCGTGCTGCACTATACGGCAACGGTAACGGAGCAGAGCAACCTGACCAACCGGGATGATTACGACGAAGCCGTTGAAGCAGGAGCGATTGCAGAAGATACCAGAGCTGTATGGTACAATTTGCTGCCGCCCCATGCTGCCCCGCTTAAGGACAGCGTGAAGCTTCGCAGCAGAGATACCATCACCAATATCTACACCATTGTCAATTATAAAAACACGGGGCGTACGCTGCTGGTTGTAGAAGCAGAGCTTACGCCTGTTCCTGCATTGGCTGCACACGGGTATGCGGATAAGCCGCAGATGAGCTTTGACGCCGTATACAGCTGGCAGGATCTACAAGAGTACGGAGACGGGCTGACCAATTATACGGTATATGAAACCCTGACGGAGCTGCCGGGCGGCACGCTGGGTACATTACAGGGACAGAAGGGCGAACCGGATACCCCCCTGGGCGGCAATAATACCGCAACGCCTGCTCTGGACCGTGACATTGCCGGCATCCTGAAGGATCTGGATACCAACACGGACGAAGAGCGTTTCCTGTATGCCAAGACCTCTACCGGCGTTACTGCGCTGTTCTATACGGTATCCGGCCTTGAAAAGTCCGTCAAGAGCGACATGGCGGGCGTGTGGTCTCAGGGCCTGGAAGAACAGGAACAGGTCACGGTGTATGAAGGGCAGAGCTATACCTACCGTCTGCGCGTCAGCAGTGCCGTGAATACGTCCACCAAGGACATTGTGATTTTCGACAGCATTGAAAATTACAGACTGCCTGATCCCGGGGCGGGTTCGGACGCAACCAAGGCGTCTGACTATGAGCATGCCCAAGAGCGCATGGAATGGACGGGCGACTGGGAGAACAAAGGCCAGTGGCGCGGCAGGCTGGAGCAGGTGGATCTGAGCAATTTTGCCCAGGCAGGGGCCAGGCCTGTGCTGCTGTATTCCACCATTGAGAATCTGCAGTTTGCTGAAACGGAAAGTGAAAACGATACCGGTATATATACCACGGGAACCTATGATATTGCCAACCGCGAAATCTGGCAGGCTGCCGAACTGGACGAAAACGGCGTATGGAAAGTGCCTGCCGGCATCCATGTGACGGCGGTTGCTGTTGACGTGACGAAAAAAGCAGACGGAACGGACTTTGTGCTGGCGCCCGAACAGTCCTTGTCTGCCTATCTGAAGATGCGTGCGCCGGATGATCAGGGCAGCGAAGATGCATGGAGCGCGAAGGGTGCCTATGCCCGTGTGCTGAATGATGACGGAACGCCTGTGATGGGCGCAGACGGCAGGCAGCAGATTGACTGGGAAGCCGCTATGGACCCTGCCAACAACATGTATGCCCATAACAACTCCCGAGTGCGCCTGCTTCAGGGGCAGACAAACGCAACCACGGGCAGCACCCTGTGGCAGGAACACTACCGCCTGATCCGCAACGACTATACCCGTGTGGGCATCATTCCTCAGATCATTAAGCTGGAAAAGGTCTGGCAGGACCAGAATAACCACGACAACAAGCGTCCCGCAAGCGTGACGGTTTCCATGCTGCGCAAAGTGACCGGTGAAGCGGGCGAAGCGCAGCCTGTTCTGGATGAGCAGGGCAACCCCATCAAGGTGGTACTGAACGAAGAAAACGGCTGGAAAGCTGAATTCAAACAGCTGCCCATTGCAAACAGCGAAGGCAGAACGTATTCGTACTCTTTCCGGGAAGACCCTGTGGAAGGGTATGAACCGGAAGTGCGGTTCCTGGATGTGGGCAGTTACCGGCTGACCAACGTGCATCCCAATGAACAGGTGCTGCTGGAAGGCGAAAAGATCTGGACGGACGAAAACGACGCTCTGGGTCTCCGCCCGGAAGCGATCACCCTGATACTGTATCGTGACGGCGAGCAGATTTCGCAGAAGACCGTCAGGGTGGATGCCAACGGTGCGTGGAAGTATTCCTTTGGCAGCAGAGATAAGTATGCTGCGGGCGGCCGTGAATACGTATATACCATTGGAGAAGTATATGTGCCGAAATACGTCTTTGACAGCGAAGATTTCGGGCAGGCAAACAACACCTACAATCCTGTAGGTGCACTTGAAGTAACCAAAACGCTGCTGAATGCTACGGATAATGTGAAGGATCGGTCCTTTACCTTCACACTGGTATTGCTGGCAGAGAAGACGGATGAAAATGCCGCCGCTGAACCGTTGATGAATCAGTACCCCTATGCAATCTATGAAAAGGAAGGGGAAGAATATAAGCAGATTGGCAGCGGCATGATCAGGAATGGCGACAAATTCCAGCTGAAGGGTGATCAGAAACTTGTGGTGACTGATCTTCCTTCCGAAAGCACCTACATGGTAATGGAAGATGAAAGCGTAGGCATGGTTTCTACTTCCGAGAATGCAGAAGGCTTCATCCGTGCCGGTCAAACATCTGTCGCATCCTTCATTAATGAATATCGTACCAGCGGCACAATGCAGCTGTATGTGAACAAGAAGCTGACGGGCGCATCCATTCGCCGCGGCCAGTTCCGCTTTGAATTGGTGGATATGACTGAGGGCAGCGAAACCTATGGCGAGGTGCTTCGCGTGGCCCGTGTGAACGGAACCAAAGAAGGCGATGCTGCCGGCGGTAGCGGCGAACAGGAAATTGAGGCTTTGGCAGATGCGATCTTTGGTCAGATGGAATACACCAATGACGCTGACGACAAGACTTTCCACTATATTGTGCGCGAAGTGGATGAGGAAATAAAAGGCTACAAGTCAGATGACAAAGAATATGATGTATGGGTAGATGTCAGCGACAATGGCAATGGTACCATGACGGTGACATATACGATTACTCATGATACAGATGCAGTTGACGAAATGAAGTTCGAAAACAGCTACGAAGCCAGCGGCGAACTGACTCTGAGACTGTGGAAGGAACTGGTGGGCCGCGAACTGAAGGACAAGGAATTTACCTTTGAACTGTACCGCTGCGATGCCCAGGGAAATATTGTAGGCGACCTTATTTCTACCGCCCATAATGATGCGGACGGCGATATTATCTTTGATGCATTGCAGTTCAACCAGAGCCATTGCAGCATAAACCGGAACAACCATGCCAAGTACACCTATCTGGTTCGTGAAAAGCAGGGCGGCGACGAAGGTATTGTATATTCTAATGAGGAATATATGGTGACGGTATCCGTTAAGGATAATGGCGATGGTACTTTGGATTTAGAACATAGTTTTAAACAGTATATCCGTTCCTATACCGCCTGTGTTGACTGTGCAGGCGTAGGTACGCACGCAGATGATGCAACAAAGGCTTGTGTGAGCTGTAACGGCGAAGGCGTCATTCCCGGTGCTTGGGTTGCCGGTGAAGAGAATATGCTGCCTGTTTTTGTCAATAAGCTGCAGCCCGGGTCCCTCACTATCACGAAAATTGTAGAAGACCGCTATATGTCTGAAGAATCCTTTACATTCCATGTCAGTTTGTCTACTGAAGTGGAGGAACTGGATTACTTGATGACAGGGCTGCCGCCGGCAACCGAAGACGAAGATCAGCCTGGAGATTCCCAGCCTTTTGAACCCAGGGAGCCCAAAGCGGCTGTGGTGGATACGAGTGCACAGGTAAAAGCAACACCTGATGACCTGAAAGGACAGGCTTATGGTGCCCTGAAGTTAGAGACCAATGAGCTGGTTTTCTTCCGCAGCGAAAGCACAACGCTTGTTAATCCGTTTGATGCCACGAAGAGTTTTGATGCTTCTGCGCTTACGGCAACAAATACAAGAGTGGATGCAGGCGACGGCTATATCTATTATTTTGTGGATGAGTCCAGTGAGATTAGCTATTATTTGCGTCCGTGGAATTTTGACGATAGTAGTAGAATTAGGTCAGTCAGAACGATTGACTATATTCGACCTGCTTATGGTGAAAAGTTCTTCTATAATATGTATCTCTCAGAGATAGACTTGAGCAAATTTGATACGAGCCTTATGACCAGTATGAAAGAAATGTTTGCTTACTTCAGTGGACTGGAAAGTCTTGATTTGAGAACTTTTAACACCAGTAATGTAAAGACTATGGAAGGCATGTTCTCTAACTGCATCTACTCATTGGAAAGTTTGGATTTGAGTTCTTTTGACACCAAACAGGTTACAGACATGAGCAACATGTTCTACCGCTGTTACAATTTAAAGAGTTTGGATTTGAGTTCTTTTGACACCGCAAATGTAACGACTATGCGAGGCATGTTTGGGGCGTGTGAACTATGTGAAACCGTGGATATAAGCACCTTTGATACAGCCAATGTTGTGGATATGAGTTATATGTTCGCTACTTCCGGTATGAAAGAACTGGATTTGGCACATTTTAACACAGCCAATGTTCAGGACATGAGCTTCATGTTTGGACCGATATCTCGCAGTACATATGAGAGATATATGCCAGGGGCTGCTGCAGAGAAACTTGACTTGAGATCGTTTGATACCGGAAACGTTAGAAATATGGAGGGCATGTTTGAACGATGGAGGGGCTTGTACGCACTTGAACTTGATCTTAGCTTTTTCGATACAAGCAGCGTTGAAAATATGAGCTGCATGTTTGCGGAAAGCGGGATTTCTACACTTAATGTTTCAGGTTTCGATACCAGCAACGTCAAAGATATGAGCTCTATGTTTGCCAACAGCAGTATCTACACTCTTGATCTGAGCAGTTTTGATACAAGAAATGTAACAGACATGGGTGACATGTTTTATCAAGCTTATTATCTCTCTATTCTTGATGTGAGCAATTTTGATACGAGCCATGCCCCCGATATAGTCGGTATGTTTAGGGATTGTTCCAATCTCCGGCAAATTGCAATTGGTGATAGAACAATCCTTGATAGGGCCCATATGCCGCGTATTCCGGTTGAAAGAGGCAGCGGATATACCGGTTACTGGGAAAATGTTGCCAACGAAAATGACAAATTGACACCGGAAGAACTCTTTGAAAGCGGCAACAATGGCGGTGTTTGGACCTGGGATATGCTTACGTATGAATATATTTTCCTGGGCGGCGAAGGAACGGGTTATATCTCCCGCGAACTTGTAGTGGATGTCGACTATTATTGCTACATTGTTCCCAAACCTTATTTCTATCGTTATGGCTATGAATTGATCGGATTTAGAAAAGAAGCTACCGGACAGCTCTATGAGATCGATGCAAGTGACGAACTCTGGATGGGTGTTGGCGGTGAACAAGAGGGTGACAAAGTATACTTCATTGCCGAGTGGAAAAAAATGGATCCCAATCTTACCATAAACGGCAATATGCTTACGTTGACACTCAAAAACAATCAGACGGTTACGCTGAATAACCTTCCTGCCGGTACTACCTACCAGGTATGGGAAGATATGCCGACTTATTGGAAGCAGGTCAGCAAGAGTGGAGATAGCGGCATAATCGGGGCGAAACAGACCAGCGAAGCGGTGTTTACCAATGAGTCGGACTGGGATAATCAGAACTATCCACAGCGTATCACGTTAACGAAAACACTGGATGGCCGTATACCTGAAGTTGGAGAATTCACTTTCACCATGAAGGACGAAAGTGGCAATGTCGTCTCGCAGGTAACCAACAGTGTAGGTGGTGCCGTGCTGTTTGATCAGATTGAAATTGCTCCCGAAAGCACTGCCGATTATATTATCCAGGAGGAAAAGGGAAACAATCCGGCTATTATCTATGATGATTCGCAGTATGTGGTAAGAATATCGCATTCCTATTACACGTGGCCGTCTTTGACTACCATGTATGGTAAGCTGGTGGATGGGCAGGTAGCAGATGATGCGTGGAGCGATGAGCCTCCTGTCTTCCGCAATACATCTGTGCCCGGTTCCCTGACGATCAGCAAGGCAACGGAAGGCGAAGTGAGCGCCAAGGCAGCGGAACAGGACTTTACGTTTGAAGTGACCCTCACGGGAGCTGACGGAAAAGCCTGGACCGGGGACGAGAACGGCAACGTACTTGTGGATGGCGTATCGAAGACCATTACGGATGGCAAAGTGACAGTCAAGCTGAAGGACGGCGAAAGCGTCACGCTGACGAATGTTCCTGCCGGCGTGAAGTACGAAGTGACTGAAACGGTGCCTGCAGGCTGGACGCAGACGGAAGCCGAGGGTGCTGAAGGCACCATCGCAGCCAATGCGGAA
>JAFYLS010000044.1 GCA_017550035.1 Clostridia bacterium
AGGTACTTCGGTCACCACAGGTTCCGCAGTGGGCGCTTCGGTAGGTACTTCGGTCACCACAGGCTCCGCAGTGGGCGCTTCGGTAGGTACTTCGGTCACCACAGGCTCCGCAGTAGGCGCTTCGGTAGGTACTTCGGTCACCACAGGTTCCGCAGTGGGCGCTTCGGTAGGTACTTCGGTCACCACAGGTTCCGCAGTGGGCGCTTCGGTAGGTACTTCGGTCACCACAGGCTCCGCAGTGGGCACTTCGGTAGGTACTTCGGTCACCACAGGCTCCGCAGTGGGCGCTTCGGTAGGCACTTCCGTAACTACAGGTTCCGCAGTAGGCGCTTCGGTAGGTACTTCGGTCACCACAGGTTCCGCAGTGGGCGCTTCGGTAGGTACTTCCGTAACTACAGGTTCCGCAGCGGGCGCTTCGGTAGGCGCTTCGGTCACCACAGGATCATCTGTGGCTTCCGTACCTTGAGCAGTCAACTGCGAACTTGCGGAAAGCACAAAATCGTCCTGCCCTTCCCCCTCCGGATTTTCGGGCAGCACAACATCTCCGGTATTCTCATTCGAAACAGACGTTTCTGCAGCATACGCATAAAATACCGAATCCACTGCCGGCGTCAACGTCTCGCCGCACAACATCATCAAAGTAAGAAACATAGCCGTTATTCTTCTTACCCTGTTCATTCGTTTATTCACACCGATACCTCCATTTGCTTCGCCGTCGTCCGGATATCACAAATCGACCATAGCCTCTCCTGATTTTTCAAGAAAGGCAAAATGATCGCACAGTTATACTATTTTTATCATGCCGATACAGCACGTAGAGTTAAAGTGTCTGCATGTTTAGATAATATCAACAAACACCATCTCATTGTTATTGTATAACTTGCTTCCTTTCTTGTCAATATTTTACACTTTCGGTAAATATTCAATTAAATGGGTTTATAACGGTATAAATATTTCGTATTTGCATAATCAAAGGGACTATTCCTGCTTATTACTTCAATTTTTTCACATTTATAGTGCAGCATCCGCATATTTTGCCACTCAGATAATATCATTGCGCAGATCTGCGCTGCGTATATACAATAAAAAAACATCGTCCGGAAAACCGGACGATGTTTGGCGGAGAAGCCGGGATTTGAACCCGGGCTGCGCGTTAGCACACTACTCCCTTAGCAGGGGAGCCCCTTCGGCCACTTGGGTACTTCTCCATGTGGTTGCACACGCTCAGGTGAAATGGCGGAGAGAGAGGGATTCGAACCCCCGGTGCCTTTCGGCATCACTGGTTTTCAAGACCAGCGCCATCAACCACTCGGCCATCTCTCCATACTGTGCAAATGACGGCCTCATCAAAGCGCTAAAACAGTATAACAGTTTACAAAGCAATTGTCAATGGTTTTCTGCATCAAAGAATGAAAAAAAGTAATTTTGTCACTTATCTCCTTTTATTACCGTTCATCGTTTGCCTTTTCCCGAAGGCAAACGAGCACCGTTGTGCACCAGAATGGAAGTAACGCCCTTGAATTTGTTATCCCCGGGAATCTCATGGCGGTTTTCTTCCTCCTGCTGTTCTGCACCGCGCAGCTGCACGCCCTTTTCATCCATCAAACTTCCGCGCACCACAATGCCCTTCCCATAATGTCCGCGCAAAGTATCAATCGTTTCTTCCAATCGCAGCCGTTTGGCGCGCTGTTCCTCATTAAAGAATAAAGATACCTGTTCCGGCGTCCGGCTATCCATCAACTGGCTGGTACTGATACCCACGCTGCGGTAGGGAAAATGGCCGCCAAAGCGTTCGGCAAACAGACGCATCACTGCGTCCATGATTTCGTGGGTCATATCCGTAGAACGGGAAAGCGTACACTGATGGGAAGCTGTAACCAGTTCAGTGGTGCGGGCGCTGACGGAAATACACTTTGCCCGGAATCCGGCTGCACGAAGACGGGCGCTGACGCTTTCCGCCAGCACATAAAATACCTGCCGGGCATCATCCAGGTGAACAATATCAAAGGGCGGCGTGGTGGAATTGCCGATGCTTTTGATTTCATCGGCCGCCGCCGTTTCCGTAACAGGTGTAATATCCCTTCCCGCAGCCAGTTCCTGCAAAAGCAATCCGCATTTCCCCATCCTGCGCTGCAATACCCTGGGATCGCAGCAAGCCAGATCGCCAATGGTCAGCACCCCCATGGCACGCAGTTTCTGCATGGTATGGGGTCCCACCATCAGCATATCGCTGGCTGGCAGGGGCCATACAGTATAAGGCATATCCCGACGGGTAATGACTGTGGTGCCGTTGGGCTTTTTCAAATCGCTGCCCAGTTTGGCAAAAGTTTTATTGAAGGATACCCCTACCGACAGCGTGATGCCGATTTCCCGAATGGCCCGCATGCGGATTTCATCGGCAATATGCTGTCCTTCCCGTACGCTGCAGCTCATTCCGCTTACATCCAGCCAGCATTCATCCAGCCCCAGTGCTTCCACCCGATGGGTGTATTCGCCGTACAAACTTTGCAATGCGCCGGAAAACTGCTGGTAGGCATCAAAATGAGGCGGCATGACCACCAGTTCCGGGCACTTCTGCCTGGCCTGCCACACAGCCTCTCCTGTCTGAATATGAAACCTCTTCGCCGCCTGATTTTTTGCCAGCACAATGCCGTGCCGCGCTTCGGGATCGCCGCACACTGCCAGCGGACGGTCTTTGTATTCCGGATGATAGTAGCACTCCACCGACGCATAAAAGGAGTTGGCATCCGCATGCAGAATGACCCGTTCCATCTTTTTCACCCCAAACACGAACAATCGTTCTCGTATAATATATCATACGAACATTTGTTCGTCAATTGGTAATAACAGGCATTTGCATCCGTCAAAAATGCAACCAAAAAGGGCCCCGTTTCAACGTCTGCTCTTCAAGAACGCAGCAGCCCTTTGACTGTTCTCAAAAACGGAGCCCGAGTCGTAATCTGTAATCCAACGAAAGCCCTGCAGCAAAAACATGCCTTCGCATTCACCAAGCTGCAAAATAAACTTAATCCTTCTTCCTGTTTCGACCTCCAAACAACCCGCCGGACATTTCCTGGAAGGTACGCTTCACCTTATGGACCGTGCCCTTGCCCGAACCTGTCTGCACAAAAGCGAAGATCAGCAGTGCCACACCGGCCACCAGGATCAATACCAGTACGCCGCCCCAGCCGCCTTTTCCCTCTCCGCCGTCGGCAGGCGCTGTTTTGCTGTTTTTGTACTGCACATCGCTTCCAACCCCGGCAGCGCCCGTTACACCGCCGTACAACGTACGGTAAAGTACATCCGCCATATAGCGGGTGGATGTGAGCACATCTTCCTTTTCATTGGTATAAGTGCCGAATTCAAAGAGGATGGCGCGGCTCATCAAATCCTGATTATAGCTGCCTTTGCCGATGAAGATATCCTTGATGAGCCCGGGATATACCTTATCCGCCACCGCTTTGAGCCGGGTTGCAAAGTCTTTGTTGGCGCCGCTGTTCTGATTGGACCTGCCCACCAAGAGACGCACCTGAGTGGTATCCTTGCCCTTCACTTCGGTTTCATAGGATTCAGGATCGGGAATACCGTCCCGGTGAATATCAATGATGCAATCCACACCCTCCTCCAGCAGCTGCATGGCCGTCTGGCGGCTTCTTCGGTAAGCCCCTGCATCGTGGGGATGATGGGTTTCATCGCTCTGATAAACAGTAACGCCCTTTTCCTCCATGGCATTTCGGAAAGCGTCCGCCACATCGTAAATGCCGCCGCGCTTCTCATCGCTGGAAGTGCCGTCGGTAGGCTCATAACTTTCGTCACTGTGGGTGCAGTACAGGGCAATAGCCCGTCTCAGTGCCGTGACACTCATGGCGCTTTCGTCCAGCCAGCTCACATCCGGCATCCGATAAGCGCCTATCAGTTCCGTTTCCGCCGTCTTGTTCGCTTCATCCACCCGGGTAACGCGGTAGTGCATATTATCCCCGGAAATGTATTCATCGCCCTGATCCGGTTTGCCGGTCACCTGCGTCAGTTCCCTGAAGTCCGGAGTCATCAGGCGGTATACTTCATTTTCATCCCGTTCATTTGCCTGTCCGGAAAGGTCCGCAGCGCCCATCAAAAAACTGCACAGCAGCGCCAAAGCCAGCCATGCAGCAATTGCTCTGGTTCTCTTTTTCATTTTGCCTTTTCCCTCCTTCGGCTGCGCGATTCGTATTGTTCTCTGCGGCTCTGCTCATCCCTGCGTGCAATACGCTCAATCACCTCGCCCACCAGTTCACTCAGCAGCACGCCAATAAGCCCGCTGAGCACCACCACATCCAGCGCACCTGCACCGCCCAGCATCAATTGCTGATCGATGCCCTTCACCCAGTTCATAACGCCTACCGCAATATCCGCAAGCAGTACGCCCAGCACGCCGCAGATAAAAGCAGCGCGGCGGCTTCTGCCCAGAATGTAGGCAACGATACCGCCTGCGATACCATATACGTAATTGGGGTCTATCCAGATCTTTTCCGGTTCATCCGGCAGCAGACGGCCGAGAAAAAACACCAGCGCCGCAGTAATCACACTGCCTGCCAATGCACGCCAGAACTCCCGGGCGGTATCCGTTTTCAAGAGCATATATATGCATACTCCCAAGGGTACCAAAGCACCGCCTACATTCAGAGATACCCGCCCAATCTCAATATTGGGAAGCAGACCGCCAAAGAAAATGGCTGCCGCAATCAGAAGCGCCGCCCGGTCTGTCAGCTGCATTTTATCCAGCACACGCTGGGCGACACCGAAAAGAATCAGCACAGACACTACCGAAAGCAATACAAGTCCGATGGACACGTTCTTTTTTCCTCCTTACTTTCACTTGACCGTGTACTGCTATTACAATGTCCTTCCTTTGTATTTATTATGCATTCCTTCGCATAATGGCTGTACTTTAATGAGCAATTGTGGTATATATGTTGTATATTATCTTCTTGAAACAACTTTGGATTTCATAAGGAGGGTTTCCATGCTCAAGCAACAGGTAGCACAGGCGGTCATCGAAACCGCACTGAAAACCGGCGGCGATTTTGCAGAAATTTTTCTGGAAGACCGGCGCAATAACAACATGATGATGCTTTCCGGCAAGGTGGAAATGGCCAATTCCAACCGCCTGCACGGCGCCGGCGTACGTGTTTTTGCCGGTACCCGCAGCGTCTATGTTCACACCAACGACACTTCTGAAGCCGGCCTCATCGCCTGTGCCAAGCGTGCTGCTGCCGCCATCAGTGCCAAGACGGATTATCAGGCACAGCAGCTGGCCTATTCTCAGTGCGAAAACGTGCACATCATCAAGGAACTGCCTTCCCAGGTGACCGGCGCCCGCAAGGTAGAAAAGATGCGCGCCGCTCAGGGCGTGATCAACACCTTCAATGAGATCGCTCAGGCATCCATCAATTATCTGGACAGCGAGCAGCGCGTGTGGATCGCCAACTCCGAAGGTCTTTTTACCAGCGACCTGCGTGTATACACCCGCTTCTCCGTCAGCGCCATTGCTTCCAACGGCACCGAAAACCAGTCCGGTTTCTTCGGCCCCGGCGGTATGCAGGGCTTTGAGATTTTCGACCGTCATATCGACCCCGAGTTTGTCGCCCGCAAGGCTGCCAAAATGGCCGTGACCATGCTGCACGCGCCTCTGTGCCCCGCCGGTCAGATGCCTGTGGTCATCGATAACGGCTTTGGCGGCGTTATTTTCCACGAAGCCTGCGGTCATTCCCTGGAAGCCACTTCCGTAGCCCCCGGCAACAGCGAATTCTGCGGAAAACTGGGCCAGAAGATCGCCGCCGACTGCGTGACCGCCATTGACGACGGCACCATGCTCAACGAATGGGGCAGCGAAAACATCGACGACGAAGGCATGAAGCCCACCAAGCTGGTGCTGATTGAAAACGGTATCCTCAAGAACTACATGATCGACAAACTGAACGCCCGCAAGATGGGCATGGCCCCCACCGGCAACGGCCGCCGTCAGGGCTACATGTTCGCCCCCACCTCCCGTATGCGCAACACCTACATTGCCGCGGGTACGGACGGCGAAGCCGAAATGATCGCTACCATGGGCGATGGTCTCTATGCCAAGTCCATGGGCGGCGGCTCTGTGGACCCCTCCACGGGCAAATTCAACTTCGTGGTCAACGAAGGTTACTGGGTCAAGGACGGCCGCATCGTGCATCCCGTGCGCGGCGCTTCCCTCATCGGCCGCGGCAGCGATATTCTCATGAAGATCGACCGCGTAGGCCGCAACATGCAGATGGCTCAGGGCAACTGCGGCTCCATGAGCGGCACCGTGCCCACCAACGTAGGCCAGCCCATGATCCGCGTCAGCTCCGTTACCGTGGGCGGCGCCAAGTAAGGAGGCATTCAGATGGATCAGTTTATTCAAAAACTTTTGACTGCCGCCAAAGAAAGCGGCATTGAAGCAGCCGAAATTTATGTTTCTCAGAGCGATTCCTTCCGTGCCATGTGTCAGCACGGCGAAATTGCCAACTATACCGTGAACAACTCCTGCGGCCTTTCCCTGCGCGGCATTGTGAACGGCCGTATGGGCTATTCTGCCACTCAGGCTTTCGACGATGAAGCCATTGATATGCTGGTTGCCGGCGTGAAGGAAAGCGCTTCCCTCATCGAAGACGACAGCGTGGAAGAAATTTATCAGGGTGATGAAAATTATCCCGTTGTGGATAACTACAACCCCGAACTGGACAACGTAGCCGAAGAAGACAAATTGAAGCTGGTGCTGGACATCGAAAAGAAAACCCTTTCTGCCGATGAAAAGATTGCCGCTGCCACCCACGTGATGGTTTCCACCGCCTCTTCCAGCGTGCGTCTGGTGAACTCCTACGGTCTGGACCTGTACTTCAAGGACAATATGGCCATGGCTGCTTCCGGCGCGCTGGCCAAGGACGGCGACAAGGTAGCCTCCGGCTCCTTCCGCAAAGCCACCCGCGACTTTAATGAACTGTGCGCCGATGAAGTATCCCGCAAGGCTGCCGATGAAGCGCTCTTTGCCCTGAACGCCGCCCCCATTCCCAGCGGCACCTACCGCGTGATCATCGAAAAGGGCGCCATGAGCAGTCTGCTGCGCGTGTTCTCCAGCGTATTCTCCGCGGAAAACGTGCAGAAGGGCATGTCCCTGCTGGGCGGCAAGGAAGGCGAAGTGATCGCTTCCGAGGCAGTCACCCTGGTGGACGATCCCCTGCTTCCCGGCGGCCCCGACAGCCGCGGCTTTGACGATGAAGGCGTCAAGAGCCAGACCAAGAACGTGGTGGAAAACGGCGTACTCAAGACGCTGCTGCATAACCTGAAGACGGCCCGCAAGGCCGGCGTTCAGTCCACCGGCAACGCCCGTAAAAACGATTATACTTCTCCCGTGCATGTAGCGCCCTCCAACTTCTTCTTCAAGCCCGGCGAAAAGGACCTGGAAGGTCTGATGGCCGATATGGGCGAAGGCGTGGTCATCACCGATGTGAGCGGTCTGCACGCCGGCGCCAATCCCGCTTCCGGCGACTTCTCCCTGCTGGCTGAAGGCTACACCGTAAAAGATGGCAAGAAGGATCAGCCCGTGGACCGCATCACCGTAGCCGGCAACTTCTACCGCCTGCTGAAGAACATCCGTGCCGTAGGCAGCGATTTGAAGTTCACCGGTTCCTCCGTGTGCAGCCCCTCCATTGATGCAGGCGAACTGAACATCGCCGGCAAGTAATCCTTCTGAAATTCTCCTAAAAAATCAAGCGGTTTCCGATTAACGGAAACCGCTTTTTACATGCATGCAGGAATACCTTGACTTCAATTCCTTTTCTGAAATTTGCTGGGAGTTACGCCGGAAAGCTGTTTGAATTTGGTAATGAAATACGTATAGTTGCTGAAACCGGACATATAGCAGGCTTCTGTCAGCGTACGCCCGTTATCCAGCAGATATTTGGCGTGGGAAATCCGCAGATTGTTCAGGTATTCATTGGGCGTGCAGTTCAATGCAGCCTTGAAAATGCGGCTCAGGTAGGTATTGGTCACACCGCAGTATTCTGCCACCTCGCCAATGCCGATCATCGTCAGGTAATGGGCATGAACATAGTCTATGGCGCTGCGCAGTTTATCCGGAATGCGGGTGGCGCGGCTGGGCTCGCTCTCCCCTGCAATGCCCGCATGCACAATCTCCATAATCTGCAAAATCAGCGCATACGCCTGCAAATCCACATGGGCGTGCTGGTTGGCAATATACCATTCAATTTCCTTCAGTTTTCCGATCAGACTGTCGCCGTATCCCTGAGGCAGTACCAGCAGATTGCCGGCTTCTTCCTTCCGGTCAAAGAAAGGCGTACGGCAGGGATTGGGAAACGTGACCCGCTCAAAAAACTCCAGCGGAAAGGCAATCTCATAATAATCTACATGGGACTGGTTGTAAAAGCAGGTGGTGTACTGTTCGTGGCTACGGGCCATAATCACATCCCCACAGGCAGGATGATATACCGTATTCCGGTCCATAAAATCAAAATCTCCCGCCAGATACACAAACAGCTTGCACATCTTGCTTTCATTGAGGTAGTGAATCGGGTGAGGGATAGTATGTTCATGCTCATAATGCGCAAACACAATCGGTTCTCTGGCTTCCGGCGCATAAGAATACACCAGGCATCCATTGGATACCAGATCGTCCGCAAAATAAAGCAGCCCGTCCGTTCGCACCGTACGCATCAGCCATACGCCTCCAAACCTTAAAACATCCCTGTTTTACTTGGACACAGCGCTCAGCATTTCCTTCCTGCAAAATTGATTTTTGTACGAATTTTTTAAGTTTTTCGGCCAAAATCACATATTCCGATTTATTATCCCATGATATACTATACGTATATATGATATATGACTGGAGGAATACCCATGCTGTTTCCCGCACCGCAAAAAATGCAGTTGTCCGAAGGGTTTTATCAACCCCGGCGCAACTACCTCCAATACGATCTTACCACGTTTGCCGATCTGATCAAATCCGGCAATGAAGATGTAACCTTTATCCCCCTGCGCACGCTGGGCAAGGAAGAATATCTGCTTTCCGTGTGCGAAACGGGCGCCGTCATCCGTGCCGCCACCGAGGAAGGCAATTTCCGCGCCGCCACCACGTTGTGGCAGCTCATCCGCACCTATCAGGGCAAATTCCCCTATGTGGTCATCAAGGACTGGCCCTGTCTGGAAAGACGCGGCTACATGCTGGACATCAGCCGCGGACGCAAGCCCAACATGGACTCCATCAAGCGTATGATCGATTTCATGGCTGCGCTGAAGTACAATGAATTCCAGTTGTACATGGAAGGCGAATGCTTCAAATACAGCGCCTACCCCAAGTATACCGAGAATTTCGACTGTCTGACGCCCGAAGATATCAAAGAACTGGATCATTACTGCAAAGCACGCTTTATTGATCTGGTTCCCAACCAGAATTCCTTCGGCCACCTGACCCACTGGCTCAAGCACGATGAATTCCGCAAGCTGGGCCTGTACGAAGGGGACGACATTCCCAACACCCTCAACCCCCTCCTGCCCGAAAGCCATACCTTTGTCAGTAACCTGTATGATTCCGTGCTGCCCCACTTCACCAGCGAATATGTAAATATCGGTCTGGACGAAGCATATGGTCTTGGCAGATTCCAGATCGAAGAATACTGCCGCGAACACGGAAACGATATTGTTTTCATGGAATGGCTGAACAAACTGAACGCCCTGGCTGGCAAACACGGCAAAAAGGTGATGTTCTGGTCGGACATGATTTACAAGAGCGAAAAGCTCTATGACATGATCCCCAAGGATGCCATTGCACTGGAATGGGGCTATGAACTGATCCAGAGCCAGATGATGGCGGAACACTGCATTTCCTTCAAGAATGCCGGTTTGAACTACTATGTTTGCCCCGCCACCAACGGTCACTGCGCCTTTACCGGCCGCAGCGATGTAACCACCTTCAACATCCGCACCGCCGCAGAACTGGGCGTTAAATACGGCGCCAAGGGTCTGCTGCTGACGGACTGGGCAATCTGGGCCATCCCCAGTTTGGCGTATGGAGCATGAACTATGTAGCGCTGGCCGGTCAATATGCCTGGAATGCCGGCGCCGAGCAGAACGGCGAAACCTTCAAGGCCGAATATATCCGCAATGCCGAAAAGTATGTGGACGAAACCATGTTCGGCGGCGCTCCCGTCAGCCGTCTTCTGTACAAGATCTGCAATTACTACCTGCTGGAGCCTGAACGCGTGCACGTAGGCACCATGTGCGCCGAACTCTTCCCCTATCCCCTCACTCAGACCAATTATGCCCATCTGTTTGACCTGAAGGACAGCGGAGAAATCTTCTACTTCGATAACGTGACGGATTATGTGACCCGGGTGATGGACGATATTGAAGCGCTGGAATTTGACGAACGGATGAAGCGGGAAATCCTCGTCAACTGCAACATGGTGCTGCTGGCCAGTGAACTGTGCAAAATCAAGCTGGGCAAAAAGCACACCAAAGAGGAATTGGAAGCGCTGCTGGACATGATGGATGATATGCACAAAGAGTACTACGAACTGTGGTGCTACCGCAATTATGAACATGGCGTGGACCGCTTCCTCAATCAGCTCGATATGCACCGCAAGGAACTGCAGGAACTGAAAGAGCAGGCATAACCCAAGGATACAAAAACAGCAGACCAATTGGTCTGCTGTTTTTTTGATGCTTTCTTTGATTGTTTTTTACTTTACCAGCGGCAAAGATGGACGAGCATTCAAATTCAGCGCCGCCGTTTCTCCCTTCATCAGCCGGAAGTAGGCAGCAGAGCCGATCATGGCTGCGTTGTCGCCGCAAAGGGACAGTTTGGGCATATAGAGCTTCACGCCCGTTTTGTCGCACCGCTTCTGCATTTCACGGCGCAAAAGGCTGTTGGCAGATACACCGCCGGCCAGTGCCAGTTTTTCCACATGGGTATCTTTTACCGCCTGCATGGTTTTATCCGCCAGCATGCTGACCACCGCATGACGGAAGGAAGCAGCAAGGTCCGCATCGTTCAGGTTTTCGCCTTTCTGGCGGGCATTGTGCACAGCGTTGATAAAGGCCGTTTTCAGGCCGGAAAAACTGAAATCATACTTTCCATCCGTGTGCGGATTCGGCAGCTTCAGCGCGTGAATATCGCCCTCTTCTGCCAGTTTATCCAGCCGGGGGCCGCCGGGATACGGCAAATTCAGCACACGGGCCGCCTTATCAAAGGCTTCGCCTGCTGCATCATCCTGAGTGCAGCCTAACAGGCGGTATTCGCCATAGTCGCTGACTTCCAGAATATGGCTGTGTCCGCCGCTGACTACCAGACAGGTAAAAGGCGGTTCCAGTTCCGGATCGGTCAGAAAATTGGCGCAAATATGGCCTTCAATATGATGCACGGGAATCAGCGGTTTTTTTGCCGCATAAGCCAGCGCCTTGGCACTGGTAACTCCCGTCAGAAGCGCGCCTACAAGTCCGGGACCGTAAGTCACCGCAATGGCATCAATGCTTTCCAGTGTTTCGCCTGCTTCCCGAAGAGCTTCATCCACCATCCGGTCCACCGCTTCCACATGCGCGCGGCTGGCAATTTCCGGCACCACGCCGCCGTACAGCGCATGCAGGTCAATTTGAGAAAACACGCAGTTGGACAGAATTTTCCGTCCGTTTTCAATCACCGCAGCCGCCGTTTCATCGCAGCTGCTTTCAATGGCCAGAATACGGACAGTTTCCTTCTTCTGCAGCTGCGCAAGCTGCTGCTTGCTTTGTTCCAGATAAGTCATGCCTTCCCCGCCTTTCCGGCCTTCAGGCTCATGATTGCCCAAACAATGGGTGCTGCAAATATCAGGATCAGCGCAGGCGCTGCATTTTTCACAATATAGCCCATATAATCCACAAAAAACTCATAGGGCATCATTTGGATCAGCAAATCCGTTTCCGGATTCAGAATCCACAAATCATTGCTGAAAGCAACGTGATGGAAGGTCAGGAACAGACTTTCAAAATCCTTAAGTCCCCACACTGCCAGCGCAATGGTCACAAGCGCCAGCAGGAAAGTCCCCAGCGCAAAGCATTGGAACAGTTCATCCACCCGCTTTTTGCGTACCTCGGGATCCTTTCGGCCCATGACCATCATAAACAGCACCAATACCAGTGCGATGGAGGCAAAGCGCACGTAACCCATACCCCGGGTAATGCTGCTGCAGTCTGCCAGATGCAGGTTTTCCTTTTCAGAAAAGAGCACCTGTTCCCGCAGCATGGGAATATCTTCCTGCTTTCCGGTGGAAAGGTAACGGACGATCTCCCCTGCAATGACTTCATAGTCCGCCACCAGAATATCTTCCCGTGTTTCCTGCGCATAGGTCTGGAACGCATTGGTCATGTGCGCCTTGTTGTACACGCAGCTGAGGGCCATGGAAAACACCAGACCCACGCAGATAAACATGCTGACAAGCGTCAGCAGCCCTTTTTTCAATACATTCTTCATTACTGCATCTTCAGGTAGGCCGTTACAAAGCCTTCCAGGTTGCCGTTCATCACATCGTCAATATTGCCGCTTTCAAAACCGGTGCGGTGATCCTTGACCATGGTGTAGGGCTGGAATACATAGGAGCGGATCTGGCTGCCCCATTCGATCTTCTTCATTTCGCCCTTGATGTCCGCCATCTGCTGTTCACGTTCGCGTTCACGCAGTTCCAGCAGGCGGGCACGCAGCATTTTCATACACATTTCGCGGTTCTGCACCTGGCTGCGTTCGTTCTGACAGGAAACCACGATACCGGTAGGAATATGGGTAAAACGCACGGCAGAGTCCGTCTTGTTGATGTGCTGACCGCCTGCACCGGTGGAACGGTAGGTGTCAACACGCACTTCGGTCATATCGATTTCGATCTCGCCGTCATCTTCCAGAATAGGCGCCACGTCCAGAGAAGAGAAGGAGGTCTGACGGCGGGCGTTGGCATCAAAGGGAGAGATACGCACCAGACGGTGCACACCCTTTTCGCCGCGCAGATAACCGTAGGCATTGGGGCCGGATACCTGGAAGGTGGCAGACTTGAGGCCGGCTTCGTCGCCGTCCAGAATATCCAGCACGGTCACCTTGAAGCCCATCTGTTCACAGTAACGGGTGTACATGCGGAAGAGCATCTGCGTCCAGTCCTGTGCTTCGGTTCCGCCGGCGCCGGCATGCAGGGAAAGCACTGCGTCGCTGCTGTCATAGTCGCCGCGCATCAGGGTTTCCAGGGCCAGCGCTTCCAGTTCCTTTTCCAGGGTTTCCAGTTCGCTGCCGGCTTCTTCCACCATGCTGTCGTCATTTTCCTCATGGGCAAGTTCCAGCATGGTTTCAATGTCATCCAGACC
>JAFYLS010000045.1 GCA_017550035.1 Clostridia bacterium
CTTGCACAGCGGGCTGGCAAGGCTCACTACCTGCAGTCCGGTCTTGTCCAGCATAGCCTTATATTCCTGCAGCTTTTCATTGGGGATATTGCCGATGGTGGTATCGTCCACAGAGCGCAGTTCCACGCCCTGCATGCCGTGTTCCACTGCAAAAGCAATGGCTTCTTCCAGACTTTGGGTCATTTCATCCGTAATCATGGACAGTTTCAGTTCGCTCATCGTTTTGTCCTCCACTTACGCTTTCAGATCATTCCGCACGATCTTGCCATTGGCCATGACAAAACGCACCTGATATTCATGATCCATCAATACAATATCCGCATCATATCCCGATGCAATCTTGCCTTTATGATCAAGTCCCATCACTTTTGCAGGCGTTTCCGTTGCCATGCGCACGGCATCCCGGAAAGAAATGCCCACATGATCCACCAGGTTCTTGATCATCTTGCCCATGGTGGCCACGCTTCCTGCGAACGCCTGACGGTGAGGCAGCTTCATCACGCCGTCTTCGTAAACAGTTTCCATGCCGTTTACCTGCACATAGCTGACGCCTTCTTCCAGTTCGGCAGCAGAGAATTCCAGACCGTCGGTTACCAGGTACGCCTTTTCTGCGCCCTTGCATTTATAGATCAGGCGGATCAGTTCCGGAGGCAGATGGCGAAGATCGCCGATGAACTGTGCCGTCCAGTGGTCCATTTCCAACGCCGCTTCAATGACGCCGCTGACACGGTAGCCCTGTACGCGCTTGATGGTAGAGCAGCAGGAGAAAAGATGGGTAATATCGCTGTAGCCATGATCGGCAGCCAATGTCATATCCGCATAGGTAGCATTGGTATGGGCACAGGAACCGACTACGCCATTTGCTTTCAGATATTCGCCCACTTCCATGGCACCGGGAAGTTCGGGTGCAACGCCCATCATTTTCACACCGCCGGGCCAGCGTTCGATCAGCTGCTTTGCCTTGTCAATATCCGGCAGGCTGATGGCATCCGGACTCTGGGCGCCGCTCTGTTCAGGGCTAAGGAACGGACCTTCAAGATGAACGCCCAGCAGCGTTCCATCCGTATATTCTTCCGCTGCAGCTTTCACACCGTCAATGGCGCCCAGCAAAACATGCATGGGCGATGCCAGCGTGGTGGGCAGAATAGACGTGGTGCCTTCCTTCAGATGGGCACGGCACATATTGATGACGTCTTCCTTTTTGCCGGTCATCAGGGAGTAACCGCCGCCGCCGTGTACATGCAGATCAATAAAGCCGGGAACAAGGTACATTCCCTGCCCGTCCACCATGCAGGCGTCCTTTTTGCATACTTCGCCCCTGCCTAGAGACAGGATTTTGCCGTCCTCAATCAAAACCCATCTGTCTGCCTTTCCTTCCGGAACCAGGCGCACATTGAAAATGATGGTTTTCATGCTTTCACCGCCTCATATGTTTTGTCCGTATCAATTGACACGAAGCCAGTTCTCTGGTATATTTCAAGTATCATTATGCATGATTTGGAGGCTTTTTGCAATGGTTGAAATGCGTTGGACGGTAAAAAATTTGCCTACCCGTGACGATATGGGCCGCGTTGCAGCAGAAGACCTGGGCGCACTGGTTCAGGAGCTGCAGAAAAAGCAGGAATGGGTCAACATGATCTTTGCCGCTGCCCCTTCCCAACTGGATTTCCTCAAGTGCTTCGTTGAGGACAAGCGTGTGGATTTTGCCCACATCCGTGCTTTCCACATGGATGAATACATCGGCCTCAAGCAGGATGCTCCTCAGGGTTTTGCCAATTTCCTGAAGCGCCATTTGTTTGAACTGGCTCCCTTTGGCGAAGTGTACACCCTGGACAGCACCAACGAACCAAACGCTGAATGTGCCCGCTATACCGAACTGCTCAAAACCTATCCTGTGGACATCGTGGTGATGGGCATCGGCGAAAACGGCCATATCGCCTTCAATGATCCCCACGAAGCAGATTTCAACGATCCCGCCATGGTGAAGATCGTATCTCTTGACGAAATGTGCCGTCAGCAGCAGGTGAATGACAAGTGCTTCGATGCCATCGAAGAAGTGCCCACCCATGCCCTGACCCTCACCTGCCCCACTCTGGCCAATGCCAAGTATCACTTCTGCATCGTGCCCACCAAGCTGAAGGCTCAGGCTGTGTACAACACCGTGTGCGGTCCTGTCACCCATGACTGCCCCGCCACCGTGCTGCGTCTGTGCAAGCATGCCAACCTGTACCTGGACAACGACAGCGCTTCCCTGCTGCCCAAAGCTTTCGGCTGATAAACACTAAGCAAACTGTACATTCATGTTCCGTGCTCTCCTTTATGACGCTTCATGAATCAATAAGGCTCCCCTCCAAGCGGAAGGGAGCCTTTTCTTATTCTGTTTTTTCAAGCGCTGTCAAAATCTTTTCAACGTTTTCTTCCAGGTCATCTTCCCCGTTTACCGTAACAACCGGACAATTCAGTTCCTGCTGCCATGCATCGTGGCGCGCTTTGCTGCGCATGGTGATATCGCCTGTATCGTAGCGCGCTGCCCAGTCAAGAAATTCCTGATGCTGGGCGTACATATCGCCGCCGTCACAAATCCGTTCGCCAAAACGAGCATATTCCCGAGCACGGAGCCTTTTTATACGAACATCCGCAGCCGTCACCACACGAACAACCAGTGTCAGGCGCGGAATCAGCACATCTCCCCAGCCAACGAGAGACCCGGAAAGCACTGCACCCCGCTCTGCCGCATCCATATCCGCATTGATCAAAGCGATTCGCTCTTGCACAGGGCGTTTATCAGTGAACATTGGGTCAGTAGGCAGCCAGAAATAGTTGTCTGTATCCATATGTTTGAAATGCAGCCTTATGCTCAATGCACTCCCAAGCGTCGTCGTTCCGGACCCGGATGCACCAAACAAATGGATAACAGGTTTTCTTTTTCGCATCGCAGCTTCCCATTCTGTTATCAGATCATAGAGGGCATCCTGTGCGAGCACACCGCGTTTTAACTCAACAGGGATCATTCCTGCCTCATCAGCTTCATAATCCTCCAGCCATTCCCCGCTGTCCAGGTAATGACGGAGTGCTTTGAATTCCGGAAAATCATATTTCCCCTGAACGAAGGCAGTACACGCCCTGTCGTACGCCTGTTCCATCTGCATGATACGGTCAATCTGCTCCATATTTTCCTCCCTTTGGGGCAGAAATTCGCCTTACAATACCTGCTGCCCGTTTACCATCAGGTTAAACTGCAGTCCCAGTTTTTCCGCCGCACGGCGGCACAGCAGCATACGATCCAGAAAAATTTCAAAGTAATTAATCACAGGAGAAAGCCCCGTATCAATTTCTAGCGACAGAATGACCGTTTTCTTATCTTCACTCAGTTCGGTGCGGGCTTTTTCCACCGCATAGTTTACCCGGTCATGAATATCAAAAGTACTCATATCATGATTTCTCACGCGAGTGCGGCGTACATCCGTTTTATCCGCCAGAATCAGCGCTGCCGCAATGGGATTTACAGGATATGCCGTGCTTTCATCATGATTGCCGATGGCACTGCAGACGATAGCGATTTCTTCTGCATCCATGCCCATTTTATCCAGAAGACGAAAAGCCATGAGTGCACCGCTCTGCGCATGGTCGATTCGATTGACCACATTGCCTATATCGTGCATATAACCTGCAATCCACGCAAGTTCACACATACGTTCCGGATAGCCCAGTTCGGTCAGCACCTTTTGGGCAAAGTGGGCAGCACGGCTTACATGAGCAAAGGCATGTTCAGTGTAGCCCATTGCCTCCAGCGTTTCATCCGCCTTCCTAATATACGTGCGGATTTGTTCATTTTCTTTAATGTCCTGAATACTGATCATCATATACTCCATAAAGTAGAATTGAATGGTACCATACAGAAAATACCACATCTTTTGTGTATATGCAAGCAAACAGGCCTTTCCGAATGGAAAGGCCTGCAAGTTTTACAGAAAACCGGCAAAGATACCGGCACCCAGTACCGTCATAACACCGGCAACTACAATGGAAAGACTGCTCATAGCGCCTTCTACTTCCCCCATCATCATGGCCCTGCTGGTGCCGATCGCATGGGATGCGGTACCAATTCCTACGCCTTTTGCAATGGGATCTTCGATACCAAACAGGCGGCACACGCCTTCTGCAATCATATTGCCCAATACGCCGGTCAAAACAATGGCTGCTACCGTCATGGCAGCATAGCCGCCCAATTCCATGGACAGGCTCATACCGATTGCCGTGGTAATGGATTTGGGCAGCATGGTCACATACATAGCGTGATCCAGGCCAAACAACCAGGAAAGAAGCAGCACGCTCAAAAGGCTGACCAATACGCCGGATGCAATACCGATCAGAATAGCACGGTAGTGTTTTTTCAAGACCTTGAAATGAGCATACAGGGGAATCGCCAAACAAACCGTAGCCGGGGTCAGAAGAACACTCAGATAGGATGCGCTTTGATTATAGGTATCATAATCAATATCAAACAATAGCAACACGCCAATAGTCAGTACAACGGCAACCAGAAGCGGATTGAAAATGGCCCATTTGAACTTCTTTTTCAGATACATCCCTGCGAAATAGGACAGCAGGCTGAGAAATACGCCAAAGTATGAGGAGTGCTGCAGCAGTTCATTCATGTGCATGTTCCTCCTTTTTCTTTTCATGCCGCAGCAGCCACTGTGTTGCAAGGCCCGAAACACCCATAACAATCACGGTCGTAAGCACGGTAATCAGCAAAAAGGATAACCAGGTGGGTTTCAGAATATTCCAGGAATTGATCAAACCAACTGCCGCTGGAATAAACATAACGGGCATGATCTCCACCAGAAATACGCCTGTTTCCATAACCGCTTTCAGAGGAATCAGCTTGGTTTCCAGCGCAGCAAAAAACAGCAGAATGCCGTAAATGCCCGCAGGAATGGGAAAAGGCAAAAGCACATGCAGCACTTCACCAAGGAACGTAATGCCCAGAATAATCCCCGTTTGCTTCAGCCACTTCATGTTTACACCTCCTATGCGGCAACCGTTTTATTATACCTGTTTTTTTAGATTATTTCAATACGGCATATGAACTGAAAAGAAAACAAAAGCGCCCGCATTTACGGGCGCTCATTATTTTAGCGATACAGCAGACTTTGTTCGGTTTCGGGATTGAAGAGCTGCACAACCTTGCTGGCAAAACTGAAATGCAGCTTGTTGCCGTAGGTCAGGGAAGCGCGCTGTTCTTCCGTCAGATCGATGGTGGGAATGCGCAGGATGATCTTCTGGTCATTTTGGGTCTGCACATGGAGATGCAGCTCGCTGCCCATCATTTCGTTCACCAACAGCGTACCTTCGATGCTGTTTTCAATCTTTTCAAAGTGAACAACCGCATGTTCGGGACGGAAGCCCAGCAGCACCTTCATGGAGGATGCGCCGTTTTCGTTCAGCAGCTGGCACTTCTTTTCATCCAGTTCCACCTTATAACCCAGCGTTTCTGCAGTATATTTGTCGCCGTTCTTGGTCAGCTCAGCATCCAGTATATTCATCTGGGGGCTGCCGATGAAGCCTGCCACAAACAGGTTATGGGGCGTATCAAACACTTCCTGAGGCGTGCCTACCTGCTGGATGAAGCCATCCTTCATGATGACGATGCGGTCGCCCAGGGTCATAGCTTCAGTCTGGTCATGGGTTACATAGATGAAGGTAGTATCCAGACGCTTGCGCAGCAGAATAATTTCAGCACGCATCTGGTTGCGCAGTTTCGCATCCAGGTTGGACAGAGGTTCATCCATCAAAAACACTTGAGGTTCACGCACGATCGCACGACCGATGGCTACACGCTGGCGCTGACCGCCGGACAGCGCCTTGGGCTTACGGCCCAGATACTGGGTAATGCCCAGAATATCCGCAGCCTGCAGCACGCGGCGATGGATTTCTTCTTTATCCATCTTGCGCAGACGCAGAGAGAATGCCATGTTTTCATATACGGTAATATGGGGATACAGTGCATAGTTCTGGAACACCATCGCAATATCGCGATCTTTGGGTTCCACGTCGTTTACCAGACGGTCGCCGATAAACAGCTTGCCTTCGGAAATATCTTCCAGACCGGCGATCATGCGCAGCGTGGTGGATTTTCCGCAGCCGGAAGGACCAACGAATACCACAAATTCCTTATCTTTGATATCCAGATTGAATTCCTGCACAGCCACAACACTGTTATCATAAATTTTCTTAACGCCTTCAAGCTTTACACTTGCCATAGTTCATTTCCTCCTTAACCTTTCACGGCGCCGCCGGTAACGCCTTCAACGTAGTACTTCTGCAGCGCCAGGAACAGTGCGGTAACGGGCACGGCAACCAGTACGCCGCCTGCACAGAAGCGGGTAAAGTAGCCCTGATAGTCGTTGGTGTTCACCCAGTCATACAGACCCACAGCCACGTTGTAGCTGTTATTTTTGCCGAAAGCCACATAGGAAGCGAATACATAATCGCCCCAGGGAGCCATAAACGCCATCAGCACGGTGTAAATGACAATGGGTTTACTCATAGGCATGATGATCTTTTTGAAAACCTGGAAGCGGGTCGCGCCGTCAATGCGTGCAGATTCGTCCAGAGATTTCGGAATGGTATCAAAGAAGCCCTTGGAAATATAGTAACCCATACCAGAGGAAGCACAGTAGATCAGAATCAGACCGGGCACAGCGCCTTCCTGCGTAAGACCCAGCTGCTTGAGCAGGAAGTACAGGCAGATCATGGTCAGGAAGCCGGGGAACATGCCCAGCACCAGAATCATGTTCATGATCAGCTTGCGGCCGCGGAAACGCATACGGCTCAGTGTGTAGCTGACAGACAGCTGAATGATGGTCTGCAGCACAGCACAGCACAGCGCGATAAACAGTGTGTTCATATACCAGCGCGGGAAATTGGAAGAAGTGAACAGGAACACATAGTTGTCCCATCCCCACTGCTTAGGGATCACGTAATTCACCATGCCGCCGGATTCGGTACGGAAGGACTGAAGCACCAGCATAACGAAGGGCGCCAGCCACACGATACTCATCACAATCAGAATGGTATAGATAATGCGGTTGACACGTTTTTCATGGCCCCGCTTGCTGCGCAGTTTCTGGGGATTTTCCACTTCACGGATCACGCCGTTTTTCTCATCGATAATAATATCGACTTCCGGAATCTCTCTATTCTTAGCCATTACTGGAAATCCTCCTCATTCTTCACAGACGGGATGAAATTGTATACCACAACATTGATAATAGCCGTGATCACAAACACTACAATACCGATGACGGCAGCCATCTTGTAGTCGGTGTTGGTGACGGTCATAGTATACAGCCAGGTAATGAGCAAGTCGGTAGAACCAGCGCTGTTTCCCAGGATGTCAGGCTTGCCCTGAGTCAGCAGGAAAATGACGTTAAAGTTATTGATATTGCCGATAAAGCTGGTCAGCAGGTAAGGACCTGTAACAAACAGCATATAAGGCAGGGTAATCTTCATGTAGGTCTGGATCGCATTGGCGCCGTCCATACGGGCGCTTTCATACAAATCGGCAGGGATATTCATCAGAATACCCGTAGCGATCAGCATCAGATACGGAATACCGATCCAGATATTGATGATAATGACGGTAATCTGCGCCCAGGTGGGATTGGTCCAGAAAGGCAGCGGCGCCTTGATCCAGCCCCAGTTCATCAGCAGAGAGTTGATAATGCCGTCTGCAGCGAACATTTTGGACACATACAGCAAAGAGACAAACTGAGGAATAGCAATGGTCATAACCAGAATGGTACGCCACATCTTCTTAAAGCGGATACCCTTCTTGTTGATCATGATGGCTACCAGCATGCCCAGGAAATAGTTCAGGAAGGTGGCAAAGAAGGCCCATACAAGGGTCCAGAACAGAACCTGCTTGAAAGTGCTGCCGTAGCTTGCACCGTCCATGGACAGCAGCTGACGGAAGTTCTTCAATCCTACCCAGGTAAACAGGTTGGCAGGCGGCTGATGAGTCGCGTCGAAATTGGTAAACGCAACCAGAATCATAAACACAATGGGCAAAATGGTAAACACAAGAATGCCTACCACAGGAAGCGCCAGCAAAGTCTTGTAGAACTGTCCGTCCGTCAGCGCAGCAATGTCATCTTTTGCATACTTCAGTTTTTTGCCGGCTTTCAGGATTTCTTCGGACAATTTATTCTGACGTACATTCACGCGCCATGTATAAACGAAGGCGATGATAAAGAAAATGGTCAGAATACCATACAGCAGAATCAGGAAACTGTTGTCCCCGTATTGGGTCACGCGTCCCACCTTCTGGGTAGGTACATCACCCAGGGTGCTGAACTTGGCAAGATACGCCCCGCCAAAGAATACCATATAAAGGTTAAACACCGTTTGGAACAGGAAAAACATTGCGCCGCGGAATACCTGGCCGCGTGCAGCAGAACCAAAGCCCATGATCACATAAGACACTTTGGTTTTCCAATCGCCCCGGATAAAGGTCATCACGATATCTGCAATTTCAAACCAGATCTTCTTTCCAAAGTTGATGATCCAGTTGATCAGGCCCAGGATACCGGCCCATACCGTTTTGGGCAGTTCCTTGACCCATTTGAGTAAGGCATAGCCGATTTTGGCAGCTTTACCCATTTTCAGGTAATCCAGCTCATTCATCTTTTCCCCACCTCATCCTGAGTAATGGTAAAACTTTTCTTTTTGTATAAATTCCGCATACAAAAAGGTGGGCCGGGGCACAAAGCCCCAGCCCACTGCGAATAATCTTATTCCGCGGTCACGTAGGAAGCGGCGGTAGCCTGGAACTCGGTCAGAGCGTCCATCAACTCTTCGTCGGTAGCGTTGTCGAATTCATCGGCCAGCACGCGATCGCCCAGCTGAGTCGCCAGAGTCCAATAGTCGTTGGGATACTGACCCTGACCAATGGTGTACACCAGCTGAGAAGCCAGAGCGGCCAGAGCGGGGTTGTTCTTCACAGCATCAGCCTGCTGAGATTCCAGGTTGGAGGGGCCCCAGCCTTCAGCGGCAAAGCGGGCATCCTGCACTTCGGCAGAGGTCAGGTACAGAGCCAGAGCATCGCAAGCGATCAGCTTAGCTTCGTCGGTCTGGGGCTTCACACCCAGCAGCTTGAAGCCGCCGAAACCGCCCAGCTGGAAGCCAGCCACGGTGGGCAGCTTGGTGGCAGCATAGTTTTCACCCAGAGCTTCCTGCACAGCGCCGGAATCCCACACGCCGGAAACCAGAGCGCCCAGGTTGGTGGCAGTGCCGGCAGAGGAGCCGTTCACGAAAGCAGCAGACTTGGCGGTTTCGATCATGGCCTTGAAAGCCTTCAGACCATTTTCGGAAGCGTAGTCAACGTTGCACTTCACATATTCGCCGGCATCGTTCACATCATAGGTCAGGGTGCAGCCGTTACCAAAGAAGAAAGCAGTCTGGTACCAGCCGGAGTTGATTTCCATGTACACGTTCTTACCGGCAGCTTCGCAATCCTTCAGGATCTGTTCCATGCTGGTAGGATCGGTCACAACGGACTTGTCATAGTAGAGGAAGTAGCCGTTGTCGCTGGTCATGGGGTAAGCATACAGAGTTTCGCCCAGGGTGGCGGCGCCAACGGAGCCGGCGTCGTTCTGAGCAACAACGATTTCAACGTTTTCGGGAGCCACGTCGATCAGGGCGTTGGCGCCAACCAGACGGGTCAGCTGGTCCTGAGCGAAACCATAGATGTCAGCACCGGCTTCAACGTCGGTGATCATCTTGTTGGCAGCATCGCCTTCGCCGACGGCTTCGATGAGCACGGTCAGGTTGGCATATTCAGGATTTTCAGCAATGAACTTGTCGCAATAGGTCTTGGTCAGTTCGACCATGTTTTCGGCGACCCAAATCTTGATTTCGCCTTCATAGGCAGCAGTTTCAGCCACAGCGGTCATGCTGAACAGCATGATCAGGGCCAGGATCAGAGCCAGAACCTTTTTCATTGAAAGGATCCTCCTTGTTTGAGCCATCGGCTCATATTGTTCTTTGACAGGCACACTTGCCTGTGACGCAAGCAATTTTAGTACACTTTTGACTATTTGTCAACCACATCAACAATGTTTAGAGATTTTGTAATCAATTTATGACAACAATGGCATAGGCAGGAAGGGTGAAGGCGGTACCCTGTTCATCACTTACGAAAGATGCTTTTTCTTCCCCCGCTTCCAGTTCTGCGCAAATACGGAGAGTTTCTCCGCTCAAAGTAAACTGCTGCGTCTTACTTCCGGAAAAATTCACTGCGATGTAAACGCTTTCACCGTTCAGTGTTCGCTTCATCACACAAACATATGCATCAGAATACACAAATTCATTTTCGCCCCGTGCAATGATGGGATACTGCAGCTTGAGCCGGTTCATTTCTTTCACATAATTCAGAATAGATGCTTCATCTTCCATCTGTTCTTCTACCGAAGGATAGGCATATTCCACTTTGGTGACACCCGGCGGCTGCATTGTCATATCGTTATCATTCCAATACATGGCAAGACGCTTATTGGGATCTTCACCCGATCCTACCATCCCAATTTCGTCTCCATAATAAGTGAACGTATTTCCGCCCAGCATATTAACAAGTCCATGGGCAAATTTTACACGAGCGGGATTTTGCCGTGCCTGAAGCGCAACTACGGCGCGTCCGGTATCATGGTTGCACAGGAAAGGTGCCAGAACACCGTCTGGTATGGCGTGATAAACCGCTTCCATCTGTTTTTTGAAGTTAGCAGCAGGATTAGAACGGGCAAGCATCGCTTTCACCACAATGCCCTCAGCCTGCGACACAGGGAACAGGAAGAAGCTGTCAATATCGCTCTCGTAATACGCTGCAATATTGTTTAATCCCGTCCACGCTTCACCTACCAGATAACTGCCCGGCTTAATTTCTTCCGCCATCCATTTCAACTGATTGAGAATAGAAATATTCCTGTTTGTATTGGAAGCGACATAGCTGGTCACAGCATCCAGTCGAAATCCGTCAACGTCCACATCCTCCAGCCAGAAAGCAAAAATCTTTTTGATTTCTGCCATCACTTCCGGATTTTCCAGATTCAGATCCGGCATATTTCCGCCTGCAAACTGCTCCTCATAATACCATTTGGTACCGTTCAAAGGCACATATTGCGGAAGCTGTTCCTTACTAAACTGATAATAGGACAGATACGGACTGTCTTCCGTTCTCTTTTGCAGGGATTCTACGGCATTCAAAAACCAAGGATGCCGCGTTGATGTGTGATTGAGCGGCATATCGATAATAATGCGTATTCCCAGTTCATGGCATCTGTCTACAACCTTTTTCATATCCTCCAGCGTACCGTATGCAGGATCCACATTCATGTAATCCTTTACATCATATTTATGATAGCTGGGACTGGGCATAATGGGCATGAGCCAGATACCGTTAAAACCCATTTCGTGGATATAATCCAACCGGTTGTACAAACCAACCAGATCCCCTACCCCGTCGCCGTTGCTGTCCTGATAGGAATAAACAAATATCTCATACCAGTTATATGCATCCACATTTTTCATGTCATCCGCATTCGCAAAGCTAAACATGCTCATCAGACATGCTGCAGTCAGCAAAAGCGCCAAAAACTTTTTCATCCTGTACACCTCTTTTATTGTTCATGGCAACATGATACGCATTTTTCTTCTAAATTGCAATCGTTTTCCTATATACTGCTCAGATTTACTTTTTTCTGTTTTCATGATACAATAAATTATCAAAATACAGGGAGGCTTCAACGTCATGATTCGTCATATCGTCATGTTCAAGCTGAAGGAAGAAAACCTCGAAGAAAACATTGCCCGCTTTGTAGAAAATTCCAAGACCATCACCTGCATCCCCACGGTCAAAAAATTCGAAGTGCGCGTCAACAGCAAAAACGCAAACCCCGCCAACGAAGAAGTGGCGCTGATCTTCGATTTTGAAACCTGGGAAGATCTTGAAACCTACCGCGTCCATCCCGATCATGTAGCCTTCGGGCAGTTCATGCGTACGATTCGCGAAAGCCGCGCCTGCATCGACTACGAACTTTGATTTCAATACAGAAAAGAACGGCCGTATTTGCGACCGTTCTTTTCTTTATGCCTTCTGTATATGCTTCTTTTCTCTGTACTTGTGAATTCTTTCGCGCCAAACATTGCGCCAGTCGCGCGGAAATACATAGGTTACCGCCAGCGCAGCTAATACGCCCACAGCGGTATCCAGAATACGGTTCAGCGCATAAGGCACATAAGAAGTAACCGGCGTATTAAACAGAATGATACACAGCACCACTCCGCCGGGCTGCACGCCGCCTACCCAAAACATCTGGCACAGTTCAATGAGGATGATCGTTCCCACCAGCGCCAGTATTGCCAGCAGTAAGGTATGATGTCCGTCCGGCACAAAACAAATGTAGATACGAAACAGCGCCATCCCAACCAAACCGCCAATAATGGTGCCGTACAAACGGTTTCCGCCGTTTTTGTAAGCATCTTCCATATCCGTACCCATGCCGAAAATGGCACCGATGCATGCAAACGCAGGGCTTCGGCCAATGAAGTAATACACAGCAGCGCACACCGCCACTGTCAGTGCCGTTTTCACATTGCGCATACCCACTGCAGGTACGCTTGGAATAAACCGTTTTGCGTGCATATCACGCGCCCCCTCCGCCCGATTTTTGTCGAACGGCAGTATTATATCAAATTTGCATAAACCTGTACAGAGCTGACGGAATATTTTTTCTTTCAGGAATCTTCTTCCTCTGTATATCGTTTTTAATATGAAACAAACTTCAAAACAGGAGATATAAATATGAAACGTGCTGCGGTCTTTACTTAGTTTCTTTTGCTCTTCACCGCCATAACCTGCACAGCCCTGGCAAGTTTTCCCTCCCTGCCCCAGGGCATGCTTTCTCTGCAGGATTATACCTTTGAATCCGGCAAACAGTTTTCCGTCTATCGGGGCCCCGGAGAAGATTATGAAATTGCCGGCAACGGAAAAGCCAAAGTCAGCACCAACGGGGATATCCAGCTTTTCGGTTGTGAAGACGCCTACGCATTGATTCAATATGAGATTCACGAAAACAAATGCCGTATCGGCTACATCAATATGGCTGATGATGACTTCTTCGTTTATCCCACACTGGATTCCATCTGGACTTATGGTCGTGCCCGCGCAAAAGAAACCATTGCCATGACAGACGACCCGTTCCGCAGCTGCGAATCCTTTGCCACATTCAAGCAGGGAACTGAATTCATTACACTTTTTGCCATGAAAGATTGGACCTTTGTAGAACTTCCTTCCGTGCTTCTGTTCGCGGCTTTGTTCCTTCGGATCTGCTCGAAACCATCCCTGTTCCATACGAAACCAGCCAAACTCTGTCTGCAGCTGTCGCTTTCCTGCAGGATTCCAGTCTGGAATTTGATGTGACCGGACTCTATTTCAATTATCAGAATCATCTGTACATCACACCGTACAGCGGCGGAAAACTGTATTATCTGGATTTCGGGGATATATTTGATCCTTACAATATCAGTAACTGGTATATTGAAGAATTGAACGACGAAGACGCAGACAAACTGATCGACCATTTTTTGAATTTGGCTTACGAAGTACAGTCAGGACTTTCTTCTGAAGAGCATCTCCAGTACGGTTATCACGATACTTTGGGCGAAAGGAATATTGAAGCAGTAGTCAGCAATATCCTTTACGGTATTGAAAATGAATTTGGCAGGCAGGGACTTCCCATTCTTTATGACCGCCTTTCCCGTCACGATGGCAATGATGTGCTCAACAGCCTTCGTGCACAGGCAGCTTCCCGTATTCTTGGTAAGCTGGATCATACCCCTGTTTCTCCAGAAGATGGCTGTGCGTGGTATGATGCACTCACCATCGCATCGCAAGATGATTTGCCCCCTGATACCGCTGATTATGTAGAGAACGAATTGATTCGTACCGCCACAAAACTGATGCTCGCTTATCATGCAGAAAACAGTCCATGGCACAGCACCATGGACGTAGACGCCGAAAAAACAGTCAATATCATTGATTTGAAATCCTCTAAAATCACAAAGAGTGATTCTTCTGCCACTATTTGGGGTGTGGAATGGTACTCAAAGTATGCACTTTATGACGGTACGCGCGCTTACAACGTATAGCCGTTTCGTTCGGCATATTCGGTACAATTCCGAATCTGGCCCTCTATGGATTCCTCCCGTTGGCTGCTGGAGGAATAGCGGCATAGATTACTGCTCTCAATTCTGCCATAAATAGGCCTCCTTTCCGCTGTTATCTAAATAATAACTCTAGAGAATTGTATAGCAACTCAAGAATGAGCACAGCCGCGTCCGTGATGGAGGCGGCTGTTTTCATCTATTCGGCAAATTGGAATTTGGCTTAAAAGGCATTCTCTTCCATTTCGATGTGTTTGCGAATTTCATTTTCATATTTGAGACAGTATGCATATGCTTCTTCCATAAAATCGGTAATGCTGTTTCGGCGATAAAGTGTGTCTATCGTATCCAGTATAGGAGTTCCGTTAGCAATCATATTTTGGAAATACGGGTAAATGCATCCTCCGTTCGCCTTTGGAAAATACGGATTAAGAGAACTTAATCTTTCATCGCTCATGATGGCCTCTA
>JAFYLS010000046.1 GCA_017550035.1 Clostridia bacterium
AGGCAATACTCCTTATCTCATTGGGCCTAACGGTCGCTGCATCCCGCACAGCGGGCGCTCCCTGTCGGCCCCTCTTGCATCCCGCACTGCGGGCGCTCAGCTCCGTCACCTTTCAACAAGGGAGGCTTTTTTCGTCACCGTTCCGTCATTATATCATTGGGTAATCATTTTGTCCGAAGGCAATCAACGATGACCAATACTGTGGGGTGCAGGGGGATCATCCCCCTGCCAGGGGCGTGGGGGTGGTACCCCCACAAAGACAGTGTCCCCACGAAGGCACCCCCACAAAACCCCTTCAAACTGCCACCGTCACACTGAACCCATCGCCTTCGCCGGCGTCCACCAGCAGCGTCTGACCCGGCAGCACCGTGCCGGACAGCAGTGCGCGGGCGACGGACGTTTCCACCTTGCTCTGGATGACGCGCTTCATGGGCCGTGCGCCGTAGATGGGATCGTAGCCCATCATAAGCAGTTTCTGCATGGCGGCATCGGTGATGCGCAGGGACAGCTGCTTTTCTGCCAGACGCTTTTCCAGCCGCCTGAGCTGCAGATGGGCGATCTTTTCCACCTGATCACGGCTGAGGGGCGTGAAGAACACGGTGTCATCAATGCGGTTGAGGAATTCGGGACGGAAATGACTGCGCAAAAGCTTGACGACCCGGTTTTTCGCATCCTCGCTGAGAGCGCCGTTTTCGTCAATGCCCTCCAGAATCTGGGAAGAACCCAGATTGCTGGTCATGATGAGCACGGTATTTTTGAAATCCACCGTGCGTCCCTGACTGTCGGTGACCCGGCCGTCATCCAGAATCTGCAAGAGAATGTTGAACACGTCGGGGTGCGCCTTTTCCATTTCGTCAAAGAGCACCACGCTGTAGGGGTGACGGCGTACGCTTTCGGTCAGCTGACCGCCCTCTTCGTACCCCACGTAGCCGGGAGGTGCGCCGATCAGGCGGCTGACGGAAAACTTTTCCATGTACTCCGTCATGTCGATACGGATCAGGTTCTTTTCATCGTCAAACAGGTTTTCGCACAGCGTTTTTGCCAGCTCGGTTTTACCAACGCCCGTGGGCCCGAGGAACAGAAAGGAGCCGATGGGCCGGTTTTCATCCGCCACGCCGGCACGGCTGCGGAGAATGGCTTCCACCACCTTTTCCACCGCGTCTTCCTGACCGATGACCCTTTCATGCAGCGTGTCCGCCATGCGCAGAAGCTTTTCACGCTCGCCTTCCACCAGCTTGCTGACGGGAATGCCCGTCCATTTGCTGACCACCCGGGAAATTTCTTCCTCGGTCACCTTATCGCGGAGCAGCGTAAAAGCGTCCTGTTCGTTCTTTTCGGCCTCTTCCAGTTCCTTTTCCAACTGGGGCAGGCGCCCGTATTTCAGTTCAGCCGCCTTGGAAAGGTCGTATTCCCGCTCGGCTTTGGCAATGTCCGCTTTCACCTGCTCCATTTCTTCACGGAGAGACTGCACCTTGCCAATGCGCTGCTTTTCCCCTTCCCACGCCGTTTTCATTTTGTCAAACTGGGCGCGAAGGTCCGAAAGCGTGTCGGTGATCTTCATCAGCCGGTCGCGGCTCAGGGCGTCCGTTTCCTTCTTCAGGGATACTTCCTCGATCTCCAGCTGCATGATGCGGCGGCGGATATCGTCCATTTCCGCCGGCATGGAATCCATTTCGGTGCGGATCATGGCGCAGCTTTCGTCCACCAGATCAATGGCCTTGTCGGGCAGGAAGCGGTCGGTAATGTAACGGTCGGACAGCAGCGCGGCGCTGATGAGGGCGGCGTCCTGAATTTTCACGCCGTGGAACACCTCATAGCGTTCGCGCAGGCCGCGCAGAATGGCAATGGTGTCCTGCACGGTGGGTTCGTTTACCATCACAGGCTGGAAGCGGCGCTCCAGCGCGGCGTCCTTTTCCACATATTTGCGGTATTCATCCAGTGTGGTGGCGCCGATGCAGTGCAGTTCGCCCCTGGCCAGCATGGGTTTTAACAGGTTGCCCGCGTCCATGGCGCCGTCCGTTTTGCCCGCACCCACGATCAGATGCATTTCATCAATGAACAGGATGATGCGGCCTTCCGCCTTTTTGATCTCGGCCAATACGGCCTTGAGTCGCTCTTCAAATTCGCCCCGGAACTTGGCGCCTGCGATCAATGCGCCCATATCCAGAGAAAACACCGTGCGGTCACGCAGGGAATCGGGCACGTCGCCCCGCAAAATACGCTGGGCCAATCCTTCCGCAATGGCCGTTTTGCCCACGCCCGGTTCGCCGATGAGCACGGGATTGTTCTTGGTCTTTCGGCTGAGAATACGGATCACATCGCGGATCTCGCCGTCCCGGCCGATGACGGGGTCCAGTTTACCCTTCCGCGCCAGTTCCACCAGATCGCTGCCGTATTTCTGCAATGCATCATAGGTATCTTCCGGGGAATCGGTGGTCACGCGCTGGGCGCCCCGCACCTGAGAAAGGGCCGCAAGGAAAGCATTTTTTTCGATGCGGAATGTTTCCAGCAGCTTCTTCATTTCCCGGTCGGGATGGGAAAGCAAGCCCAGAAATACATGCTCCACGGAAATGTATTCGTCCTGCATGCGCTTTTGCTCGTCCCGGGCGGCATTCAGCATCCTGTCCACATCGGCAGAGATGTACACCTTGCCTTCTTCCCGGGCGGTCATGTGCACCCGGGGCAGTTTGTTCATCATATTTTCGATTTCATGTTTGAATGCAGCTAAATCTACGCCCATGCGGGAAAGCAGCTGCGCGATCAGGCCGCCTTCTTCCAGCAGGGAAGAGAGGATGTGCGCCTGCTCCAACTGCTGCTGCCCTCTTTCCTGACAAAGACGCTGGGCGCTTTGAATACATTCCATAGTTTTGCGGGTAAAATTCTGTTCGGACAATGAAATCACCTCGGTCTTAATGTGTACGGTTTGTTTGCTTTCTATGCCGCCTGTTCCGGCAGCTTTCTGCCGTTCAGACAGGCTGCACTGCGCATACGCCGCCGCGATCGGCCCCCGGCAGCGCATGTTTCGCGGGAAGGTCAAATCCACATTTCACTATTTGACTATCTTTGACCTTCAAAGAGATTATACCCGTCCTCTGCCCGCTTGTCAAGGATTTATGAAGATTTCCATCCTTGCATCTTCCTGCATAGAGAACAATAATAATACAGTTTCATATTGTATTTTCTTGCATCTTATGGTATACTCGTATAGTCAGAGCGTGAATATTTGCATAAGTATTTGTTGGATATGGTTTATGTTTTTCCAACAGCGTAAGTATTTTACCCTGATATTCCATTTTCTCATACAAAACAAGTGAAAACAACGCAAAATATCATGCACAAAATATTCATCGGAGGTGCACTTTTATGAAGAACGCGCGTCAGGCTGCCATTCTGGCCATCATAGAACATGATGATATTGAAACCCAGGAGGAATTGGCCCTTGCCCTCAGGCAGCGCGGCTTTGCGGTCACGCAGGCCACGGTATCCCGCGATATCAAGGAGCTGAAATTGCTCAAGGTATCCACGGCCCGCGGCACCTATAAATATGCCACCTCCGGCCGTGCGGAAACCAGCATGAACGACCGCTTCGTGCGCATTTTCTCCCACGCCGTCATCTCCATTGAATCGGCCCAGAACATCGTGGTCATCAAAACGCTGCCCGGCAGCGCCAATGCCGCCGCGGAAGCCATTGACAACAGCCACTTCTCCGAAGTATTGGGCACCATGGCAGGCGATAACACCATTCTGGTCGTGGTCCATAACGAAAGCGAAGCACAGGACGTGAGCAGCAAGCTGCACGCCATGATCAGCCACTGACCCGCGCGGAGGACGCCATTCCATGCTCACATCGCTCTACATCCGCCATATTGCATTAATTGACGAAATGACCGTGCCTTTTTCCCCGGGGCTCAATGTGTTGACCGGCGAAACAGGCGCGGGTAAATCCATCATTGTGGACGCCATGGCGCTTCTGCTGGGCGGCCGTGCCGATAAAAGCCTCATCCGGGACGGGCAGCAGCGCGCCCTGGTGGAAGGCATTTTTGATCTGCGCGACTGCAAAAGCGCCGCGGCTTTTTTGCGTGAAATGGACATCGCTTCGGACGGCGATGAGAACGAACTGGTTCTCAGCCGCGAGATTACCTTGACCGGCCGCAGCGCCTGCCGCGTAAACGGCGTCACCCTGCCTGCCCAGCAGTACCAGCAGCTGACCTCGCTGCTCATGGATCTACACGGGCAGCACGCCCATCAGAGCCTGATGGACGATAAAAACCACGTGACGCTGCTGGACGCCTTCGGGGATGAAAGCCACCTGAAGCTTGTGCAGGACGTATCCCATGCCTACCGTACCTGGGCGGAAAGCCACCGGTACTATCAGGAGCTGGTGGAGAAAAACCGCCTCAAGCAGGACCGGGAAGACGTACTGAAGCTTCAGCGCAAGGAACTGAAAAATGCACGCCTTGAGCGAGGCGAAGAGGAAGAACTGCAGAAAGAGCGGGACATGTTCCGCAACAGCGAAAAAATTTCCTCCGCGCTGGAAACGGCTTATGACGCCCTTTATGACGGCGCATCCAGCGCCATCGGATCGCTGCAGAGCGCCATGAACGCGCTGCAAAAGCTGTCGGACCTTGGCGAACCCTTCTCCGACATGGCGTCCCGCGCAGAAGAAATGTACTACGAGTGCGAGGATCTGGGCCTTTTGTGCAGCCAGAAGCTGGACGAATGCGGCGCCGACCCCGAGCGTCAGGAAGAAGTACTGGCCCGTTTGGACCTGATTAAAAAGCTTTCCCGCCGTCACGGCGCCACCACTCATGAAATGCTGAACAAATTGGAGCGCATCGAGGACGAATTGAGGCAATTGCAGAACCTGGATGCGGACCTTCAGGACGCTGAGCGGGACGAAGAAAAGAAGCGCGAAGCACTGAAAAATGTCTGCGCAAAACTCACCAAATCCCGTAAATCCGTAGCTTCCGCCTTTGAAAAGGCAGTGGAAAGCCAGCTTAATGATCTGAACATGGCAGGCACCCGGTTTGTGACGGAGTTTACCGCCTGCGAACCCACCCATCAGGGCGCGGAGCAGGTATTGTTCCTCATCGCACCCAACCGGGGCGAGAAGCTGCAGAGCCTGTCCAAGACCGCATCCGGCGGCGAACTGAGCCGTTTGATGCTGGCCATCAAGGCGGCAGCCGCCGAAAAGAGCCTGATCCCCAGCATGATCTTTGACGAAATCGACACCGGCATTTCGGGCCGCGCCGCACAGGTGGTGGCAGAAAAGCTGCATGCCATTGCACAGAGCCATCAAGTGCTGTGCGTCACCCATCTTCAGCAGATCGCTGCCGCGGCATCCCATCAGTATCTGGTGGAAAAAACCTTTGACGGCAATCGCACGGTGTCTTCGCTCCGTCCCCTTTCCATGGACGAGCGCGTGCACGAAATTGCCCGCATGCTGGGCGGCGATCAGGAAACGGCCATGCAGCACGCCAGAGAGATGCTGTCTGCGCATGCGTGATTTCAGGGAACGCCATGGGGCGTTGCCCCCTGGACCCCTAGCAGGGGTATTGAATACCCCTGCACCCCGCATTTTCGACCGACTTAAATCAAACAAACACTCCGTCTCCCGACATGAAACAGTTTGGGGGACGGAGTGTTGTTTACTCAAAGGCTCCCTTGTCGAAAGGGAGCTGTCACCGAAGGTGACTGAGGGATTGGCTGCACACTCCCAACAGATCGTGGGACGGAGATATGTTTCAAGTCAACTTGGTCGAAATGAATGTGGCGAAGCCACCGGGCAGTGCCCGGACCCATTTTCGACCGACTTGAATCATTCAAACACTCCGTCTCCCGACATGAAACAGATTGGGGGATGGAGTATTTCTTTGCCTCCCTTGTCAAAGGTGACGGAGTTGAGCGCCCGCAGCGCGGGATGCAGCGAAACGGAGGAATCAACCGAAAC
>JAFYLS010000047.1 GCA_017550035.1 Clostridia bacterium
ATCTGGTCCACGGTGTCCACTTCAGGACGGTCCACAACCTGAATGTTTTCGCCGCGCACGGCTTCTTCGTAAGCTTCGGGGAAGATCGCGTCAAACGCGTCATCATAAAATACGGCTTCGCCGTAGAGGTTCTCGATCATCTTGCGGGGAGCCTTGCCCTTGCGGAAGCCCTGCACGTTCACCTGACCGCGAACTTTGAGATAAGCCTTCTGCATCGCTGCATCGAACTTGTCAGCAGCGATTTCAAAGGTGATTTTCACTTGATTGCCGGAAATTTTTTCAACTGTGTAAGCCATTAGGAACAACCTCCGTATTTCCACCATTTTGGCAGTTTGTGCCTATGCCTGCGCATAAAACACTACCGTATATAATAGCACAGTTATTCCCCGTTTGCAATACACAAACCATATAAAAATACAAAAAAGCAGGCCTGCTGCATAAAAAAATGCGGCTTTTTCAGCCGCAATGCGTTTCTGCTGTTTTCCAGAATTCATTCTTCCCGCATAATCTGTTCCGCAAGTTCGGTAATGGCCTTCAAACCCATAGCAAAGCCTTTGGAGTTATCCAGCCGGTAGTCAGCCGCCGCCTTATAAAAGCCGATCTGGCGGTTGTATTCCTGAATTACATCTTCATGGGTTCCGCCGGCAAGTGTTGGACGACGATCGGTTTTGATATCGGACAGAATCTGATCAATCGGACGGTCTACGTGAATGATCACGCCATGGTTTTTCATGATCGTCACATTTTCCGGCGTATTGCAGCAGCCGCCGCCCGTAGAAACAATACACGGAATCTGCCCTGCCAGTTCGATCAAAGCACCGGTTTCCGCATTTTTGAAAAGTTCTTCACCCAGTGTTGCATACACTTCATTGACAGAGGACATGCCCAGCATCTCACACACACGCTGATCCGTATCCACAAAGCGCTTGTTCAAATTCTGCGCAAGACGGCGGCCCAGACTGGTTTTGCCTGCGCCCGCCATGCCAACGATAAAAATATGCATTTTCAACATGCAGATCAGTTCCCCCCGGATATCGCTGTATCATATGCTCTTTTGAGTTGTTGATATTATCATAACACAAATATGCTCACGTTGCAAGCATGCCCGCATTTTACCTGCCTGCATAACGGCCATGCTTTTTCGGAACACTTCCTTTCAGGAGGCGATTTTAATGACTGATCACAACAATCGTGAAGAACTGGACATTCTGGAGCAGATCCGCAAAAAACACCCCGGCGCTGCACCCATTGAACCGGCAACCGAAATGGAAATCAATACCACACAGAATCCGGATCAGAAAACAGAACTTTCACACGAACTCTTCCCTCATATTCCCCGGACAAAACGGATGAAAACCCATCGCGTAATACACTGACAGCAAGTGTGCTGCCCTTGACAGCGAACACAGAATTTCATACAATATCAATCAAGAGCTTTGCAATACGAAAGGAAGGTATTTCCAAATGGCAGAACATATCCTCCTCAAAAACGAACACCTGACAGTCGATATCAGCACCATGGGCGCAGAAATCCAGAGTGTTCTGGACAAAGACGGCACCGAACGCATCTGGAACGGCGATGCGCAGTTCTGGACCGGCCGCGCTCCTGTGCTTTTCCCCTTCGCCGGCGGCATGAAGGATGATTATTTCCTCTATCGCGGCAAAAAGTATCCCATTGCCAAACACGGCTTTGCCCGCCGCAAGGAATTCAAGGCAGAAATAGTAGCCGAAACCAGCGCCACTTTCCTGCTGGATGAACCCGTGGCAGATTACCCCTTCCCCTATGCCCTGCGGGTGCGTTATACCCTGAAAAATAACGCCATCGAAGTAGACTACATCGTCTCCAATAACGGGGATGATGATATGTACTACGCCGTAGGCTGCCACGAAGCGTACATGGCGCCCGGCGGCATTGAAAACTACCGTCTGGTGTTTGACAAAGAGGAAACCCTGCTCAACTATCCGCTGGAAAACAACTGCGTGGGTCACATTCCCGAGCAGCTGACAGATAAGGAAAAGGTTCTTCCTTTGAAAGAAGCCTACTTCGCTGTTGACGCACTGATGTTCCTGGAAATCCGTTCCCGTGCCGTAACGATGGAAAATACGCTGAACGAAAAGAAGATCCGCGTGGATTACCCCGGCTTTGAACACCTGCTCGTCTGGAAAAAGCCCGATGCGCCTTTCCTGGCCATCGAACCCTGGCTCAACGCTCCCGAATTTGAAGATGCCGGTCATGAATTGATCTCCAAGACGGGCATTGTCCATCTGGAACCCCGGGAAGAAAAAGCCCATCACCACACCATTACCTTTATCGGCTAAAATCAACGGCAAAGTTCCTGCAGACAAACACTGCAGGAACTTTTTATATGCCCAAACCAGGAGTATCTTAAATACGAAAACGGCTCCCGGAAACGGAAGCCGTCTTCATATTACATATTACTTTTTGCATTCTCGCTGCACCGGGCTTTAGCAGCCGCAGAACATTCACGGGCATAGGGACAACCCACACAATGTTCCCCGCGCTTCTTCGCCTTGTACAGATAACGCACAACCGGAAAAAGCACAAGCGCAAGAATTGCAATCACAACAGCATTTGCCACTTAAAATCTCCTTATCAAGCCTGAACTTTATGATTCCGGTTGCTCTTTTGTTCAGACCGCATGCACAGCCACGCAATCACACCCGCCATTGCAGCCACAGCGATCAATCCGGGTACAAAACCGGTGCCGAAAGTACCTTCGGACAAAAGGGTACCAATCTGATATACCAGGAAGGCAACCACATAACCGGTGGTCATCTGCAAGCCGATACCGCCCCAGAGCCACTTGCGGTCCTTCATTTCTGCGTTCATGGCGCCAATTGCCGCAAAGCAGGGCGGCGTAAACAAATTAAACATCAGGCAGGCCAGCGCCGCAGCCCGGGTCAGGGCAAAGATGCCGGCAACTTCGCCTGCACCGCTCATCAGCACCAGTTCTTCGGTATCGATAAAGTTGGTCACGCCGTAGCACACGGCCAGCGTGCCCACCACGTTTTCCTTAGCAATGAATCCGGTGATGGCGGCAGCGGCCATCTGCCACACGCCAAACCCCAGCGGAATCAGCAGCCAGGAGAAGGGCGTTGCAACGGAAGCCAGAATGGTAGTATTTTCCATCCCCTCTTCGACCAGCTGGAACTGCCAGTTGAAGGACTGCATGATCTGCACCACAGTATTGCACAGCAGAATGATGGTACCGGCCTTCACGATGTAGGACCAGCCGCGGGCGCACATGGACAAAAACGCACGCTTGAAGGAAGGAACCTTGTATTCGGGCAGCTCGATAATGAAGAAGGATTTGCGGTTTTTATGGCCTGCAATCCGGTTCACCAGCAGCGCGCCCAGGAAAATCAGCACAATGCCCGCAAAATACATCAGCGTACCCACCCAGCTTGCATCACCAAAGAACACCCCGGCAAACAAAGCGATAACGGGCAGCTTGGCGCCGCAGGGCATGAAAGGCGCCAGCATGGCCGTTGCGCGGCGTTCACGCTCGTTGCGAATCGTTCGGCAGGCCATGATGCCGGGAATGGCACAGCCGGTGCCGATCACAAAAGGAATAACGGACTTTCCGGACAGCCCCACTTTCTTGAAGATGGGATCCAGCACCACGGTCACGCGGGCCATATAGCCGCAATCTTCCAGCAGAGCAATGAGGAAGTACATGACCATCACCAGCGGCAGGAAACCCACCACAGCGCCTACGCCGCCAATCATGCCGTCCACAATCAGGGCATGGAGCAGCGGGTGAACATTTGCCATCAAACCGCCAACCCAGCTCTGGAAACTTTCAATCCATGCTACCAGTGTATCCGCCACCCAGGGCCCAAAGGTGCTCTGAGAAATATCAAACACCAGGAACATGATCAGCGCAAAAATCGGAATACCCAGCCACTTGTTGGTCAGCACAGCATCAATTCTGTCCTGAATATTGCGCTGATTGGTAAATACCTTGCGGCTTTCCACCTGCGCAACGATCTTATTGACAAACGCAAAACGCTTACGGTCCGCATGATGAACAGCTCTTTTATCTGTCATGTCAACGCCAGACTGCGTGTAAGGAGCGCTCTGCGTTTTTCCCTTCAGCGCCACAGCAGCCTTTACCAGTGCTTCCAGACCGTTCTGGGTGTTTTGGGTGGAAATAGTTTCCATCACAGGACAGCCCAGTTTTTCAGACAGAAGCGCAGTGTCAATTCTGGTTTCTTTCTGCTTGTTCACGTCGCTCTTATTCAGCGCCACCACCATGGGGATGCCCAGTTCCAGCAGCTGGGTGGTAAAAAACAGACTGCGGCTCAGGTTGGTAGCATCGACAATATTGATGATCACATCAGGTTTTTCGCTGTTGATATAGGCGTTTGTGATGCTCTCTTCAGCGGTGAAGGGAGACATGGAATAAGCGCCCGGCAGGTCCACAGCAATCAGTTCTTCTCCCTGAGGGCAGTAAACCTTCTTAATAGGGCTCATTTTCTTTTCTACGGTTACACCCGCCCAGTTGCCAACCTTTTCATTGCGGCCGGTCAGCTGGTTGTACATGGTGGTTTTGCCGCTGTTGGGATTGCCTGCAAAAGCAATTCTCATGATAGGAGTTCCTCCTCTTTTCCTGTTGCAAAATGGTTATTTCACGGGAACATTCCCGATTGAAATACGCAGTTAGTTATGTATAACCATCGGTCAAAAAAAATCGCACTGCGATTTTCTTTTCCGCTGTTATTCCACCACAATGGCGTCAGCCAGCTGACTGTCAATGCTGTATCGGCCATCCTTGATAGAAACGACACAGCTGCACTTTCGGCGGGAAATAACAGTGATCGGCTCGCCGCTGTAGCAGCCAAGAGAAAACAGAAATGCATCCAGTTCTTCATCATCCGTTTCAATGCTCTGGATAATGTACTCTTTGCCTTCCTGTGCATTTTTGAGTGTCAACATGATTTTTCCTTCCTACTAAGCATCTGTTCTGTCCGGTAGATTAGTTTGCACTAACCGTCTTTCAAAAAAACAATTAGCCTTGGCTAACCACGAAGTATTTTACACAAAAATATTCCCGTTGTCAATACAGCAATTGGAAGTTTTCCCTGTTTTTTTCCAGACCTTCTCTTCTCTATCAGTACAGCGAAAAGACAATCCATCCCTTGCCAAGGGCAAATGCATGGTTGTATAATACTGGTTATTATATGACACATAGCCTGTAAGGAGGAAAATAAGATGCAAAAATTTTCTGAAATCCCCTATATCCGCCCTGATCTGGACGCCTATAAGCACAAGGCGCTCCAGCATGTAGAAAACGTAAAAAACGCCAAATCCTGGGAAGAACTCAAGAGCGCCTGGCTTTCCCACGCAGAAGTACGCAAGGAAGTTATGACCATGCGTTCCATTGCATCCATCCGCAACAGCGTGGATACCACCGATGCTTTCTATGACGAAGAGATTTCCTATTTCAACCGCACCATGCCCGCCATTTCCCTGATTGAGAAGCAGGCTGAAAAAGCGCTGCTCTCCTCCCCCTTCGTGGAAGACGCCCGCAAAGAATACGGCGATATTTTCATTAAGAACATGGAAAACGGTCAGCGCTTTGCAGATGAACGCCTCGTTCCCCTGCAGATTCGCGAAAGCGAACTGGTGAAGCGCTATTCCAAGTGCTCTGCCACCGCTGCCATCGAATTCAACGGTGAAAAGTGCAATTTCTACGGACTTCTGAAGAACATGGAATCCACCGACCGCGCGCTTCGCAAGGCTGCCTTTGAAAAGTGGAGCGAGCTGTACGCTTCCATTGCGCCCGAACTGGATGCCATTTACGATGAAATGGTGGCTCTGCGCACCGAAATGGCCCATACCCTCGGCTTCAATAGCTACACCGACATGGCCTATCTGCAGCGCCGCCGCTTTGACTATACCGAAAAGGACGTCAAAAAGTTCCACGAACAGGTAAAACAGTATGTTACCCCCGCGTGCTCCCGTCTTTATGACATTCAGCGCCAGCGTCTGGGATTGGATCACCTTTATAAGTATGATGAATCTCTGGTCTTTGCAAACGGTAACGCCGATCCAGAAGGCACCAAGGATGAACTGATCGCCAAGGCGCAGGAAATGTACCGCGAGCTTTCTCCCGAAACGGCAGAGTTCTTTGACTTCATGGTGGAATACGACCTGTTTGATCTGGAGAGCAAGCCCGGCAAGCGTCCCGGCGGCTACTGCACCAGTCTTCCCGCCTACAAGGCTCCCTTCATTTTCTCTAACTTCAACGGCACCGCCGCCGATATGGGCGTTCTGACCCACGAAGCCGGCCACGCTTTTGAAGGCTATGTAGCATCCCGCCTGCTGCCCCTGCAGGAACTGGGACACTCCACCAGCGAAATCAATGAAATCCACTCCATGGCCATGGAACACTTCACCTATCCCTGGATGGAAATGTTCTTTGGCGAAAAGACCCCCATGTACCTGTACGACCACCTGTGGGGCGCCCTGAACGTCATCCCCTACATGTGCTGCGTGGACGAATTCCAGCACCGCGTGTACAATAACCCCCAGATGACCGCCATGGAGCGCCGTCAGGCATGGCGCGAAATCGAGCAGGAATTCATGCCCTGGCGCGATTACGACGGCAACGAATTCCTCTGTCAGGGCGGCTTCTGGATGCAGAAGCAGCACATCTTCATGTATCCCTTCTACTACATCGAATACGCGCTGGCTCAGGTGTGCGCTTTCCAGTTCTACCTGCACATGGTGGAAGACCAGCCCGCCGCATGGGCCGACTACCTGCGCCTGTGCAAGGCCGGCGGCAGCCTTGGCTACTTCGACCTGCTGAAACTGGCCAACCTGGAAAACCCCTTCGAATTCGGCACCGTGGAAAAGGCCGTGAACGCCGTGGTCAACCGCATCGACGAACTGGAAAAGATGCTGTAAACCCCATTGACAACAAAAGAGGCAGACGCTGTTGCGTCTGCCTCTTCTTTACCATTTTCCATCATAACTATTTACAAAATCCTGAATTTCCTGTCGTTCATAATACCTGTCGTACTTGTCGTAATCGTAAGAACTCGTTGAACTTCCTCCTCCGCCAAATGTTGCTCTGATTAAGATGATTACAAAGATAACAAGCGCAACAACTACCGTGACAATTGATCCTTTATCTTTTGTTTCCATAATTTTACCTCCATAATATAACTGTATGGTTATTTTTTGTCATTATAGCGCATATTAGCTGTATTGTCAATATATCCAAACAGTTATTTATCAAAATGGAGGGGATGTATTTGGCAGTGTACCGGCGCATTCGTGAACTACGGGAAGATCACGACCTGACACAGACGCAGGTGGCGGACATGCTGGGCATGAAGCAGCCCCAGTACTTCCGTTACGAGCAGGGCTATCGTGACATCCCCACCGACATGCTGATCAAACTGGCAGATTATTACAATACTTCCATTGATTATATGCTGGGCCGCACCAATAACCCTTCCCCCATCAAGTAAAGGCAGACGCATTTTGCGCCTGCTTTTTATGTAAACAGCGCCCCTCCCTGTTTCAAAACCCCTTTTTTATGCTCAAAAGCTGCACCGGTCCAATTGTATTTATCAGTAGAAAGTGCTATGATAATATACGCACGTATCATATTCAAAGGGTTCTTTGACCCTGCAAGAAAGGAATTGCATCATGATCCCCGCACTCATTCTCTTTGCCGCAACCTATGTCCTGATGCTGGTATTCAGCAAGTACCGCCCCTACATTGCTCTGGCTTCTGCTCTTGTGTTCATTGTGACCGGCATGCTGCCTCTTTCCGATATCCTGCCCGCCATCGACTGGAATGTAATCCTGATGATCGCCGGCACCATGGGACTGGTTGCTCTGTTTATTGAAAGCAAGATGCCCGAACTGCTGGCCGACCTTGTCATGGAGCGCGTGAAGAATGTGCAGTGGGCAGCTGTGGCGCTTGCCCTGTTCGCCGGTATCATTTCCGCTTTCGTGGATAATGTAGCCACTGTACTGATGGTTGCACCCGTGGCACTGGAAATATGCCGCAAGCTGAAGACCAATCCCGTTCCCTTCATCATCGGTATTGCCGTCAGTTCCAATTTGCAGGGTGCCGCCACACTGGTTGGCGATACCACCGCCATCATGCTGGGTTCCGCACTGGACATGAGCTTTATGGACTTTTTCTTCTATAGCAGCAAACCCGGCATGTTCTTCATGGTTGAACTGGGCGCCGTGCTGTCTGCCGCCATTTTGTTCTTCATTTTCCGCAAGGAAAAGGCACCCATTCCCAAGCTGAATCAGCGCACCCAGGTCACTGATATGGTGCCCACCTATCTGCTGGGCGGCGCCATCGTCCTACTGATTCTGGCTTCCTTCATTCCCAACAAGCCGGACGTGACCAACGGTCTCATCTGCTGCTGTCTGCTGGTCATCGGTCTTGTGTACAACCTGATCAAAAAGAAGAACCTGTCTGCCATTACCGAACCCCTCAAAGGAATCGACTTTGAGACGATCGGTCTTCTGTTGGGACTGTTCCTGATGATCGGCGGCATTTCTGCCCGCGGCGTCATTGATGAAATGGCCAAACTGCTCAGCAAAGCCGGCGGCGGCAATGTATTTGTGCTCTACACCGTCATCGTATGGGGCTCGGTGATCATTTCCGCCTTTATCGACAACATCCCCTATGTGGCTACCATGATTCCTGTGATCGCCAGCCTGGCTGCCGGTCTGGGAGTGGACCCCACGCCGCTGTACTTCGGGCTGCTCTCCGGCGCAACTCTGGGCGGTAACATCACCCCCATCGGTGCCTCTGCCAACATCACCGGCATTGGTATCCTTCGCAAGAACGGCTACGAAGTAAAGAACAGCGATTTCTTCAAGGTCGGCATTCCCTTTACGCTGGCTGCCGTCGTGCCCGCCTACATCTGTATCTGGATGCTGTTTGGCATGTAATTCGCGGAACACCCAAGAGCGCATTCCATCATTCGGATATCCATAAAACAACTAACCCGGCCTGTGAATGATTCACAGGCCGGGTTTTTCCTTGCTTGTTTCAGATGCACATCAAACTATATCCGCTTCTACTCGGCAAACTGCCATTATCTTTTAATGATATATTTTTGTATCTCCGTTTCAAAAGTATCGCTATAAAACTCCTCAACCAATTCTCCGCTGCAGTTTTTTATAACATTGGCAGATGCAGTATTGGATTTGTCGCACGTCACAATAACTTCTTTGATGGATAGTGTATCATACACTTTCAAAGCTGCGTTCAACATTTTCGTTGCGTAATGTTTCCTTCTTTCGGTCGGTCTTATGCAATATCCGATATGTCCGCCTTCTTTCTTTATGAACTCATTCACTGCTAATCGAAGATTGATCATTCCAACAATTTCATCATCTTCCTCGCGAACATAAAAGTATGTCAAAGCCGGAACCCTCGATTGAGGAACGTTTGCAATATCAATATCTGCCAAAACCTTCCCAAGCCATTCATCGTAAGTGGAATTTTCCAAGTATCTGTCCAATCCGCCGCTTCCGTTGATTTCAGAATGATATTCATAGAATTCATGGATAAACTGAATGGCCTTTTCCTTATACGCGGAAGAAGGGAAAACTAACTTCATAAACATCACTCCAAATTCAAGTTTATTTTTCCAATCATATCATATGGTTACATAATAAACAAGAGCATTCGCACGCATTGCTATCATCCCAAAAGTTTTGGGGTCCTGCTCAATCATTCGCTTCACCCGGCCAAGAACAACCGCTCAGGAACGGTCTTCGCTGCGAAAGTTTCTTCCAATTTCCGGGTTTATCGCTTTAAACCAAACTGCTTTTCCGTTGCATCCGTAATGCCCGCTTGCGAGCAAACCTTTCTTGCACAGCACATACAAAAATCCTCATGGCACATTGCGCCATGAGGATTTGATTTACACCCTGTTAACGGTTCAGCATCATATCCGCCACGCTCTTTCTGACAAGAGCACGCTTCAGCTTTGCTTCAGCCATTTCCAGTTCCATCCGAGACAGATTTTTATCCGCCAAGGCATTCTTAGCCTTCTGTTCGCTGCGATCGGCACGGTCCTTATCGATCTGGTCCGCCCATTCAAAGGTGGTAGGCACCAGCTTCACTTCGCCGTTTACCACGGACAAAATACCGCCGATACATGCAGCATACAGCTTTTTCCCTTCGGTCACAATGGTAGCACGGCCCATACCGAGCGGCGCAACACAGTTGATATGACCGGCCATAACGCCGATATCACCGCTGGTGGTGCGCACGATCAGTTCTTCGGCCTGACCATCAAACTGCAATCCGTCCGGAGTCACAATCTTCAGCGGGAAGGTGGTCATGCCCCTTCACCGCCTCTGTACTTCGCAACCACTTCATCAATGGAGCCGGCATACAGGAAGAAGGATTCGGGAATCTCGTCATGCTTGCCTTCGATGATCTCACGGAAGCCGCGGATGGTTTCTTTCAGGGGAACATAACGGCCTTCATAACCGGTGAACTGTTCAGCAACGGTGAAGGGCTGGCTCAGGAAGCGCTGCACCTTGCGGGCGCGGTTTACAGTCAGCTTATCCTCCTCGCTCAGTTCATCCATACCCATGATGGCGATGATGTCCTGCAGTTCCTTGTAGCGCTGCAGAATACGCTGCACGTCGCGAGCAGTTTCATAATGTTCCTTACCCACCACTTCGGGACTGAGGATACGGGAAGTGGAAGCCAGAGGATCCACAGCGGGATAAATGCCCAGAGATGCGATGGAACGATCCAGCGCGGTAGTGGCATCCAGGTGAGCGAAGGTGGTAGCAGGAGCGGGGTCAGTATAGTCGTCAGCAGGCACATACACAGCCTGAATGGAGGTGATGGAGCCGTTCTTGGTGGAAGTAATACGTTCCTGCAGAGCGCCCATTTCGGTTGCCAGCGTGGGCTGATAACCTACGGCGGAGGGCATACGGCCCAGCAGAGCGGATACTTCGGAACCGGCCTGCGTGAAGCGGAAAATGTTGTCGATGAACAGCAACACGTCCTGATGCTTCACATCACGGAAATATTCGGCCATGGTAAGGCCGGACAGACCCACGCGCATACGGGCTCCCGGAGGTTCGTTCATCTGACCGTACACCATAGCGGTCTTGTTGATAACGCCGGATTCGATCATTTCGTTGTACAGGTCGTTGCCTTCACGGGTACGTTCGCCAACGCCGGTGAATACGGAAATACCGCCATGGGCCTTGGCAACGTTGTTGATCAATTCCATGATCAGAACGGTTTTGCCTACGCCGGCGCCGCCGAACAGACCGATCTTACCGCCCTTCTGATAGGGGCAGATCAGGTCAACTACCTTGATACCTGTTTCCAGAATTTCGGTAGAGGTCTGCTGTTCGTCATAGGCAGGGGCACTGCGGTGAATGGGCCAGCGTTCGTTGCTTTCGGGCAGCTGGTCGCCATCGTCAATGGTTTCACCCAGCAGATTAAACACACGGCCCAGGCACTTTTCGCCTACGGGCACACTGATGGCCGCGCCGGTATTCACAGCTTCGGCACCGCGCTGCAGACCGTCCGTAGAGCTCATGGCAACGCAGCGAACCACGTTATCGCCAATGTGCTGCGCCACTTCTGCCACGATGGTCTTTTCACCGTGCTTCACATGGATGGCGCTCAGCAGCTCGGGCAGCTGCCCATCGTCAAAGCGGATATCCAGTACAGGACCCATGACCTGGATCACTGTTCCAATATGCTTAGCCATATGGCTTCAACTCCTTATGAATCATTAACTGCCGGCGACGATTTCGGTAATTTCCTGAGTAATCGCAGCCTGGCGCGCCTGGTTGAACTTCAAGCTCAGATCGGCAATCATTTCATCCGCATTCTTGGTTGCGGAATCCATGGCAGTACGTCTTGCAGCCTGTTCGGCAGCACGGCATTCGCACAGTGCGCCGTACAGAATACCGCCCAGATATTCGGGAATGATCTTTTCAAAGACTTCGCTGCTTTCCGGTTCGTACATAATATCTGCAGCGCCTTCTTCATTGTCTGCCACCACATCAAGAGGCAGCAGCTTCATGGTTTCGGGCACCTGAGAAAGTACGGAAACAAACCGGGTATAGCCGATGCGGATTTCATCAAATTCCCCTGCCCGGAAAGCCTTGCAAAGCGCCTTTGCAACAGAGAAGCAGTCACCCACGGAAACATCTTCCGCTTCCGGATAACTTTCACTGAACAAAGCCGCCTTGCGGGCGCGGAAATAATCCAATGCCTTTTTGCCAACCGGCAGTACAACCGCATCCGTGCCCTTCATTTCTTCATAGCACTTTTTCAGGATGTTGCTGTTATAGCCGCCCGCCAGACCGCGGTCACCCGCGATGACGATGTAGGCAATTCTGCGCTCGCCCTTACGGACGGAATGCAGATAAGGCAATTCATTTTCCGTGTTATTCCGCACAATATCCTGAATGGCGGAATACAAAATCTCAAAATACGGGCGGGACGCAGTTACCTGCATCTGGGCACGGCGCAGCTTGGAAGCAGCCACCATTTCCATGGCTTTGGTGATCTGCTTGGTGCTCTCCATGCTTCGGATGCGGTTCTTAATCTCCTTGGCGGAAACGCCAGCCATGTCGTTCCCCCCTCTTTATTCGGCAGTTACAAACTCTGCCTTCAATTCTTCCAGCGCAGCCTTGATGCCGTCTTCGGTATCCTTTTCCAGCTTGCCAGTTTCGCGAATAGCCTTGAGCACTTCACCATGGCGGTTGTCCATGTGTTCGTACAGGCGCTTTTCAAATTCGGCAATCTTTTCAAGCGGTACGTTGTTCAGATGACCATGGACCACGGCATAGATGATGCACACCTGATGCGCCACGTCCACAGGTGCTTCGTTCTTCTGCTTGAGCACTTCCACGATGCGGGCGCCCAGGTTCAGACGAGATTTGGTATCGGCATCCAGATCGGAACCAAACTGAGCAAAGCTCTGCAGTTCGCGGTACTGAGAATACAGCAGCTTCAGAGAACCGGCGACCTTCTTCATAGCCTTGATCTGCGCATCACCGCCTACGCGGGAAACGGAAATACCGGGGTTCACAGCGGGCATGATACCGGAGTTGAACAGTTCGCTCTCCAGGAAGATCTGACCGTCGGTGATGGAAATAACGTTGGTGGGAATGTAAGCGGAAACGTCGCCGGCCTGAGTTTCGATGATGGGCAGAGCGGTCAGACTGCCGCCGCCCTTCTTATCGGACATGCGGGCAGCACGTTCCAGCAAACGGGAATGCAGATAGAACACGTCGCCGGGGTACGCTTCACGGCCCGGAGGACGGCGAATCAGCAGGGAGATGGCGCGGTAGGCCACAGCGTGCTTGCTCAGGTCATCGTAAATAACCAGCACGTCCTTGCCCTGATGCATGAAGTATTCACCCATGGTGCAGCCGGTGTAAGGCGCAATGTACTGCATGGGAGCCAGTTCGGAGGCGGTTGCGGAAACTACGATGGTGTAGTTCATGGCGCCGCCGCGGGAAAGGTTTTCCACCACCTGCGCAACAGTAGAACGCTTCTGGCCGATAGCCACATAGATACAGATAACGTCCTTACCCTTCTGGTTCAGGATGGTATCGGTAGCGATGGTGGTTTTACCCGTCTGACGGTCGCCGATGATCAGTTCGCGCTGACCGCGGCCGATGGGAATCATGGAGTCGATCGCCTTGATACCCGTCTACAGCGGCGTATCCACATGCTGGCGTTCGATAATGCCGGGGGCGTTCTTTTCGATGGGTTCATAGCCTG
>JAFYLS010000048.1 GCA_017550035.1 Clostridia bacterium
CGTCAACGTGTACAACATGATCATCATGCGTACCCAGTTCGTCAACCTGCCTGAAGAGCTGAAGGAAGCGGCCTACATCGACGGCGCCGGCGACGGCACCATCCTGTTCCGCATTCTGCTGCCCCTGTCCACCGCCGTGACTGCCGTGCTGGTGCTGTTCACCGCCGTTGGTTACTGGAACATGTGGTTCGATCCCATGATCTATCTGACCAAGCGCGAAATGTACCCCATCCAGTCCATTCTGCGTGAAATCCTGATCGATAACGCCGCCATCGGCCAGGCCGGCCGTGCCGGTGTTCAGACCAAGCTGAACAAGAACATCGACCAGGCTGCCGTAAACGCCCTGATCAAGTACGCCACCATTCTGGTGACCACCGTCCCGATCCTGTGCGTGTACCCCTTCGCCCAGAAGTATTTCGTCAAGGGCGTTATGGTCGGCTCTCTGAAGGGCTGATCCCTGTCCCCGCTTAACTCTTCGTTTTGCCCAATTAACGTGCTTTTCACTTGAAGGAGATTCACGATGAAGATTTCTGCCCGTCACGTGCTCACCCCCGAAGGCTTTCTCCACGACCGCACCGTTCATATCGAAAACGGCGTGATCATGGGCATCGGCCCCATGGAAGCGCAGGCTGATTACACCTGCGATACCTGTGTGCCCGGCCTGATCGACCAGCACGTGCACGGCGGCTATGGCGCTGACGTCATGGCTGCCAACGCAGAAAAGATTCTCAACTGGCTCCGCTTCATGCTGAAAAACGGCACGACCCAGGTCCTGGCAGGTATCTATACCTTCCCCGTGGACCAAATGCGCAGCGCCCTCAAAGTGATGCGCGAAGTGATGGATTTGCAGGCCCATGGCGCCGGGGGTGCCAGGCTGACGGGCATTCATTTGGAAGGTCCCTTCATCAGCCGCAACGCCCTCGGTGCCATGGATGAAGAATTCATCCTGGCCCCCACCGTTGAAAACTACAAAATGCTCACCGAAGGGTACGAGGACATCATCAAGCTGGTGACCCTCGCCCCCGAAGAAAACGCCGATGAACTGATCGGCTACCTGACGAAAAAAGGCGTCAGCATTCTGGCCGGCCACACCGCCGCCACCGTGGAAGAGGGCGTGCATGCCTTCGAGATCGGCGTAGGCGGCATCTGCCACTTCTTTAACGCTTCCACCCCCATCCATCACCGCAAGCCCGGCATTCTCACAGAAGGTCTGCTCAACGACAACGTGTACTGCGAATGCATTGCGGACTTTGTGCATGTGCACCCCAAGGCCGTCGAACTGATTTGGCGCATGAAAGGCGCTCACCGCATGATCCTGGTCAGCGACGACGTAAGCACCACCGGTCTTCCCGACGGTGAATATATCGAAGAAAGCGGTCACCGCGTGATCGTGAAAAACGGCGAAAGCCGTACCCCCGAAGGCAACCTGAACGGCGGCTCCTCTTTGTCCCTGCAGGATGTGCGCAACATGATCTCCATCGGTGTTCCCAAGGCGGATGCCTTCTACATGGCTTCCCAGACGCCCGCTTCCTTCCTCCATGTGGAAGGCGGCAAGATCATCCCCGGTGTGCGCGCCGAAATTTTGTGCCTGGACGAAAATAACATGCCCCTGGTCACCATCCTGGGCAATGAGGCTGCAAAGTATGAGTAACGTAAAAATCGGCATTGACGTAGGCGGCACCACGCTGAAACTGGGCGTTGTGCAAAACGGCCTCGACATTATATATCGTGATACCCGTCCCTCTCCTCACGATGCGGAAAAGATGGCTGCGGAACTGTATGACATGATCATCACCGCGCAAAAGCAGTTCCCCGGCGCTCCCTCTGCCATCTCCACCGCCGGCACCATTGACGAAAACGGCTGCCTGGACGCCAACCAGCTGGGCTTTGAAAAAGCCCCTGTCGGCCCCCTGCTGTTTGAAAAGCTGGGATACAAAATTCCCATCGAAAACGACGGCGTGTGCGCACTGGTCGCAGAACATGCAGTCGGTTCCCTGAAAGGCTGCCACTCCTGCCTGATGATTACCTTGGGCACGGGCGTTGGAGGCGGCGTGATCGTGAACGACAAGCCCTACCGCGGCTGGCGTAACGTGCACGCAGAGCTTGGCCACATGATCACCCATGTGGACGGAAAGAAGTGCTCCTGCGGCCAGACCGGCTGCTGGGAAGCCTATGCTTCCGCTTCCGCCCTCAGCGAAATGGCCGGCGGCATGGCCCCCCGGGACGTGATCGACCGGGTGCGCAACGGCGAAATGCAGGATATTTTCGCCGCCTGGGTCCATGAAGTGGCTCAGGGCCTCATCGGCCTTTGCTCCATCTTCTACCCCGAACGCATCGCCATCGGCGGCGGCTTAAGCAACGCCGGCGAACTGGTAGTAGGCGCCATCCGCGATGCGGTACTGAACGAAGAAGCCTACAAAAATTACTACGCACCTTTGCAGGTGGTTCAGGCCCACTTCCAGAACGATGCGGGCATTCTGGGCGCAGCTGCTTTGGCATAAATACTTTATTTACGACGTTTTAGGAGGATGACCCATGAAACACGGTGTTTCCAGCTATTCTTTCTGCCAGTACCTGGACGATGGCCGCATGACTCTGGTTGACGTGATCAAGAAGGCCGCCGAGCTGGGCTTTGACGGTATCGAACTTGCCAACATCACCGAAAACTACACCTACGATATTGAAGAACTGAAGAAGACCGGCGAAGAAGCCGGCATCGCATTCTGCTCCTGGGCCACCTCCGCCGACTTCCTCAGCGATATCCCCACCCAGATCGAAAACCTGAAGAAGGAAATCGACCGCGCCGCTTACCTTGGCTGCAAGGTGCTGCGTACCGACATCTACCACTACGAAATGGCCAATCCCTACATCCCCGAAGTGATGCAGGCCATCCGCGATCTGGCCACCTACTGCCAGGAAAAGGGCATCGTGCTGACCACCGAAAACCACGGCGGCCCCCTGTGCACCGCTGACCGTCTGGACCGTCTGTTCCAGATCGTCGATCATGAAAACTTCGGTCTCCTGTGCGACTTTGCCAACTTTGTGGACGCCGGCGAAGATCCTCAGAAGGCTGTCACCCTGCTCAAGTTCCGCGTGCGTCACGTGCACATGAAGGATGAACACATCCTGGACGGCGACCGCATCTTCCCCGGTGAAGGCTGGTACATGAACCGCGCCGGCGACTACATCCGCTGCGCCATCACCGGTCAGGGCAACATTCCCATGTACAAGTGCCTGAAGGTCCTCAAGGACGCCGGCTACGAAGGCTATCTGATCCAGGAATTCGAAGGCATTGAAGATTGCATCTACGCCGTGGAAAAGGGCCTGAAATATGCCAAGCGCCTGCTGAACGTGCTGGATCAGGGCATGTGGAACGAACAGGTGTAATCACAAGGAGTGATAACCATGGAAAGCATCAACATGCAGCGCATGCTGGAAATCCAGAAAGAACTGCAGGATAAGTACCACTGGTGCGATATGATCCCCGAAAACGGCCACCGCAGCGTGCTCTGGGGCGTGGGCGAATTCGGCGAGATCATCGATATCATCAAAAAGTGCGGGGATGACGCCATCATGAATGACCCCGAAACCCGCAAAGAGTTCATCAAGGAAATGGTGGACGTGATGATGTACCTGATGGATACCAGCCTGTGTTACGGCATTACCGCCGAAGAGATTTCCAAAGTATACGAAGAAAAGCACGCCTACAACATGACGCGCTGGGATTGATGCACCCATTTTTTCACACCGTGCCCTTTGTGCACGGTGTGAATTTGTATGGTACTACGTTCTGAGTATCATTTTTTAAACGTATTTGCTATGATTGTGCTGATTCCAAAGAAGCATTTTCATTCAAAAAAGGAGATAAAGACCCATGAAAGAAATTCGTTTTGGCATCATTGGCGCCGGCAACATCGCCCGTGAGCATCTGGGTTCCATGTACTCCGCCCAGGGCGTGAAGTGCGTGGGCGTGTGCGATAAGGTGTACGAACGCGCCGTGGACATGGTGAAGGACTATCCCGACCAGTACCGTGTGTACAAGGACGCTCAGGAAATGGTGGAAAGCCCGGATATCGACGCCGTGATTCTGGCTGTGCCCAACTACCAGCATAACCCCATGTTCTTGTTGGCCGCCAAGAACGGCAAGCACGTGCTGTGCGAAAAGCCCATGGCACTGAATGTAAAGCAGTGCGAAGAAATGATCGAAGCTGCCGAAAAGTACGGCATCAAGGGTCAGATGGGCTTCTGCACCCGCTTTATGCGTGAAATCGAAGCCATGAAGGATCATATTGACGCCGGCAACATCGGCGAAGCTTACTTCGGCCAGATCGATACCCTGCGTTCCCGCGGTGCCCCCACCGGCTGGTTTGGCAACAACGAAAAGAGCGGCGGCGGCCCCCTCATCGACATGGGCGTGCACTACATCGACGCCACCTGGTATCTGATGGGCTGCCCCAAGCCTGTTTCCGTCAAGGCCCTGAACTACCACAAGATCGGAAACCGCTATCCCAAGTCCGAAAGCATTTATGCCGCTTATGAACAGGACACCGTGTACAACGTGGAAGACTCCTCTCACGGCCTGATCACCTTCGAAAACGGCAAGGGCATCATGTACCAGGCCTCCTGGTCCATCAACGTGCCCCGCGACGGCATTGCCCATATGGATATCTACGGCACCAAGGGCGGTCTGCGCCGTCATCCCCTCAAGTTCATCCGCGAAGAAGAAAGCGGCATGACCGAAACCAATCTGCATTACCTGGACAAGGACTGCTTCACCCTGCAGCACGAAGCCTTCGGCCGTGTGATCCGCGGTGAAGAAGAAAGCCGCGCTCCCCTCTCTCAGGGTGCTGTCATGCAGCGCATGCTGGAAGGTCTCTACGAATCTGCCCGTACCGGCAAGGAAGTTATTCTGTAACCATTACGCTTGCAACAAGCGTTTGAACATTCAAGGAGGAAAAAACTCATGAGCAACGTACGTTTTGGCGTCATCGGCTGCGGCAACATCGCCCGCGCCCATATGTGGGCCCTCAAAAATGGTGAAGGCATCGAATGCTACGGTCTGTACGACCGCATCAAGGAACATGCAGAAAAACTGAACGGCGAATTCGACAACCAGTTCAAGATCTTCGACACCGCCGAAGAAATGCTGACCTGCCCCGAAATCGACGCCGTGATCCTGGCTGTGCCCAACTATCAGCATCATCCCATGTTCATGCTGGCCGCTCAGTACGGCAAGCACATCGTGTGCGAAAAGCCCCTGACCATGTCCGTGGAACTGGGCAAGGAAATGGTGGAAGCCGCCAAGAAGGCCGGCATCAAGACCCAGATGGGCCTGTGCACCCGCTTTGAGCCCTTCGTGGACGCCATGATGGACCATATCCAGGCCGGTAACCTGGGCGAAGTGTACTTCATCCGCACCGAAATCCTGCGTCGCCGCGGCGCCCCCACCGGCTGGTTCGGCAACAAGGAAAAGTCCGGCGGCGGCCCCCTCATCGACCTGGGCGTGCACGTGATCGACGCTGCCTGGTACCTGATGGGCAAGCCCAAGCCCGTTTCCGTGAAGGCTCTGAACTACCAGAAGATCGAAAACAAGTATCCCAAGGATGTTGAAATCTACTCTTCCTACGAAAACGACGGCAACGAACCCTACACCGTTGAAGATTCCACCCACGGCATCATCACCTTCGAAGGCGGCAAGGGCATCATGTACCAGGCTTCCTGGAGCCTGAACACCGACGACGTGGAAGACCGCATGGAACTCTACGGCAGCAAGGGCGGCTTCATCAAGAACCCCTGCAAGCTGATCCGCGAAGAAGTTTCCGGCATGACCGAAACCACCCTGTTCTCCCGCGAAGGCGACTGCTACACCCGTCAGCTGGAAGACTTCGCCCGCGTGGTGAAGGGTGAAAAGGAAAGCCGCACCCCCGTGGAAGACGGTCTGCAGATCCAGAAGATCCTCAACGGTCTGTACGAATCCGCCCGCACCGGCAAGGAAGTGGAAATCTAAATGGCCCGCGTATACGATATGGCGCTGCGCGCCGTCAAGGGCGATCAGGAAGCGCTGCAGTGGCTCAGGGAACATGCCCATCGGGACGGACGCCGCACCATCATCGCCTGCGATTTTGACGGCACCCTGTGCGAAAGCCACTACCCTGTCATTGTGCGCCCCAACAAGCCGCTCATTGAAGCCGTGAAGTTGCTGCAGAAGCTGGATTATGAATTGATCCTGTGGACCTGCCGCGAGCTGGACGATCTGACCATTGCTACCGATTATCTCAAGCAGTTCGATCTGGTCTTCGAGCGCGCCAATGAAAACAGCCCCGCCATCATCGAATATTTCGATTTTGATTCCCGAAAGATCAATGCCGACGAATACTGGGACGACAAGGCCATTGAGATTGTCATCCCCGACGAAGAGGAGTAACAGTCATGAGCAAGGAAATCATGCACCACATTCAGATGAAGGAAGGCGATGTGGGCCGTTACGTCATGCTGCCCGGCGATCCCGGCCGCGTGGAAAAGATCGGCGCCCGCTTCGACAATCCCCGCGTTGTGGCTTATAACCGCGAATACAAGACCATCACCGGCACCCTGGACGGTGTGCCCGTATCCGTAACCTCCACCGGTATCGGCGGTCCTTCCACCGCCATCGCCGTGGAAGAACTGTTCAAGATCGGCGCTGATACCTTCATCCGTGTGGGCACCTGCGGCGGTATGCAGTACAAGGTAAAGCCCGGCGACGTGATCGTGGCCAGCGCTGCCATCCGTGCCGAAGGCACCTCCCGCGAATATATGCCCCTCGAATTCCCCGCCGTCAGCGACTACGAAGTGCTGTCCGCGCTGGTGGATGCCTCCAAGGAACTGAATCACACCACCCACGTGGGCGTTGTGCAGTGCAAGGACTCCTTCTACGGTCAGCATGAACCCGAGCGTCAGCCCGTGCGCGCCATGCTGGAAAACAACTGGCAGGCCTGGATTCAGGGCGGCTGCCTGGCCAGCGAAATGGAAAGCGCTGCGCTGTTCGTCATCGCCAGCACGCTGGGCGCCCGCGCCTCCTCCGTGCATCTGTGCCTGGGCAACCAGGAACGCCGCGCCAAGGGCGAATTTGACAACGACGTCACCTTCAACGGCGAAGAAGCTATCGACGTGGCCATCGAAGCCATCCGCAAGCTGATCGCCCGCGACAAGGCCGCCGGCAAACTCTAATCTTTCAGTCATCCAGACACCTTCCGTTCGGAGGGTGTCTTTTTCTTTTGAACGGATTTTGCGGGGGTATTCCCCCCACTCCCCCAGCAGGGGGATGATCCCCCTGCACCCCGCAATTTTGGTCGTGGCGGCTTCCTTCCAGCCGCTACAACCTGCCAATGCTGTAGCAGGGATACGTCAAGTAACTTCGATCCGCCGGGCAGTACCCGGACCCATTTTCGACCAAGTTGAACAGTACCGCATCTCCGTCCCACGACGAGATACAGGTCGGGTGACGGAGTATTTCTCTCACTCAAGTTAGTCGAAAATGTGAGGTCCAGGAGGCTCAGCCTCCTGGTAGGGGTCCAGGGGGTAAAACCCCCTGGGACGCTTGACAAAATATGCACGATTGCATATAATAGACCCGTAATTCCAAACAAGCGCTGAACCGGAAGAGTATCCTGTTTACGCCGCCAAGCGAGTTGACAAGTGGTGAAAGGTCAATGCGGGTCGGGACAGGAGAAAGCCGCCGGGGAGCTGTCCGCCGGTGAAAAAGGCGGGCCGGAGCCGTCCGTTATCCGGTTAGAGGTGGACAGGTGTTGCAAACAGTACCTGTCAATCGAAGTGGTACCGCGAATACAAGTGCGTCTGTTCGTCTTCGAAAACGATTGGGCGCACTTTTTCTATTCTCTCGACTCATGAAAGGAGCCTGAAACACATGAAAGCGCTGACCGCCAAGGAGCTGCGCAGCCTGTTCCTCCAGTTCTTCCAGGAAAAGGGCCACGCCGTCATCTCCTCCGCCTCCATCATCCCCGAAAACGACCCCACCGTGCTGTTCACCACGGCCGGCATGCATCCCCTGGTTCCCTATCTGCTGGGCCAGAAGCATCCCGAAGGCACCCGCCTGACCGACGTGCAGAAGTGCATCCGCACCGGCGACATTGACGAAGTGGGCGATATGAGCCACCTGACCTTCTTCGAAATGCTGGGCAACTGGTCTCTGGGCGATTACTTCAAGCAGGAAATGATCCCCTGGAGCTGGGAATTCCTGACCAGCGAAAAGTACCTGGGCATCGATCCCGAAAAGCTGGCCTTCACCGTATTTGAGGGCGACGAAGACTGCCCCCGCGACGAAGAAGCCGCCAATTTGTGGCGTCAGTGCGGCGTGAAGGATGACCACCTGTTCTACCTGCCCAAGAAGCATAACTGGTGGGGCCCCGCCGGCGTCACCGGTCCCTGCGGCCCCGATACCGAAATGTTCATCATCGTGAAGGAGCCCTGCGGCCCCACTTGCGGCCCCGACTGCGACTGCGGCGCCTATCTGGAAATCTGGAACGACGTGTTCATGCAGTATAACAAGCAGGCAGACGGCACCTTCGAACCCCTGAAGCAGAAGAACGTGGACACCGGCATGGGTCTGGAACGCACCATCTGCGTGCTGACCGGCAAAAAGAGCGTGTACGAAACCGACGTGTTCGCCGGCATTCTGGGCAAAATCGAAGAGCTCTCCGGCAAAAAGTACAACGCCGATGACGAAAACACCAAGGCGTTCCGCATCATTGCCGACCATATGCGTACCTCCACCTTCATCCTGGGCGACCCCCGCGGCGTGAGCCCCTCCAATGTGGACCAGGGCTACGTGCTGCGCCGCCTCATCCGCCGCGCCGTGCGCTATGCCATGGGCATGGGCATGGAAAACGGCTTCACCTGCGAAATCGCCAAGGTCATCATCGACCAGTACAAGGACGTGTATCCCGAACTTGAACAGAACAGCGCCTTCGTGCTGGAACAGCTGAAGCTGGAAGAAGACCGCTTTGCCCGCACCCTGAAGCAGGGCGAAAAGGAATTCGAAAAGATCTACAACAACGTGTGCAACACCAAAACCACCTTGGAAACCATTCTGAACGCAGAAGACAAGGTGGCTCAGGCTCAGGAATTTGTGAAGACCAAGAAGCTGCGTCCCTCCCCCGATATGCTGCCCATCATCGAAGCTGCCAACGGCGGCGACAAGGAAGCGCTGGTCAATGCTGTGAACGCGCGTCTTGCTTCCCTCAGCACCCTGGACGGCCGCAGCGCCTTCAAGCTCTATGATACCTACGGCTTCCCCATCGAAATGACCATGGAACTGGCTGCCGAAAAGGGTCTGAAGGTGGACGAGGACGACTTCGCTCAGCGCTTCAAGCAGCATCAGGAAACCAGCCATGCCGGCGCAGAACAGCGCTTCAAGGGCGGCCTTGCCGACGCCAGCGAGCAGACGGCCTGCCTGCACACCGCCACCCACCTTTTGCAGGCTGCCCTGCGCAAGGTGCTGGGTGACGAAGTGCACCAGAAGGGCTCCAACATCACCGCCGAACGTCTCCGCTTTGACTTCACCTTCGGCCGCAAGATGACCGCCGAAGAAATCGAAGAAGTGCAGAAACTGGTGAACGAAGCCATCGAAGCCAAGGCTCCCGTGACCATGGAAGAAATGACCGTGGCGGAAGCCAAGGAACAGGGCGCCATGGGCCTGTTTGAAAGCAAGTACGGCGAGCGCGTGAAGGTGTACACCATGGGCCAGTACTCCAAGGAAATCTGCGGCGGCCCCCATGCCCAGAACACCGGCGATCTGGTGTCCTTCAAGATCCAGAAGGAAGAATCCTCTTCCGCCGGCGTGCGCCGCATCAAGGCCACCATCGGCCGTCAGGCGTAAAACACCTTTTGAACGAAAACTCTCGTTTTCACTCAACAATGCTGCGGAATGATTTTGCTCTGTTTCACATGCGCAAAATCGCCCCGCCCGACCGGCAAAGCCGGCCGATACGAACGAAAATGAAGGGGCAACCCCTTCATTGCATCCCCAAAATATAAAAGAGCGTTCCCAACCGGGAACGCTCTTTTTTGTTTTCGTCAGCAGCAGATTTTGACAAGTCCGTAGCCGGAGAAACGGCCTGCAGGCAGATGAAGAATCAGGCCATCCGCCGTCTGTTCGGCAAGCAGTTCCTCTTCCCCATTCCTCTCGGGTGTCACTAAGACTGCCTTTTTCACGTCTCCCAGAGGCACATCCGTCACCTTCACCGTCAGTGCGGGCAGCATTGCGCGATCCTGATTGGTATCGTCAAACTGCGGAATGGAGGCTTTGTCCGCCACGAAACTGTCCTCTTCGGGCAACATATCCCGGGCATTGATAAGGTGCAGGGCATAACCCTGTTCCACTTTGTACAGCGTGGGAATCATGCACTCCGCGCCTTCCACGGTAACGCGGGTACCCAGCAAAAGTTTCAGCAGCGCGCCGTTTTCTGCCTTCATGTCCTGCTCGAAGGAACGGTCGGTAAAGCTGCCTTCGGGATTGCCGGTGGGCCAGATGGCGGGCTGAATGGGATTTTCGCCCGTTTCTCCGCAAAGCATCAGCACCTGGCCCTTGCCCACCTGCTCCTTTACACCCACGCAGACGCCGCTGCGGGCCATGGCAAAGGCTTCGCCGTTTACGCGGTCAAATACGCCGTATACCTGCGCCTTGGGCAGGTGCAGCGTCTTCCCCTCATACTGCACGCTGACAGGCTCCCAGCTGGCTTTTCGGGCCGCAATATGGCTCTGCATGCCCAGTTTCTGCAAGGCCGTGTTGATATTACGCTTCTTGAAATCATCGTCCTTGCGGGCAAATACGCCGCTGATGAACAGCGTGCCGCCCTGCTGCACATAAGCGCGGAGTTTTTCCAGTTCCCGGTCCTCCAGCGCGCAGATGCTGACCATGGCGATGACCTTGCGCTTGCACAGTTCTTCCAGCGTATCCTCTTCAAACACCATATCGCAGCCGATGCCGCTGACATAGGCGCTTTCGATATAGCTCATCAGCGGACGCATGAATTTGCGCGGTGCATTTTCATCGCACAGATCGCGGGTCTTTTTGCTGAAATAGAACGCCACATCGCTGACTTTATCCGGCGCATCGTAAAACGCCCGGTGCGTATCCTCAAACACCCTTAGATCACCGTCCAGCGGCGCAGGCAAAGAGGAATTGGCGCCGGTAAAGAGCTGACCCCAAGAGCGGCTCAGCGCCCAGCCCGCATAGAAACCGGACCTGTCCGGCGGGTACATCATGGCCATAGAAGGCACCCCGTGCCTTTTCGCCAGTGCATAGCGGTGTACTGCTTCGCCGGCAAAGCAGATGAAAGAGCTCTTGATCACGCCGCAGCATTCCTGGAAGATGAAATCCCACAGTTCTGCTGCGCCTTCAAAGCCGTACGCTGTGCTGTCAAAGGGCAGCACTTCTGCACAATAAGCAGGACGGATAGGAGAAAATCCCAGAGATTTGTAGAACGCATCCATGCGGAAATGGAAATCCGCACTGCTTTCCTTTTTCCACTTGCGCCAGGCAATATAACGGGGATCCTCGTAATTTTCGATAAAATCATCCCATTCGTCAGGCATGGGCAGATCATAGCCGGAAGCCGCTTTGAACTTTGCACGGCAGTATTCGCAGGCACAGCCGTTGTTGCCGCCATACCATTGCACGTCATCGTTCATCATGCCGTCCACGCCCTGCTCAATGATGCGCTTGAGGTGCCCCTTATAGGCCTCCTCGTAAGCGGGATGGTTGAAGCAGTGGGCGTTGCCGTTATAATGCTTGTAAATCCAGGTCATATCCCGCTTCTCGGTGTGGATATAACTGCTGATGCACATTTTTCCAGTGCTGCCGTCTATCTGAGCAAAATCGTCAAGATGAGCGCCGCCAAGAATGGGATTGGCCTGACTGGTTTCCCGGAAATTGGGGAACAGACCGTATGTATTGCGGCGGTCGGTACGCAAAAGATGCTCCCACACCTTTTCATCCACCGGGTTATGGGTCAGATGACTGCTGTGATGCTCCACCACCTTGATGCCCAGGCTGTGGAATACCCTGACCACCCGGCCGATGGTCTCTTCAATCTCTTTCCAATAGGCCCAGAACGAAAAGCGGAAATGGGTGCTGAACAGGATGACGGTGGTAACGCCCTGCTCCTTATAGCGAAGCGCATCCTCCATCAACTGATCATCATTGTCCGCAAAAATGATTTCGCCGCTGTAATGATACCAGCCAAAACGTTCTCCCCATGGGTTCACTTTTTCCATCACGGGCAACTCCTTCGTGGTTTGTTATGTACTTCTTTTTGGGCAGTGTACCATGCTTTTCTTCTACCGTCAATAGAATGGCACATGCAAAAACCGTTTCCTGTGCGGAAACGGTTTGCTTTTCTTATTGACCAAAGAGCGGACGGGGCGTAGGCGTGGCTTCAGGCGCGGCTTCTTCCGTGCTTTCAGCCGGAGCAGCAGGCGCATCCCCGTTGATGGACAGTTTCTGACTGACAGTTACCTGCATGGAATCCTCCGAAGCTTCACCTTCTCCCAGATTGACTTCATCGGTGATCCAAACAGCAGTGGGGCCGTCTGCACCGCCGATAACGCCAAGAGAAGAAGGCTCCTGCTGCATCAGAATCAGGTAAGAAGCCAGCTTGGCCATTTCATCGGGCATGGCAGCGCTTGCCTGAATCAGCAGCGTAACAGCACTCATCCCCAAATGCGTTGTTAAAGCTTCTTCCTGCTGAGCCGTCATGGTTTCCACATCCACCAGTTCATCATACACCATTTCCGGAATAGCAGCTTTAGCTTCGCCGCCCGTCATCTTCCAGGTAAACAGCGTTTCGTTTTCCGGGAAACGCACGGTGAAAGCAGCATCCGTGGTATCGCCTGCACGGAATTCACCGGCAAAACCTACATACACATCCTCCACATACACTTCGGCAGTCAGAGAACCGTACAGTTCCTCCAGCAATTTTTCCTGGCTGTACTGAAGGGAAACTTCCCCGCCGTCTGCATACATCACGCCAGCCAGATGGAAGTTATCCCCTTCTTCTCCCGCCGAAAGGAAAACGCCTTCTTCAAAGCCGTTTTCCATGGCAGCATCCAGGTTTTCCATCAGCGTGTTCTGGGCAGACTGACCGGCAAGCCAGGAAAACACATATTCACCGTTTTCGCCGGCAAAGACGATCTCATCCCGCACATCGCTTTCGGCGCTGAATGCCGTCAGGAGGAACGCGCCGTCCTTACGGGTATACAAATCACACTGTTCCTGCGTATCCGTCACGAATACATCCGCACTCACGGTCGCAAATCCCACTTCGTCTTCCGGAATCAGCCCCTGCACAAATTCTTCCAGGATTCGCACCAGTTCCTCATCCTCAAGGTTCAGTGCATAATGGGTGTCATAGGGAACGTCGGTCACGCTCTCCATGAGATATTCCCCCATTTCGCCTTCACCCAGCCAGGCGGTAAGATCCTGTTTCAGTTTTTCTGCAAGCTGCTGAACATCCGCTTGTTCCTTTTCAAGAGACGGCACACGCAGCGCCATACCGGGCAGCAAAGAGGTGGTGATGTACGCTTCACCGTCCGCCTGCTTCACATGTCCATCCAGCAGCAAGCGGTCTTTCAGGAACACCTGGGTATAGGCCTGATTTTCATCCGCCTGCACAGAAACACGCAGGTTTTCGATAACCGCCTGCAGGGCGTCCATCACATCCTGATCGGGAATAACTACCTGCAGCATTTCCACCAGACTGTCGCCCAGCAGCAGCTGCGTATCCAGCTGCATGCTTTCCTGATTTTCATTCACGTTTTCCATCAGCGCACAGGGATACAGCGTCATCAGCATGCATGCAGCAAGCAAAAATGCACAAAACTTCTTCATCGCTTATTCCTCCAATGCAGACATCAGTTTCATCAACTGGGCACGGAACCAGCCATCCGCATTCACAGAAATCATCTGGCCCAGTTCCTGTTGTTCATCCAGCGGCATTTCATCCAGTCGGATGGGCGCCGTTTCCAGACCGGCGATCAGATCCGGCGTCCAGGGGGACGCGGTATTGCATTTCACATTCATCGCCAGCACGCTTCCCGATTCCTGATCGGTAAGTGCGGCGTCCACCGTGATGTAGGTGGCGGCGCGGCGGCTGGATTTGCTGGTTTTATCCATCCGCACGGAGAGCGTGGTTTCCCGGATTCCGGTGGTATCCTCTGCCGCAGGCTTGATCAGCACGCTCAGATCGCTCAGGTGCTGGCAAAGGTCATTTTCCAGATCGTAGGTTTCTTCACCCGCGTCATAGGCGCAGTTAAAGACAAAAGCACGGACGCCGGCAGGAAGCTGCTTTTCTTCATCGGCAGCCACATCCATGCGCACGCTGCCCGTCCAGGTATCTTCATCCACCCGGCGCAGGTTTACCTCAAAGCTGCGTCCGTCCCGGTAACTGCCGCTGACCGTGGTGGTGGGCAGGTTTTCCACCTGCTGCACGGTGATATTCAGCAGGGAAAGGCTGCTGTTTTCGGCAAAGGGCAATGTAATGGTATCCAGAATCAGCGTGCCCTTTTCATCGTACACACGCTGAATTTCCACATCCCCTTCCATGGGCAGAAGATCCAGCATGATAAAGAAGATCTCCTGATTTCCCTTGTCCAGGTATGCCGCCTGTTCGTCCTTGGTCAATACCTCACGGAGCAGCGACAGCATTTCCTCATCTTCAAAGAGACCTGCCAGCATACGCTTAATGAACACCTTCACATCTTCTGCGGGAATGCTGCAGCCCATATAGGTCTGATATCCATCTTCGTTTTCAAGACCGTTCACTTGCATATATTCCTGCATCCACAGGGCAATGCGGGAGGTATATACGCTGAACATAGGCTCTGCCTTTTCCTTCCAGCCTTCATCCGCCGTCAGGATGCGCAGCAGCGTTTTGTTCAGATCCGGCCACTTGCCTTCGTCCCCTTGGGTAAAGAGGCGGGATGGGTCAAACTGCTTGTCAAACGCATAGTTGTATTCATCTTCACCCAGCAGATTGCTGCGCAGCACATACTGCTGTCCGTCCGTCAGCACCTTCATATAGGCGCTTTCTTCATCCCGAATGAGTACCTGCACCTGAGTATCCCGGTTTTCAGAGCGGGGCATGCTGCGGATATCCAGCGTCACAGCGGGCAAAAGCATACGCAGCGTCTGCCACAAGCTTTCGTCCATGCCAAAGGCATAATCGCCTTCCACCGCAAAACTGACCTGTCCCTTGAAGCCGGAGCCCTGCATCTGCAATTCCCACTTATCTTCCAAGGTATAGTCCGTAATGGGCGCAGAGGCCAAAGCCCCGCCGCAGCTGCTAAAGAGCAGGCAGCCCACCATCAACAAAGCCACGATCTTTTTCATTCAGGCATTTCCTCCTTCGCGTCCGTCTGCGTCAAAACAGGCGCGGTTTCTCCGTCCGTCCAGATGCTTCTGCCCGCCAGATGCGTAATCAGCGCCCGGTCCCGGGCAGGTATTTTTGCCATCCACTTTATAAGCGCCCGGGCAAATTCCTCTTGTGCGTTCCTGAGCACAAAGGCTTTTTCCCAAGGTTCCATGTCCTGAAGGGATACCGTTTCCCCTTCATGAAATACAATGCCTTCACAGGGCGCAGCTTTCAGATTCACCGTCAGGCGGGCAATCCGGCCGCTTCCCATATCCTTTTTGATGTTCACACAGCCGGAACCTTCCGTCCCGGTCGTAACAAAATCCGGTTCCAGCGTCCAGATTTCTTTACCCTTTTCCATGCGCAGTTTGCCGGAAATGTGTTCTCCCGCTTCCTCAGCCGCGCGTTTCATCGTGCCGGACAATTCCCACGTTTCACTGCTGCCGTCCTGCTTGCGGGTAATTTTCCCTTCCGTTTTCAGCGTGGTCTGCGTTTCCGTCCACTGAGGATAGGCAACGGAAATCTGTCCCTTATCCGAATCATCGCCCCGGGCAATCTTCCATTCGATGCAAAAACCCCGCTGAGGACGCCAAGCCAGCAGCAGCGTAACATTTTCAGCCGTTCCGTCCTTACCCAGCAAGCGGCAGGAAACGGAAAAGCCCCAGTCATTTTCTTCCTTATCGCGGATGCGGTGAATCTCAGTATCGCCCGTAAAAGAAAGCCGCTCAGCATCAGACATATGCACGCCCAGCGCGGCGTATACATGGGAAAGCAGGGGCTGCATGTCCTGCCAGGCGGCATTCATAGCCGCTTCGTCCAGACGATGACGGATGTAGCGGCCCGATGCGCCTACGTCCTTAATGGATGTGGTGGCTTTGACAAATTCGCCTTCCCCGCCGTGCTTTTCCAGTACGGCATACACCTCTTCAAACTGCGCCCACAACGCTTCCCGGGCCTTTTTCACCTGAGGCAGCGCAGCGTGATTTTCGCCAAAGAGCACTTGAAGGGCGTCCGGGGTGCCTCTGTCCGTTACGTAAATTTCATTTCCCCACTGCACGCGGGTTTCCCGAGCATCCGTTTGGGTCCTGATATCCAGCACGTTTTCGGCGCCATCATAAATGCCCATGGCGCTTTCCTGCACATCGCCGCCCCGGGTCATGAAGGAAACGGACATATTCTCCGTCAGCCGTCCCAGCGCTTCCATGGCAGCTTCACTGGCGTTGGGCAGCTCATGCACCTGCACGGACATTTGCCACAGCAGAGCGCCGCCTTCTTCCACATATTGATTCAGCGAACCAAACAGGGGCGCAAACTCCGCCTGCCCGCCGCTCAGCAGCAGCACAAGCATCATCAGCACACATACCAACCGTTTCACCGCCGCACCCCTTTCCGATATATAACGGCGCTTAAGCGCCTCACCTTGCATTTTCTGCACATACATATTTCCAGTTTCCATTATACGCCCAAAGCAGCAAATTGAAAAGACTGCAGCCGTGGCAAATTCATGGCACATTCTGTAAAAAAGGAGCATTCAGGTATGCAGCGGGCATTCTCAGCACTGCTTGGTGCGCTGACAGGGACCATTCTCATTTTCCCCCGAGAAGCCTTCGCGGCGGCAGAGAATGCGCTGACGCTCTTTAGCCGCCGTGTGGCTCCTTCGCTTTTTCCCATGATGATGGTACTGCTGCTGCTTTCCTCCCGGATGCCTGCAAGAAAGGAATTATACGCCCTGCTTTCGCTGCTCAGCGGCTCTCCGGGCGGCAGCAGGCTGTGCGCTTCCCTGCCGCTGGATATGCCCGCAAAACGCCGTTTTGCCGCCTTGACCGGTACGCTCAGCCCCATGTTTCTGCTTTCCGCCGTCCCCGGCATCATGGAATTACCCAGCGGGATTCCGCTGCTTATCTGCCACCTTGCAGGCGCCGCCCTCGCCTGCCTGTTCATCCCGAAAAAAAAGGGACTGGCGGGGCAGATGCCTGCAACCAGACAGCCGCTGTCCCTTGCAGCAGCAGCCATAGAAGCAGGCAAAAGCCTGCTGATCGTATGCGGCTGCATGGTGTTTTCGGGCGTACTGCTGGAAATGATAAAATGTGCATTGCCCTTTCTGCCCGACACCGCACTTACCCTGCTCCATCTGCTGACCGAAATCACCGGCGGCTTGCAGACACTGAAAAGCAGCGCACTCCCCCATCAAAGTCTGCTCTGCGTATATTTTGCGTCCTTCGGCGGGCTTTCCATCCTCATGCAAAACGCCGCCTTCTGGCAAAAAGGCGGCGTGGGATTAAGCAGGCTGTTCCTGTACAGGATCATTCATGCCCTCATCAGCACAACGCTATATGCGGTTTTGTGCTGCCTTTGAACAGCAAAAACCGGCGAGTACATCGCCGGTTTCATGAATGAGCCGCTTATTTATGATACAGCTTTTTCACCTGGTACTGCGGATCGCAGGTGACGTGCACGCCCAGACGGCGGAACACATTGTCATCCACCTGCGGGAGAATCACGGTGGAATGCGCCTGACATTCCTTCAGGCGGGGCAGCTGCAGCATGGCTTTGCGGGCGTTCTCGTCCGTCGCCGCGCAGATGGACAGCGCCAGCAGCACTTCATCCGTATGCAGACGGGGATTGTTGTTGCCCAGATAATCGCACTTAAGGCTCTGAATAGGCTCGATGACGGTGGGCGAAATGAGGTGCAGTGCATCGTCCATGCCGCCCAGCTTCTTCACCGCATTCAGCAGCGCCGCAGCGGAAGGGCCCAGCAGATTGCTGGTTTTGCCCGTAACAATTTCGCCGGTAGGCAGTTCAATGGCCAGCGCAGGCGCGCCCGTTTCGGATGCGCGGGTGCGGGCACACCGGATCGGTGCGCGGCTTTCATCCGTCAGGTCCAATTGCTGCATGAGCAGGCTGATCTTGTCCACTTCCGCCTGAGAACCCTTGCCCTGCAAAAGGTTGCAGCGGGCAGCATAATAACGGCGGATGATCTCCTGACAGGCGGCTTCCCGGCAGGCTTCGTCATCGCAGATGCAGTTGCCTACCATGTTCACGCCCATATCCGTGGGAGATTTATAGGGAGAATAGCCCATCACCTGCTTGAACAGGGCGTTCAAAACAGGGAAAATTTCAATATCGCGGTTGTAGTTCACCGTAGTCTGGCCGTAAGCCTCCAGATGGAAGGGGTCGATCATGTTCACATCGGAAAGATCTGCAGTGGCTGCTTCGTACGCCATGTTCACCGGATGCTTGAGGGGCAGATTCCAGATGGGGAAAGTTTCAAACTTTGCATAGCCCGCCTTCACGCCCCGCTTGTGCTCCTGATAGAGCTGGCTCAGACACACGGCCATTTTGCCGCTGCCTGGGCCGGGCGCCGTGACCAGCACCAGCGGACGGGTGGTTTCGATATATTCGTTCATGCCAAAACCGTCATCGCTGACGATGTGCTGCACATCGTAGGGATAACCCTCGATGGGGAAATGGCGGTACACCTTGATGCCCAGGGATTCCAGACGCTTCTGGAAGTTGATGCAGGCACGCTGCGCAGCAAACTTGGTCAAAACCACGCTGCCCACATACAGCCCAATGGCGCGGAATGCGTCAATCAGGCGCAGAACATCCGCATCATAGGTAATGCCCAGGTCTCCGCGCACCTTGCTCTTTTCAATATCGTCCGCACTGATGATGATGAGCAGTTCTGCCTGATCACGCATCTTGAGCAGCATGGAAACCTTGCTGTCCGGACGGAACCCGGGCAGCACACGGGATGCGTGGTTGTCATCAAACAGCTTGCCGCCCAGTTCCAGGTACAGTTTGCCGCCAAAGTCGTTGATACGCTTCAAAATATGCTCGGACTGCAGCTGTGCATACTTGTCATGATCAAAGCCGATCTTCATGTTCGCGCCTCCCGTCAGAATGTCAAAAAAACAAAAACCTTGTCCATTATAGCACATTTCCCCCTGTTTGTACCCGTCAAAAAACAAATTTTTTGTTTTTTTGCCGCATCTTTTCCGCTTGACAAAGTTACACTCTCCCCCTATGATGTAAATATCAGAACAAAACTTCACAAAGGAGCGTTTATTATTATGGAACATATTCTGCTCGGTTACGCCGTCCCCAGAGGTCTGAAAATGATGACCGAAAAGGACGCCAACATGCTCACCCATGTGAACCTGGCCTTTGGCCTCATCCGCAACGGTCTGCTCAGCATGGAACAGTGGGAAGACTGCCTGAAGGAAGAAATGGCCCGCGTGAAGAAGCTCAATCCCAAGCTGAAGTTCGTGCTTTCCATCGGCGGCTGGGGCGCAGGCGGTTTCAGCAACATGGCCATGACCGAAAAGGGCCGCCGCGACTTTGCCGAATCCGTGGGCAAGGCGCTGGATGAATATGAACTGGACGGCGTGGACATTGACTGGGAATATCCCTGCAGCCCCCTGGCCGAAATTGACTATGATCCCCGCGATAAGGAAAACTTCACTCACCTGATGAGCGAGCTTCGCCGCGTGGCGGGCGACCGCATCGTATCCATTGCTGCCGGCGGCGGCGATTACTTTGTCCGCGACACCGAAATGGACAAGGTGGGCCAGATCTGCGACTACGTGCAGCTGATGACCTATGACCTGCGCAGCGGCTTTGACCCCGAAGCCTGCCACCATGCTTCCCTTTACGCCGGCGAATATGACGAAGGCGGTGTAAAGAACACCCATGCCGTGGTGGAAATGTTCCACGATGCCGGCGTGCCCTACGAAAAGCTGGTCATCGGCGCAGCCTTCTATGCCCGCCGCTGGGACGGCGTGCCCAACAAGCAGAACGGCCTGATGCAGATCGCCAAGACCAACGGTCTGGGCGGCGGCCACTACGACGTGCTGCTGGAAAAATTCATCAACAAGGACGGCTTCACCCGCTACTGGGATGACAAGGCCAAGGCCTGCTACCTGTTCAACGGCGAAACGCTGCTGAGCTACGAAGACCCCGAAGCGCTGCCCTACAAGGTGCAGTATCTGAAGGAAAAGGGCCTGCTTGGCATCATGTACTGGGAGCACTCCTGCGACAGCACCCTGGCGCTGCTTTCTTCCATCTACAACGAACTGTACAAGTAAGGAACGCTGCTTTTCCATCATGCATATTCTGATCGAAAAAAACGCCCGCCGTCTGACTTTTGTGTCGGACGGCGGCACACTTTGCTTTCCCATTGCACTGGGCAAGTGTCCCGTCGGGCGCAAGGAAAAGGAAGGCGACGGCAAAACCCCGGAAGGCGAATACTACGTATGCCTGAAAAAGATGGGGAAATACGGCCCGTCGCTGGGCATCAGCTATCCCAATACGCAGGACGCCCTGCTTTCCGGCGCAGATGCGCATCTTTTCTCCCTCATTCAAAGCGCAGAAAAGAATAAAACCCGTCCCCCGTGGGGCAGCTTCATGGGCGGCGAAATTTACATCCACGCAGGCGGCACGGAAAGCGACTGGACTGCCGGCTGCATTGCCCTTGGCGATTGTGACGCGCAAACCCTCTATGACCTGTGCCCCGAAGGCACACGCGTTACCATCCTGCCGTAAATAAAAAGAGACCGTTTTTTACGGTCTCTTTTCTTCGTCACCGTTTTCCAGCAAAATCGTTCCGTTTTCCTGTTCAAATTCCCGGATACACTGCCGAATCAAATACAGAATCTGTCCGTTTGCAGAGCGTCCTTCATATCTGGCAATGTAGTGCAATTTCCCATGCAGTTCGGGATCGACTTCGATACCCAAATGCTTGTTGCTCTTGTTTCTCATCTCATCACCGCCAAACATCTTAAATCAAGTATATTTTAAGATTATTTTGCGGCACAATTGCCAAAGTATACTTATTTCAAGTATACTATATATGAGGTGAGAAACGTGACTGTAACTTTCTTTGGACATCACGATGCTTCAGAAAGCCTGCTTCCAACATTACGAAAAGTTTTAGCGCACCTGATCGAGCATCGGGGTGCAAATCGGTTTTACATAGGCAATCAGGGGCATTTTGATTTCCTTGTAAAGCGCACGTTGGATGAAATATCCGTACAGTATCCTCACATTCAGATAACAGTC
>JAFYLS010000049.1 GCA_017550035.1 Clostridia bacterium
GAGACGAACTTCAAAGCCGGGATACATACGCTGGAACTTTTTGGCAGGAACTTCCATAAAGTCTTCGGCATCGATATAGATCTCGCGGCCGAAAGTCACTTCGTGGGTACCCATTTCGGGATGATCGGGATGGTTTTCCATCACCAGCGTCTTGGTTTCGTTTTCGGGCCAGTTGGTCAGAACCACCTTGACAGGATTGAGTACGGCCATGGCTCGGGCAGCGTTCACGCCCAGGTCATCGCGCACGCAGGCCTCCAGCAGCGCGTAATCCACAGTGGAGTCCGCCTTGGCAACGCCTACGCGGCTGATGAAATCGCGAACGGCGGCAGCGGTGTAACCGCGGCGGCGCAGAGCGCTGAGGGTAGGCATGCGGGGATCGTCCCAGCCGCGCACAAACTTGCCTTCCACCAGGGCACGCAGCTTGCGCTTGGACATAACAGTCTGGGTCAGATTCAGACGGGCAAACTCGATCTGGCGGGGCTTGGCGGGCAGCATGTTCTGGCTATGTTCCACCACCCAGTCATACAGGGGACGGTGAATTTCATATTCCAGAGAGCACAGGCTGTGGCTGATGCCTTCCAGCGCATCGCCGATGGGATGGGCAAAATCGTACATGGGATAGATGCACCACTTTTTGCCGGTGCGCCAGTGTTCCTTGTACAGAATGCGGTACATGGCAGGGTCGCGCATGACGATATTGGGAGAAGCCATATCGATCTTGGCGCGCAGGGTGTACTGACCCTCTGCAAATTCGCCGTTCTTCATGCGGCGGAACAGATCCAGAGATTCTTCCCAGGGGCGGTTGCGCCAGGGAGAATCCTTGCCGGGCTTGGTCAGCGTGCCGCGGTATTCGCGCATTTCATCCTTGCTCAGCTCGTCCACATAGGCAAGGCCCCGCTTGATCCAGTCTTCAGCAATCTCGTAGCACTTGTCATAGTAATCGGAAGCATAGTAAAGGCCGCCGGTCCAGTCAAAGCCCAGCCACTTGATATCACGCTTGATGGCTTCCACATATTCGGTATCTTCCTTTGCGGGGTTGGTGTCGTCAAAGCGAAGATTGCAAAGGCCGCCGTACTTTTCTGCCGTCAGAAAGTCGGTGATCAGCGCCTTACAATGGCCGATGTGCATATATCCGTTGGGTTCAGGAGGAAAACGCGTGTGCACCTGCTGGTAGCGTTCCTTCTCCAAATCCTGATCAATAGCATCCCAGATAAAATTGGTGCGTACAACAACTTCATTTTCCATCATAGGAACCCCCTTCTTAAGCTGCCTGACATTTAAGTGCAGGCGCGATAGGCATAATTGCCGATTATCAATGTATTATATCCTTTTTTCCTTTTCTTGACAAGGGTCTGCCCTGAAATAGGAAAGAAAAATGTATCCGCTAAACCCATGATGAGCAGGTCATTCGCGAAATTTCCATTTTATTGTACATTCCAATGAAAATATTGATACAATTCTCCATCAGCATTTACAAACCGCAGATTCTGTGGTACCATATCCATAATCACAAACGTATATTACCCCCCATTTACCGATAAGGAGCGTTATTACCATGAACAAAGCGCGTGTGCTCAGTGGTCTGGATCAGCTGAAAAACTACGACCATCTGCTAAAAGGCCGCAGAATTGGTCTGATGACCAATCACACCGGCATCGATCTTAATTTCAATTCCGCAATCGATCTGATTTCCCGGGATTATAATCTGACCGCGCTCTTTGCATGCGAGCACGGCATCCGCGGCGCCATCCAGGCCGGTGAACATGTAGATACCACGGTGGATGAGCGTACCGGCGTACCTATATTCAGCTGTTACGGCGGTTCCGGCCGCCTGACCCCTGAAATGCTCAATATGTTTGACGTTTTCGTATTTGACATGCAGGATGTGGGCGCTCGCTTCTATACCTATCTGTACTCCCTCTCCTACGCCATGGAAGAATGCGCCCGCTACGGCAAAAGCGTGCTGGTGCTGGACCGCATCAATCCCATCGGCGGTCTGAAGGTGGAAGGCACCATGCTGGATGAACGCTTCCACTCCTTTGTTGGCGAATACGCAATCCCCACCCGCTACGGTCTGACCATCGGCGAATATGCGCTGTGGGTCAAGCACCATCTGGATCTGGATCTGGATCTGACCGTTGCACCCCTTAAGGGCTGGTACCGCGAATTCATCCTGCCGGATGTAGCCGTGCCGTGGGTGGCTCCCTCCCCCAACATCAACTGCTTTGAATCTGCACTGTGCTATATCGGCACCTGTGTGTTTGAAGGCACCAATCTTTCCGAAGGACGCGGCACGCCTCTGCCCTTCCAGATTGTCGGCGCGCCCTGGATCAACAGTTTTGAACTGGCCAAACGCATGAACCAGAAGAAGATTCCCGGTGTCCATTACCGCGAATGCACCTTCTCTCCCACCATGAGCAAGCATGCCGGCGAACTTTGCCGCGGCGTACAGCTGCACATCATCGATGCCGCCAACTTCGATGCCTTTACCGCCGGTCTTTCCCTGCTGGATGAAATCCGTGCGCTGCACCCCGAGCATTTTGAATTCCTGCTTGGCACGGTGCTCAACAGCACCAGCCATCTGGATCATCTGCTGGGCACGGATCTTTATCGCCGCGGCGGCATGAACACAGCCGAACTGAACAAGTATTTTGCCTATGACCTGAGCGATTTCATGAAGGAACGTTCCCAGTACTTCCTCTACCGCCTGTAATTTAGTTCAGAAAGGATTGCTTTATCATGTCCTACAACATCCGTCTTTATCAGGATCAGGATCTGCCCGCGCTCGTCCGCATCTGGAACGAAAGCGTGGATGCCAATGAAGTGGTGTTTTATCCCGCCAGTGAAGAGTATCTGAACAAGCGCATCTTTGAGATTCCCCACGAAGTAAAGCCCTACACCTTTGTAGCCGAAAAGGACGATCAGGTCATTGGTTTTGTGGTGGGTGTATGCCAGAAGACCTTCCTGCCCAAGCAGACCCACGAAAATACGCCCGGCTACCTGGTCGTTATCTTCGTAGAAAAAGCACACCGCCGCAATGGCGTGGGCAAACAGCTGATGTCTGCTCTAGAAGATGCTTTCCGCGCAGCAGGCAAGCAGAAGATTGCCATGACCAGCCTCAGCCCCATTGATATGGAATGGCGTATCCCCAACACCCCCGGCCACGACCACAACAACGTGCCCGGCGTAGATAAGGAATGCGAAGGCTATCCCTTCCTTTTGGCTCAGGGCTTTGAAGATACCGTGCGCGAAGTGGCCATGTATCTGAAGCTTGCCGACTATCAGGAACCCGCCTTTGTCAAGGAAAAGCAGCAGGCACTGCGCGAACAGGGCATTGAAACCGGTCTGTACGACGTATCTTTGAAGTACGACTTTGACCGCATGTGCACCCGCGTAGGCAGCGAATACTGGCGCAAAGTGCTGCAGGACGAAACCGCCAAGGAAAACCCCCGTCCCATCCTGACCGCCACCACCAAAGACGGCTACATCGTAGGTTTTACCGGTCCTGTGGACCGTCAGGAAAGCGGCCGCGGCTGGTTTACCGGTATCTGCACCGATCCCGAGTTTGAAGGCCGCGGCATTGCCAGCGTGCTTTTCAACCTTTTGATGCAGGAGTTCATCAAAGTCGGCGCGGACTTCTCCACCCTGTTCACCGGCGAAGAAAACTGGGCGCAGAAAGTATACCGCCGTGCCGGCTTTGACGTAGTGCGCACCTTCTCCTATATGAGCAAGCCGCTGTGAACCCTGTAATCTTTTGAAACATTTACACATTACATATTAATTGAAAGGAAGTAATCTGACATGAGCAAGACCATTATGGCCGTTGGCGCCCATACCGGCGACGCCCAGCTCACCTGCGGCATGCTGCTGGCCAAGCACGCTATGGCCGGTGACAAAATCATCATCGTTGACCTGACCGCCGGCGAAAAGGGTACCCCCAAGGGTATGACCCCCGAAGAATTCCGTCCTCAGAATATCGCAGCTGCTGCCGAATTTGCCAAGGGCCTGGGCGGCAAGAGCATCGTGCTGGACACCCTGGACGGCGAACTGCAGTATACCCATGACGCTGCCATCCAGCTGGCCAACATCATGCGCGAAAACGAAGTGAATGCCGTGCTCTATCACTGGCGCAATTCCATCCACCGCGATCATATTGCTGCCCATAAGATCACGGAAGATGCTATTTTCTACGCTTCCCTTCCCACCTATCCCCTGCCCCATGCACCTGCCCGCATCGGCGGCTTCATGTGCGCTGAAAACTGGGAAGACGCCGAAGGCTTCAATCCTTACTTCTATTATGATGTGACCGAAGCATTCCCCCTGTGGAAAGAAAACATCAAGAAACTGTGGCTGGCCGAACATTCCACCAGCTTCAAGTATCTGCGTTACTACGAAGCGCTGGCCATTGCCAACGGTGCGTTGATCGGTAAGGATTATGCCACCCGTTTCTGCTCCAGCCCCCAGTGTCCCGCCCCCCGTCAGGTCGGCAATCTCCTCTGATTCCGCTTCTATTCGTTGTTTCAAACGGGCGCCTTCCAAAGGCGCCCGTATTTAGTATGAAAAAGCATTTTTCTGCTTAAAACAGGCAAAATATTGTTATTTTCTTCTGCTTCTGCTATTGACATTGAAAGCTTAATCGTTTATAATGTTTGACGCATCAATAGGCTCCGCTTGCCCCGGGACTATTGTTCACCGCAGAACATGCGACCATCATGAACTGCAAACAACACCCCATTATCAAGTTTACATTCTTCAAGGAGGAAACCAACTTGAATACCTATATGGCGAAGGCTCAGGAAATTGAGCGCAAGTGGTATGTCGTTGATGCTAACGGCATGGTGCTTGGTCGTCTTGCCAGCCAGGTGGCCAACATCCTGCGCGGTAAGCACAAGCCCATCTATACTCCCCACGTGGACACCGGTGATCATGTGATCATCATTAACGCTTCCAAGGTCATCCTGACCGGTAAGAAGCTGGATCAGAAGTATTACTACCGTCATACCGGCCATCCCGGCGGTCTGAAGGAAGTTAAGTATCGTCACCTGATGAGCACCAAGCCCGAATTCGCCGTGGAAAAGGCGATCGTGGGCATGCTGCCCAAGGGCCCCCTGGGCCGTCAGATGGCCAAGAAACTGCGCGTGTACGCCGGCGCCGAGCATGAGCATGCCGCTCAGCAGCCCGAAGTGCTGGAACTGATTAAGTAAGGAACGCGGAAGGAGATATAAACATGTCTGATTTCAATGCCGTTGGTCGCCGCAAGTCGGCGGTCGCCCGCGTCCGTCTGGTACCCGGCGATGGCAAAATCGTGGTCAATCATCGTGACCTGGATAACTACTTTGGTCTGGAAACCCTGAAGATGACCGTGCGTCAGCCCCTCGTTCTGACCAACGTGAACGGCTTCGACGTGATGGTTAACGTGACCGGTGGCGGTCTGACCGGCCAGGCCGGCGCTATCCGCCATGGTATCAGCCGCGCCCTGTGCAAGCTGAACCCCGAACTGCGTCCCGAACTGAAGAAGGCTGGCTTCCTCACTCGCGATCCTCGTATGAAGGAACGTAAGAAGTACGGTCTGAAGGCCGCTCGTCGTGCCCCCCAGTTCTCCAAGCGCTAATTTGTTTTTACAAGGCTTTTGCTTTCAAGGCAAAAGCCTTTTTCTTATTTAATTGCTTAATAACCATATCGCTGTTCTTGTATTTATCCATTGAACGTAGTATAATCATAAGCAGAATGTGTATTCACTCAATTTATATACAGGGAGGCTACCCACAATGGTCAATTGGAAGAATCTGGATACCCTCGCTTCCTTTGAAGCGCTCAAGCAGGCGGAAAAGCTGAATCTGGCTCAGGCCATGGCCGGCGAAAACGGCGCAGAACGCGTAAAGAAGTACACCGTTCCCATGGGCGCTGACTGCGACTTCAACTATGCCGCACGCCCCATCGACGATAAGATTCTCGCCGCACTGGCTGATCTGGCCAAGGAAGCCCAGCTCACCGAAAAATATGCCGAACTCTACAACGGTGCCGTAATCAACACCGGCGAAAAGCGCCTGGTGCTCCATCAGCTGACTCGCGGCCAGCTGGGCGGAAAGGTCGTGGCAGACGGCGTAGACAAGCGCGCTTTCTACATGGAGCAGCAGGAAAAGGTCCGTGCCTTCGCCAACAAGGTGCATGCCGGCGAAATCACCAATGCTGCCGGTGAAAAGTTCACCACCGTGGTGCAGATCGGCATCGGCGGCAGCGACCTGGGCCCCCGCGCCATGTATCTGGCCATGGAAAACTGGGCCAAGGCCAACAACACCAAGAAGATGCACGCTGAATTCATCAGCAATGTGGACCCCGACGACGCGGCCGGCGTGCTGAGCAAGATCGACGTGGCCCACTCCCTGTTCGTTCTGGTCAGCAAGTCCGGCACCACGCTGGAAACCCTGACCAACGAATCCTTCGTGAAGGATGCTCTGCAGAAGGCCGGTCTGGATGCTTCCAAGCACATGATCGCCGTGACCAGCGAAACTTCTCCTCTGGCCAGCAGCAGCGACTATCTGGCCGCCTTCTTCATGGACGATTACATTGGCGGCCGCTATTCCTCCACTTCTGCCGTGGGCGGCGCTGTGCTGTCTCTGGCATTTGGCCCCGAAGTGTTTGACCAGTTCCTGCAGGGCGCTGCTGAAGCCGATGCCACTGCCAAGAACGAAGATCTCCTCAAGAACCCCGCTATGCTGGACGCTCTGATCGGTGTGTACGAACGCAACGTGCTGGGTTATCCCACCACCGCCGTTCTCCCCTACTCTCAGGCGCTGAGCCGCTTCCCCGCTCATCTCCAGCAGCTGGACATGGAATCCAACGGCAAATCCGTTAATCGTTTCGGCGAACCCGTCAACTACCTGACCGGTCCCGTCATCTTCGGTGAACCCGGCACCAACGGTCAGCATTCCTTCTATCAGCTGCTGCACCAGGGCACCGACATCATCCCGCTGCAGTTCGTTGGTTTCAAGAACAACCAGATGGGTTCTGACGTAGTCATTCAGGGCAGCACCAGCCAGCAGAAGCTGTGCGCCAACGTGGCTGCTCAGATCATGGCCTTTGCCTGCGGCAAGAGCGATGAAGACAAGAACAAGAACTTCGAAGGCGGCCGCCCCTCCAGCATCATCATCGGCAAACAGCTGACTCCCGCCGCGCTGGGCGCTCTGCTGGCTCACTTCGAAAACAAGGTCATGTTCCAGGGCTTTGTATGGAACCTGAACAGCTTCGACCAGGAAGGCGTGCAGCTGGGTAAGGTGCTGGCCAAGAAGGTGCTGGCCCACGAAACCGACGGCGCGCTGAAGGAATACAGCGACCTGCTCAACATCTGAGGTACACACTGAAAGTCACATCACATATAATCACAAAGGAAGCTCTGGTATGTACACCAGAGCTTCCTCTTTATGTGACGCTATGTATCGTCACATAAGCGCAAATTGCACAAGACCCACACTGCGGGGAGGCAGCGTAACACACAACGTTTTCTCCGTTGCTTCCGGCTGCAAATCCATCTCATCAAACCGTGACCCCGGCAGCAGGTCCGACGCCAACAATGCCTTGGCAGACAATATCTGACCGCATTGATCTATACAATAGGTCTTCTCTCGATCAAAGTCCGGATTGATCAGAGATACAGACAACACGTTTTCTTTCAGCGACGCAAACGCTTCCTCTTCACCCGCTCCGTCCACACGGCAGCGCTGCGCATTGCGATGTGCGCACAGCAGAGAGAATACCTGCCCGTTGGCAGAAAGCGCAGCATGATCGGGATATACGTCCACAGCGCCCTCACCAACAGGCTGGAAGTAACAGACCACGGGCGCATGAAGACGGTCGCAGTTTTCAAGCAGCATGTGGATCATTCTGGCTGTAAACATACCTTCCACCGTACAGGATTTGCGGAACCATGCAGCCCACAGATTCCATTCATCATAGGAAATATGAATCGAATCCGGCAAATGCTTACGAAGCAGTTTCAGATGTTCCCGGTTCTTTTGAGCCGCTTCCCACGCTTCTCCATAAATGCGTTTTATGCTTTCCGGACTTGTAAAGTCATAGGTCAGATTCTGATAGGTGTGAAAGGACACATAAGAGGCTTCCGGCGCAAACGCTTTGGCAGAGTTTTCAATCCAGTGCAGCATGCGATCCTCATAACTGTAAGGACCGGCGCTGCAGATTTCCAACTCCGGCGTTACCCGGAGCATGGCTTTCGCTACCGGCATACAATGCTTCACATATTCTTCCGGACTCATGGGGCCTTCCATATGTCCATACCCAAATTCGTTGCCCAAAGACCATCTTTTTACCTGATAGGGTTCTTTATGCCCGCGCTGGGCGCGAAGACGGCCGTAGGGCGTATCCGCAGAACCATTGCAGTATTCCACCCAGGCAGCACACTCTTCAACAGTATCCCATGCAGGATTCAGCGTGATGTACGGCTCAGCCCCTATTTCTCTGCACAAAGCAATAAAGGTATCCGTGTCGATTTCATGCATATCGTAACCATGGGTATAGGGCTGCGTTTCATCTTCCGTATATGCCTGCAAAGGCGCACGCATATCCACCGGTAAAAACATATCCTGCCAGCGGTATTCACCAGCAAAATTTCCACCTGGCCATCGCAGCAAACTGACACCCAGTTCCTTCAACCGGTCCACCACATCCCGCCGCATACCATGGAAATGGCCTTCCGGCAGCATGGATACTGCGCCGAAAATCACAGATACCTGATCCACAAACGTAAGGCTGATGCATCCCTCCGGATCATCGGCACAGGATATAAGCTTGCATTCGCAGCGCTGCCATTCACCCACCTTCAAATCGAAAGCATGTTCCGCATACACTTTGCCACTGCCAAGGTCTGTCAATGTCACCAGCAAGGTCGTATCCCTGCTACACTTAGCAACCACAGCCGTTTCATACACATGCCCTTTTTGCAAGAACAGATTCCCCTGAGCAATACCCGCCAGTTGTCCCTGTACGGGATTTTGCACAGTCTGCGCATTGGTTTCATTGCGCCGCCACATACCGTTTTCCTTAAAGTGCCGCACATAGGGATCCCGGTCCGTACAAAAATAGGTCCTGTCTCCAATCCCAAACCAGTCCGCAGCAACACCGGTACGTGCACCTGGGCGTCCGGCAAACTTACGATTGCGCAGCATCTGTGCACTGAGCCCGCCGGATACGCTGGCACGGGTATGCTCCAGATTATGCCCGAAGATATAAGGTGACAAAGAACTCACATCGTTTATGTCAATATGCAAACGGGTACACCGCTCCTGCAGCATGTTCATTCTCCTGTTCATTATGTATTCGTGTTCTTCGTGTCTTTATTATACTGTCCGCAGGAATGCATGTCAACGAGACACCTGCAGCATATTCAATCAAAAACAACCGGAGCCAATGAGCTCCGGTTGTTGAGACGGGAGAGGAAATTACTTTTCTTCCTTCTTTTCTTCC